>CAYPXK010000084.1:0-9132 GCA_964414695.1 uncultured Thermoproteaceae archaeon | reverse complement strand
ATCGTTTACGTATACAGGTCTAATTAACCTAGCAGGTAATATCCACATATATGCATTCTATATACGGAGACTCATCGAGATAGGTTAATTAGACCTGAGGTAGGACTCCTGAAACGCTATGAGTGAGAACGTTGAACTACGCTCATTCTACGATCTGACATACGAGGAGGATCGTGAGGAGCTGGCAAACCTGATAAAGCAGGGAGTTAAACTAGACACAACAATAACAGCACCTGAAGATCTGTCAGAAGTTAAGCAAGCTGCCGAGGATCTTGTCAAGAGGATAGGTGCTGAACTTGTGGAAATTGACTCTTCTCAGTGGCCTAAGAAGCTTGTCATAAAGTTCAGGTATCAAGGTCAGGAGCGCAGGCTTGTACTGACGAAGGTTGAGGAAGGTGCATATAGACCCTCTCTTGAGTAGGTTGTGGAAGAGGAGATTTAGATGTACAGAGAGGCTCTGCTAGGTGAAACGACAGACCTTGTAGCAGATTACATAACTAGCATAGATGCAGACCGTGAAATAGCTCAGGAAGTTATTTTAACACTTATAGAACATGTGTTCGAACTCTATAGAGGAGGCGTAATTTCAAAAGACAAGTTCTGTAAGATCTACAGGGCTTTAGTAGAGATCTCATCAAAATTAAATGAGATATTGTCAAGTCAAGATGTCAGGAAGTATGAGGACATACATGAGCTAGTGGAGAAGCTTCTAATAGACAAGGTTGGTCAAGAGGTTGCAGGTTGGATTGGATTTGGAAGAAGCAGAAATGATCATGTAGTCACTGCACATAGACTTAAATTAAGGAAGAAGCTTGTCGAGCTAATTGATGAGCTTCTTCTGCTTAGGAGCACGTTGATCGACCGTGCTGCAGAGTATGCAGAATCTCCATTCATTGTATATACACATGCGCAGCCTGCTCAAGTAACGACATTTGGCCATTACCTACTCTCAGTCGATGAGTGTGTTCATACTCATATAGAACTTCTATTAAAAGTCCTTGAAGATGTTGTAAATAAATCTCCACTTGGCTCTGGTCCCATGGCTGGAACTCTCGCACCAATTGATAGGGAGAGAGAAGCTAGAGACCTAGGGTTTAGTAACATTGTCAAGAGTACAATATTCGCGGTTGATACAAGAAGTTATTTCACATTAACTTGCTCAATAATTGTAAATCTCTTGGTTGAGCTTACGAGGTTTGTAAATGATTTAATGTTGTACTCTCATCCAAATATTGACTACATTAGACTACCTGATGAGCACTGTGCAACAAGTAGCATAATGCCACACAAGAGGAACCCTGTGACACTTGAGATATTTCGTGCAAGATCAGGACAAGCAATTGGTCAGCTCACAAGCATGTTTACGATATTGCACAGTATAGGAAGAGGCTACTATCTAGATCTTCAGGAGATAACGCCATGTGCATGGAGCATACTTAACAGTGCAATAACGTCAATCAAGGTCCTGCGTGACCTTGTGAATAAGGTTATGCTGAACGTTGACAAGATCCTGGAAGATTCGAGAAAGTTCCCCGTAACTTCAGCTGAGTCTGCTGAGAAATTAGCACTTGAGAAAGGTATGAGCTTCCGTGAAGCATACAAGTATCTTGCAGATCACTTCAGAAGAGGCATATTCGTGCACTTGCTCGATCCTGAAGAGGTTGTCAAGCTCAGGAAAATAAGAGGCTCTGGAACACCTGAAGAAGTTAGGAGGAGGATCTCTGAGGCACAGGAGGAGGTCAAGAAACAGCGTGAGAAACTTGCGGAGATAAAAGCACGTATATTTACAAGTGTCGAGTCTCTGCTTAAGAGGTGTGAGGAGACCTGTATTGAGGCATAGAAGCTAAATCTCTGAGCGTCTTCTCATCAGAGGGTCTCGAACAATGTCGTTTTCACTATCTGTAGACAGGATTGAGCGTTACCTAACCTCGGTATTTAAAAAGCCTGTACGTGTGAAGAACCTTGAACTTCTTGGATCAGGATGGCATGCAGAGACCTGGAGAATAGTCGTAGATGTGGAAGGTGAGGGAGAGAGAAGATTTGTGTTGAAGTTCCTTAAGGGGGAAAGAGGATTTGGGCATGACTATCCTGCTGACCGTGCTCAAGTTCTGCTTATGGCTCATAAGTACTTCAATAAACTTCCTAGACATATAAAATCGATAGATGTTGGATACATAGACTCATACTGAGATTTACATAGTGTTGGAGATTATGAAGAGTTCTTCATTCTAATGGAGGAAGCTGTTGGCAGACCGTACATCGAGGATCTTCGAGAGATCTTATCTAGGAAATCTCTCACAGATAATGACAAGGAGAAATTAAAGATCCTAGTGAATTATCTAGTAGACATTCATTCACTTAAATTCCAAGGACCAGACGAGGCTATGCGTAGATTGTACTTACGTAGAATACGTGACCTGGTAGGACATGGTGAGATGATCATGGGTGTAGTGGACTCTGCGTATCCACCTGACTTCAAGATGATGGACAAGTTACGAGAAGTTGAGATACTTGCAACAATGTGGAGATGGAAACTGCGAGACTACTACAGGAGACTAAGTCAAGTACATGGAGACTACCATCCATTTAACATATGGTTCAGAGACAAGGAGCTCATTGTACTTGACAGATCACGAGGTGAGTGGGGCGAACCTGCAGATGACGTGACCTGCCTACTAACTAACTACCTATGGTTCGCACTACTGGACACAGGTAAGTTTTCAGGAGTGTTTGCCGACATGTTTAGAGACTTCCTAAAGTCGTACATTGATGCGACGGGAGACGAAGAACTGCTAAAAGTGTGCCAACCCTGGTTCAGCTTCAGGGCAATCGTAATTGCAAGTCCACTATTCTATCCCGAGAATCCAGAGGACGTCAGGGAGAAGTTACTTAACTTTGCTGTAAATGTAATGAAAGTAGATAAGTTCGATGTAGATATTATAAACGACCTTATTCGACCTTAGTAGAACCTTCACACATTTTCCTTACTCTTTCTAGAAGTTCGATATAATAGCTTTCACATTTGTCATCTACATAAAATACTTTGAGCACATCATACATTAGGTCTGTTACTTCATTTAGTTCATCAACTACAAAAGTCTTGAAGGATATTAAGAACCGTCTACGAGACTCGTCTTTCGTCAATGTTAGTCTTAGGTTCCACAAATCTTCATCAGCCATATCAAAGAGCCAGGATAATACATCGAGTATTGAAGAGTATATGAACGTGATAGCCATTAACGTTGGAGGTATTATGCTTGAGCTAGGTTTGAGAGGCATCTCTTTAACGTCTGCAATCTCCGTAAGTGCGTAGAGATTTCCATCTGAACATATTAGATACTTGAAAAGGTACTCTTGACGAGTTAACATAAGCTCTGCACATAGTTTTGTCATTAAATCATCTAGAACAGCGTTTATGGGCATGTACATCCTGAACGTGTAGTTATACTCATCACTTAGATATTGTTTACATATGCTATCTCTATCAATGTTTAACAATTTCTTGTACTCAATATATGTCCCCAACATGACGTATATACTAAAGGGAGATAGGAGACACCTTGGCTCAACGCTGCTTAAAAGCTCTCTAAGCTCCTTACCATACTCATTTATCATGCTTTTCAACTTCGCATATGAATGTGCTCTATCAATGCTTCTAGACACTACAATGTTTAGGCGTGTTCCACGCATTAGCTTCCTAATTATCTCATGTGGAATTTGTAGCAATGCATACAGTTTCTCGACAGGTGCTCTCTCGTATTCTAAATATACAATTTCCGTTATGCTTCTGTTAAGCTCCTCTTTAAAAGATTCAGACAACGCTTCTAAATCTACATCAAGTACACTAAGTTCATTGCGGGATTTATAATCAAGGTACAGCAGGTATAGGGGCTGGAGTAGAAGAGACCATGCGATGTATGTTCGTTGTGATTCCTCTAGGAGCTTAAGTAGCGTGCTTAAGGATGAGCTTAACTGAAGGTCAGCTAATGTTGTGCAGGTCTCAAATACAAGGCTTGTTAATACATTAATCTTATGTATTGGATATTGTATTGCTATCTTTATGAATGATCGAAGTCCCGCACCACCGCTTTTATATAGAAAATTCATGTGATGTAGGAAGTCTGTATCTAATTTTGTGATCTCTCTCAGTAGAAGTGTTAGTAGAGCTAGCTTGCAGGGAAATGTATCAAAGAATCCGCATAACTCTGCCTTAAGTACTTGTACGTCCTCTCTGCTATCTGTTAGTATTTTCATTATACTATGTCGTAAGTCTCTTATTGTGTACACTCCGTGTCTTATGTATTTTTCAATTTCTTGCGCAGTATACTCTAGCTCAGGTATGTTATAGTACTTTTTTCGAAACTTGTCAACAAAACATTCGGTTAATCTCCTTCTGCCACTGTACGTACACGGCTCCTCTGTCAGTGGACAGAGCACGGTAAGATACGCACCGTGAGAGACCAATTTTTAACCTACTCAGAGTTTCATAACCGTGGGATGAAGACCGCGTTGGTGTCTGATAATGTGATGACCGATGGGCGAGCCTGACCGTGTATCAGTTATGTTCTTAAGTCCGCAAGTTCGACACTGTCCGTGTCTGTAGGCTTCGATCCCGGGGAATTTATTAGACGTGTAATAGAGGAGATACGTTCACTGAACATTGACCGTGCAATAGCTGCTGTGAGCGGTGGAGTAGATTCTACAACTGCTGCAACTCTTGTATATCGTGCAATTGGTGAGAGACTCTACGCATTTTTCATGGATACAGGATTCATGAGATTAAACGAGCCTGAGCGTGTCGTATCCCTCGTAAGGAAGGTCATACCATCAATAGAGCTCGTAGATGTGAAAAACGAATTTTATAGAGAACTATTTGGCCTCGAGGATGCTGAACAGAAGAGGAAGACTTTCCGAAAAGTCTTCTATACAGTACTTGCGAGACTAGCTAAGGAACGTGGATGTACCTGGCTTGTGCAGGGAACAATCGCACCTGACTGGATTGAGACGCGTGGTGGCATAAAGACACAGCACAATGTCTTACAACAGATCGGCATTGATACTGAGAAGGAGTTTGGCTTCAAGGTTGTTGAGCCCTTACGCGAGCTCTATAAGGATCAGGTAAGGCAGGTAGCGAAGGCGCTTGGCATACCTGATGAAATCGTGTACAGACAACCATTTCCTGGACCGGGGCTGCTCGTCAGGTGCGTAGGTAAAGTCTACGAGGATAAGCTCATGACACTCAAAGTTGCGCATGACATCGTTGAGAAGGAACTTGAGGGACATGGTCTTAGTCAGTGGTTTGCCGCAATATGGGAAGATGAGCGTACAGAAGATCCTGAGCTGACTTCTCTACTTCGTGAGAAGCTTGGCTTAACGAACGTGAAAGTATACCTATTCAAAGGTGTTCGTGCTACAGGTGTTAAAGGTGACTCACGAGTTTACGGACCAATAGCACTTGTTGTTGGTGAGGTTCCTGAAGACGTTCTCTACAGGGTCTACAGCTACATAACATCTAGAAGACCTGACATTGCACATGTCATATATAACATCGATGAGAGAGCCGAAGGAAAATACTACGTAGCAGTTAGAGCAGTATTAACAAGCAACTTCATGACTGCACGAGTTGCAAAGATACCGATTTCAAAACTCCAGGAAATTGCAAGTAAAATATTCTCTAACTGTCCTAGTGTAAGAGCAGTTGGCTATGACGTTGCACCTAAACCCCCAGCAACTATAGAATTCGAGTAGAACCCTAATGGCTAGCTATGGCATATCATTCCTCCTCATAATAATTGCAAGCTTAGTAATCGCTGGACTTGCCTTAGCATGGTTCACATATATTACGAAAACTGCAGCATTGATAACAGCCTACGATACTGCAAAACAGCTAGCTAACTACATAGCCGATAATTATCAGTTAATGAAAATTGTAACACCTGCAACACTTTTTGTAAAGAATGACAACGCAGCAGTAGTTGAGTTAAGTATATATGAAATCTTTGGAATACCTCCACTGAACATAGTGTACAAATATTACACAGACAGATGGTACTTAAGTTCCATAGTAATTTCACCGTTCGTAAAGATGCCTCAGAAATGTAGCTGTACCTTAGGTAAAGTCAGGGAATGTTCTTGTAATGGAGAACTGTTTTCCATAATTGTAAATGATAGCATTGATATACAGGTATCAAAGAGGATTGTGCGTCTTATAATTACTAAAATACATCACGTGGTATTATACATTCCCTATAATGTCACATCGATAATGTTAATATTGAACAACTACACTATCGTGCCTGAACTTGCACAGATTCGTGCTGGATCTATTATTCGATGCGTCACATATTATAGATGTACTCGAGTTAAGGCGCCTCCAGTATATTTTACAATTCCATGTTCTATAATTCCAACTATTATAGACATTCATGTAATTCCACTGAGACCCTACGCCATTGAGCACAGACGTCTAATATACATAGTGTGTAAAGGCTTTGGCGAGGTCACACTCTACATATGTGTTAGGAATGTCAGATGCAACGTAGCATAGGCAGCCACCTTAGATTTAATATCTAGACCATCGGTGTGCTTTAACGAGGTTTAAATGTCGTTTATAGAGACACTTGCTGAGAAAGTAGCCTTTGAGCAGGGCATACCCTTATCAGTCGCCAGAAGGAGAGTCATCAGAGCAATCATTGGGATAACGGTCATGCCCACGCTTGCAGGTATACTCTATATAGTGCTGTCCTTCCTGCAGCCACTATTTCCTTCATTAACAATTCTTCGTCCTCTCTCAATAATATTGATGATAATATTACTTGCAGTTGGTATATATTTTGCACTGCCTTTATTTACAATAGGTGGTGTTCCTACAGATGAGGAAGATTTTGCATATCTAATAATTACTGCCTATGCATCTAAACTAAGTTCAAGTCGAGAGATAATCAGTCGATTCGTGAGTAGTTTTAGCACGATATTAAGTAAAGTGACGAGGGCCTTCTCAGCAAGGCCACCGCCAAATATTGAACGTTTATTAACTCTAATAGATGTTGAAGGTGCATCTCCATCAACTGTAGAGAAGGCGCTCCTTAGATTTGAGACAATGCTTGAGAAACGTGCATTAGAATTTCGAAACTTTACTGAACTAATAAACAGCATGATCCTGGGCATATACATTGTCATGCCTATACTGTCGCTTGTGTCGTATTTCATGGGCTCAGGTGGCGCCCTTCAGGGAACTATACTGTTCTCCATAGTTATGACCTTTATGATAGTCATGATAACGGTGGTCAAGACTCCGAAGTACTTTCCAAAAGTGCTTCCTTACCTTCCTGGACTTGGTCTGACGATTGTTGTCAGTCTCATAGGTTTAGTAGCCTCCTACCTGATGCATCAAGCAGCGTGGGTTGGTGTTGGCATAGCCATTGGAATTGGCGGAGTCTTGGGCTATCTGATCAGGAGAGATGAGGCGAAGCTAATTGATGAAATCATGGAAGCTCTGCCACGTGTCCTGACGACGCTGTACGACCGTATACGTGAGGCACGTGCAATAAATGTTGCACGTGCGCTAGGTGAGGCTTTGAGAACAGCTCCACTTAGTCTTAAGCGTCTATTTAATCCCTATCTAGATAATGTGAACGTAGATTTTGCAACAAAGTTCAGAGATTATCTACCTCTTGCAGTTGTCTTAAAGTGTCTACAGGACTTCTCTGAGGTTGGTGTAACAGAACTTTCATATAAAGTTCTTGCTGATGGATTAAGTAAAATATATGAAACCTATGAAACTTACAGATCTGCAACAATTGGAATATGGGCCACACTGTGCTTCATAATGCCACTTGTGCTATCCATAGCATTCAGCTTAGTGACTTATGTGACGTCTAAAATCTTGCCAACGACATCGCTGTCCGCTGCCGGCATCGGGTTTGTGATAACGGTGCCACCTATGAACTATGTAATGATGTGTGGTGTCATACTTGTAGCACTGTCAGGTTTTGCAGGAGGCTTCGCAAGATATGGAAGACTTGCCGAGGCGCTACTGTGGATGGGTCTGTCAACACTGCTGTTCACGTTCATGTCCTATGTAGCCATACAGTCAGGTGTGCTTGCATCTTTCCTGAAGAGTGCTGTAGGGGGATAACATGATTGGGGATGTTATTGTATTGACAGGGTTTATTGCACTTATTCTAATGATAATCTTCTTAGTAATTTCATTGATCCCTAAGCCTCCTGCACCTGCGCCAATTGCACTGATATTTTCACAGGGAATGGTTACGATAACGCCACTATTCTCATCAGGAAGTGCGTATATCATATATGTCACATCGATGAGAAACATAACGGTCACAATAGTTCAGGAAGGTCCATTCTTCATGAACTATACGTATGTGAAGCTACCATCACTGTTGGAGATTGTAATCGCGCCGCCCTGGTCTAGGCCCAGGACAGTGGTAATATGGCCTACAGGATGCATCTACTGGCCAAGAACATCCATATATGTTCAGGAGGTCTTAGTACCGTCATTATTCGAGAATTACACACTTGTGCTCTATCCTGACGGGACCTGTAGACCTGCAGGAACACCAGTGACTTTCATACCTTACACGTCACTAGTGCGTAGGGGTGATATGTTCGGCATAGTGACCATATCTAGGGGATGAACCTCTCCATAGATTTCCTATTTGCTGCACTTGTTGCAGTTGTGTTAATAGTAATGTTGATGCTATATACCGTAGCTTATCTTAAACCCCCTGAGACAGTTGCAATAAAATCATCACTATTACTTTCTCGCCTAATGTTAAACCCAGCATTCACTAACTGTCTAAAGACCATTATTAAACAGTACGTGGAAACCGGACACGTTAATACTAACACTGTAGAATATTTAAAATCAATAATTGCAGGATATATAGATAGCAGAAAGTATTGTATCTCAATATATCTACACTCATGTTACATAATTATAAGCCCTCGCTATGGCAGCAGTAAGCTATATAGAGCTACAGTACTTCAGCTACCACGTACATGTAACACGAGCACCGGAATAACCTCGTATGCCTCAACCATAGTATACTTCTACAATAGCTACATTGGAAAATACGAGTTTTGCAATGTCACAGTTCTGTTTAAGGTATC
>CAYPXK010000083.1:0-1730 GCA_964414695.1 uncultured Thermoproteaceae archaeon | reverse complement strand
AAGGTTCTAAGATTGAAAACTGTTGTGCCTGATCATGTCCGTTCAAGTGTTCGTGAACAAGTTAGAAAAACCTCAAGTATTGTGTATAGTATTGATACTCGAAGGAGTAAGGTAGTGATATATGACTATACTGTACCTTTCGGCGCGGTGCATGTAAATAAGATATTTGAAAGAATGCATGAAGAAATTATTGAGAAGCTTAAACAAGCTGAGCAGGAGTTTAACACAAGAATAAGTGCGTGGGAGTCCAGTGAATTGTACTGGGGTGACAAAGTTAGTGAGCTTCCTGATTTAATAATTGGTATTGATGACTGGGCCTGTGTAGTTATTAAAGATTTCTCTGCTAATTTCATATATAGGAGAGGTGTACTGAATCCACGACATACTGGTAGTCATAGACTTCATGGAATATTTATTGCATATGGTGAATATTTTAGATCAGGTACACATGTTGACGAGGTCTCTATTCTTGATGTTGCACCAACTGTACTTCATGTGCTTGATTTACCTATTCCTAAGGATGTTGATGGAAAAGTGTTAGAACATATATTGAATGTTCGCAAAAGTCTAAAGTACGTGGATAGGATATACTATAAGGCAAGAATGTTACGTAGGAAGCTGGGCAGAACATAGGAGCTGCCTCATGTAGGCTATCTACATTGTATAGATTAGAGTTATTACTGTGACTGTGAATACCTCACTACATGCCGTTCAAGTCCTTTAAGAGACTTGAAATTCCTGACGTCATGCTTGTAGAGCCTGTAGTATTTCCTGATCAGAGAGGCTTCTTCATGGAACTATACAAGAGGACAGACTTCTGGGCAAATGGATTATTCATGGATTTTGTACAGGTAAACGTGAGCTTCTCAAAGAAGGGAGTAGTCCGTGGACTACACTACCAGCTGAAGCCTATGGAGCAGGGAAAACTCTTCACAGTGCTACGCGGTAGGGTCTTTGCAGTTGCTGTAGACATCAGAAAGGGATCACCATGGTTCGGCAAATACGTCGCAGTTGAACTATCCAGCGACGAGCCAAGACTACTATGGGTACCCCCAGGATTCGCATTCGGATTTCAAGCACTTGAAGAAAGCCTAGTAATGTACCTCGTAACAAAAGAATACTCACCACAACACGAACGCGGCATAAGATGGGACGACCCCGAAATAGGAATACCATGGCCAATCAAAGACAACGTAATACTAAGTGAAAAAGACAAAAAATGGCCACCACTACGAGAAGCAGAAACAAACTTCGAATACCCAATCTAAAAACTAACCCCCCCTCTAGGGTTTTTACCGCAAGTCCTTACATCGGTACTTTGTCAAGCGCAGCACCTATCTAAGCTAATTTCAGAAATTTCGTCCTTTTAGATACTTAGAGGTAGTCCAATACACATCATAAGATTATTCTCGGCTTTAGGAGGAACATATGTTCTTCCTAACGAAGTAAAGTGATATATTTAGAGTTGTGTACACTCGCTACTAGACGTGTGTTAGATGTTGCGTTGTGTCATTGTTACAGGCGGTGCAGGTTTCATAGGTTCAGCAACTGTCGAGGTTCTCTACAATTATAAGAATAGTCTTGGACTGGAGAAAATCGTTATTGTAGACAATCTATATAGCGGAACTTTGGAAAATATCAAACATCTCCTTAATGATCCCATGGTCGAGTTTATTAAAATCGACATATCGAGACATGAAGACATTGAGAAGCTTATACAACATTTATCG
>CAYPXK010000082.1:0-13835 GCA_964414695.1 uncultured Thermoproteaceae archaeon | reverse complement strand
TAAAAGGTCAGCCCATTGGAGACAGTGCAGGTCCATTAACAGCATATAAGTTCCTTCATGAGAAATGTGAATGTGTTGAAGAAATTAAACATTCGATAGAAGATACATACATAGCAAAATGTATCTACAAGGGAAGAATCGTATATGTCATAAAGGCTCTGGGACCCGGCTCAACTACAGGAAGGCTTGATGACGCCGTGATATACCTGATAGAGAGATGTGGTGTTAAGCCACGTGCAATAATTACCGTAGATGCTGCTCTCAAACTTGAAGGAGAGAAGACAGGCACTATAACTGAGGGTATAGGCGTTGCAATTGGAGGTATAGGCGTTGAGAAGTTTAACATCGAGACCTTAGCTACGAGGTACGGTATACCGATCTACGCTGTCCTGATAAAGATGAGCATGCCTGAAGCATTAACATTAATGACAAAGGATATTGCTGAAGCTACTGGGAAAGCTGTTGAGAAAGTTTGTAAGATTATTGAACAAGTTGCGAAGGAAGGCGAAGAAGTTTTATTCATAGGAGTTGGAAATACCATAGGTGTAGCTCAGTGATATCTATAACAGAACTCTATGTCCTCTTCATGGTTCTCTCACTGTCTATAATGTTTGTGCTAATCTTTGTCACTTACATGTTCATGAGGAAGACCATGTTTGTAAGCTTCGAGACCGCGGTAGGGAGAGCTGTGACAGTGCTAAAATGTCCATACTGTGACTACACTCTTAGAAGGGTATTTAGAGAGGGAGATCACGTTGGCGCAACAGCATCAGAGAAATGCCCAATACATAACGTGAATCTTGTGGTAAGCGAGATATATACTGAGACTCCTTCCCAGGAGTAGTGTCTTGTTTAAAAACACTTTTTACCTCTCATAATCTATCCCTCACGTGTACTCTGTTAAGACAACAAAGGATGTTGTGCAACATGCAAAGCCCGGAGATATCGTAGTACTGAGGGGATGGGTTTACAGAAAGCGCGAATTTAAAGATAAGATATTCGTAATATTGAGAGACTCTGAGGGCACTATACAGCTCGTATTTTCAAAAGATAATCCCTCTGCATACGATATAGCGACTAAATTAAACATAGAGTCATCGATTATAGTTGAGGGAGTTGTCAAAGAGGAGCCTCGTGCACCTGGTGGAAAGGAGGTTCATGTCAGCAATGTACTATGGTATTTTGTTGGCGAGCCATTTCCAATTAACCCATCTGCTGCTCAAGCAGACAGTGAGTATCTGCTCGATGTGCGTCACCTATGGATCAGGAGTAGAAAAATGTGGGCTGTGCTGAGGATTCGTCATACTGTATTCGAGGCTATACATGAGTACTTCAGGAGTAGAGGCTTCTACGAAGTGCAATGTCCAATATTCGTTTCTGCTGCTGTTGAAGGCGGAGCCACACTCTTTCCTGTGAAATACTTCGACAGGGATGACGTATTCTTAACACAGAGTGCTCAGTTTTACCTAGAGGCTCTGATTTATACGCTTGAGAAAGTGTACACTGTTGCTCCAAGTTTTAGAGCAGAGCCATCAAGGACAAGGAGACACTTAACAGAATTCTGGCATGCAGAGGCAGAAGTTGCATGGGCTAGACTTAACGATATAATGAACATATGTGAAGAGCTCATAACGCATGTTATCAGGAAGGTTCTTGATGAAAGATTAGAAGAACTCTCAGTACTTGGGAGGGATGTCGAGAAGCTCGAGCTTGTTAAACCTCCATTTCCACGTGTATCATATGATGAGGCTATTGAAATGTTGCAGAAGATGGGTCTTAACGTGAAATGGGGCGACGATTTAGGTGCTGACGAGGAACGTGCATTAATGCAGAAGTTTGACACTCCAATACATCTGTACGGATTTCCTGAAGAAATTAAGGCATTCTATCACAAGAATGATCCAAATGACCCAAGAAGAACACTCTCCGTAGACGTACTGGCTCCTGAAGGATATGGGGAAATTATCGGAGGAGGAGAGAGAATAGAAGATCCCGAGGAACTCATCAATAAGATTAGAAAATTTGGATTGAGACCAGAGGACTACTACTGGTACATCGATTTGAGAAGGTATGGTTCAGTACCTCATGCAGGATTTGGACTTGGAGTAGATAGACTTGTAATGTGGATTTGTGGTCTAGACCACATTAGAGATGCTGTACCATTCCCAAGGGACATAAGAAGAGTTAAACCGTAGAAAAATGTCATTGGTTTTCAAGATCTTTTACCTATTAGTACCCTAGCAATTATAAACAACATCATTGTAAGGACAGTTAACACAAGACAAGCAGCCCATCCTAGAATTTCAACATTTTTGAATGGACTAAATGCGGCAAAGTATATGAATGTTGTTAATGCTGGTGCATTTCTTGTAAATGGATTAAATATCCAGGGACCCCATCTTGCATACTGCAAGGCAGTTATCAGGAGTGGACCAGTTTCTCCAAGTATTCTAGCTATGCTAACCATTATGTTTGCTACTAGAGCACGTGAACATGATCTCAGTAGAACGCGAAGTGTCTGCCATGTACTCAGACCAAGAGCATAGCATGTCTCTTTAAGTTCAGGAGGAAGCGTCTTCAAGACGTCGCATGTCTGTATTGCTACGTATGGGACTAGTATAAACACGAGACACAGTGAGCTGAATATTGCCGCCTCCGTTCTTGTGAACAGTATCAATGTTAGGTACACTACAAGTCCATAACATACTGTTGGAGCTTCAACTAGCATGTCTAGGAAGGATCTACAAAGCTTTGCTAGCCTTGTCTCTGACATCTCGTACAGGAAAAGTCCTGTGAAGAATCCTATGGGCAGACCAATGAGGACACTAAATCCTACTATTACAAATGTTCCATATAGCATAGGTCCAATTCCTCCAAAGTGCTTCGATGGAGCTATGATGGGATCTTCGATAAGGACACCAAGACCCTCTTTGAGAAATGGCACCAGTCCTTCAATGAATATGGACGTCAATATCCACAGGATCAGTGCTAGAAGTATGCCTGATGCAAGCGATGTTAATATTGCTAGAATAGCGTCCTTCACTCTCATAGTCCTGCACCTCGAACAAATCTCTTTATTATGAATAGTAGTAAGCCGCCAAGTACGAATAGTATCAATGCAAGGCCAGCAAGTATGTTCATCAGCTTCGGCTGGATCATTGCATATTGAATATTATTTACTATTACTACAGGGATAGCAGTACACTGTGCTGTAAGTGGACAGAACCATGCTACACCGCCTATGAGTATTGCAACGGCTGCAGTTTCGCCAATAGCTTTACCAAAGCTTAGTGTGAGTCCACCAATTATTGCTTCACGAATGTTAAGTAATGTTACTTTAACAACTTCCCACTTTCCACCACCAAGAGAAAGTATTGTCTCACGTAGCTCGATTGGCGTAGCTTTGTAGGCTTCCCTTATGACTGCCGTTGCAAAGGGCGTAACCATTATGCCCAGGACTACTCCTGCAAGCAGTGCTGACTGTAGCTGAGTGGGTGGGTATGAGAAAGGTGGAAGAAAGCCGAGGTACCTGTAGAGTGGATACTCGATGTAAGTCCTGAAGTATGGTGCAAATACGGTTAGACCCCATAGTCCGAATATTACTGTTGGAAATGCAGCCATCATGTCTATTATTGTCGATACTACATGCTCCGCTATTGGGGGCAGGAACTCATTTACCCATATGGCAACTGCAATAGAGAAACAAGCCGCTATCAGGACAGCAATTGTCGATACCACAAGCGAACCGTAGATTGAAGGTAAAGTTGCACTATATCTCACTAGGCTTCCTGTTACAAATGCAGGAATAGAATATACCACTAAGGTAAGCAGGAAATACAGTACAAGACCAAGCGATATGAGGCATGGAATTGCAAGAAATACTGCCACTTTTGAGGGAAGTTTCATGCGCATGTGTAGGAGTATTTGAAGTTTTTCAGTGATACTGTTAGTTCTTTGCAAATTTAGTTATTGGCTCATTATCGATCATCATGTGCGTCCTGAGAGCGTTAAAGCACAGCTCTCTGATTTCCTTAGGAACAGGAAGGTACCCTTTCACATAGTGAGGATCCTCTATCCATATGAACTTCAGGAAGTAGTAGATTGCCAGCGCCTTGCCTAGCTGACTCCTAGGATAGTGTAGTCTCACTGTTAGGAACGAGAAAGATACTATAGGATAGGCACCGTTAGCAGGCACATTCATGAACCATTTTACAACTCCAAGCTTTGCAAGATCCTTAAGAGGATCAAACTTCTTAAGTACTCCAAGCTTTATTGCTCCCTCTAAGGCTTTTATTATACTCTCTGCAGTTGGCTTAACGAACTGACCAAGAGGATTCTGGAGTGCAGCTACAGGAAGATGCTGAAATAGTGCATATGACCATTCCACATATCCTATAGCGTACTTTGTGCTCATTACAATCCTTGCAACACCTGCATTCCTAGGAGCTTTAGTACCAATTATTCTGTGGGCATTTCTGAGCCATACAGCCTCCCAATTTGGCTTAAAGCTTGGGCCTATCTCCTGTGCAAAGTCTTTCGACACTAAGCTGAGGTACGTTGTGAAGATGTACGTTGTTCCACTAGCCTCTGCTCTGACAACAACTCGTATAGGAATGTCATAGTTATGCTTCTTACATATTGGCTCGAGACCGGGGTTATACCTCAGTATGTTCTTATTGCACCAGTTTGTTATCTTTCCAAGGAAGATATCGGCCAATACTGGTCCCGTTAAGTTGAGTGTTCCCTCCAAGCCAGGTATGTTATATATCACAACGACAGAGCCCACAACTGTTGGACACTCCAGTATTGGACCATACTCATGGACAGCCTTCTCCCAGTCATATGGTGGCATTGGTGGATCGTGAAGTGCGATGTCGTATAATCCTGCAATGAAGCCCGCAATTCCTGCACCGCTACCGACTTGTGAATACTCAACTTCAACGTGGTACTTACTCTCGAACTTGGGAATCCACTCCTCTGTAAACTGTATGGCAGGGAATGTCGCACCACCAATTTTCAACAATGACGCTAAAGCAGGATTTGTAACATTACTTACAGTTGTCGTTTTTCTGCCTCCAGTATAGCTAAGGAAACCGTACACTATACCTGCTATTACCACTATAGCTATTATTGATCCGATGATCACTTTACGATTCATCGCGCTCAATAGTTTGCATCATGATTTAAATATTACCTTGTTAATGCAGAAAAGGTCTCTATAGTTTACATATTTCGATGCATGTAGCTTATGTAGATATATATTTTCAATCATCGTATATATAGTGACCAATAATGTGCACCAAGTTATTCTTAAAAGGGGTGCAGAATTTGCATAGCCGTGGCGGATGCGCTATTTAGAGTACGTAAATTAAACGTCTGGTATAGACAGGGAAAGACCCTTGTCCATGCTCTTAAGAACATTGATATCGACATACCTGAACGTACACTCACAGTAATAATGGGCCGTTCTGGTTCTGGTAAATCAACGTTCCTACGAGTATTAAATAGAGTCATAGAAATATACAACGTAAAGGTAGAGGGAGAAGTATATCTTAAAGATAAGGACATATTCAAAATGGATGCTCAGCAATTACGTACACGTGTTGTAATGGTTCTTCAACGACCAATTGCATTACCAATGTCTATATATGATAACATTGCATATCTACTGAAGTCTGTTAAAAAGGTAAACGACTCAAAAAAGATAAGAAGTAAAGTCGAGGAAGCACTGAAACTTGCAAATCTCTGGGATGAAGTTAAGGATCGTTTACACACACCTGCATCAAATCTATCAGGTGGACAGATACAGAGACTTGCAATTGCTAGAGCGCTGGCACTAGATCCAGAGGTTCTTCTCCTCGACGAACCTACATCACATCTGGACCCTGAATCTACTAGAATAATAGAGTCAACAATAATGAAGTTGAAAGATAGAATATCAATAATATTCGTTACGCACTCTGTTGAACAAGCTAAGAGGTTAGCAGAGTATGTAATATTCTTCGAAAATGGAAGAGTAGTAGAAGCAGGATATGCCGATGAAATATTCGAAAAACCAAAAACCGATAGCCTAAGAAAATTCTTGGGACTATCCTGACTTAGACAAGAACTGGTTATTAGAAATTTAGAAAGATGAACCCTGTCTTTGTTTTGCCTGGCGGCCCCGCCGGGATTTGAACCCGGGACCTACGGCTATCTCCCTCCATCACCGGAGGTAGGAGGCCGCCGCTCTATCCAGGCTGAGCTACGGGGCCGCAGCCGACCTCGTGGTTCAAGGTTTCGTTATATTTTTAAACGTTTCTGTAACAGCTTATGCGTAAGATATTTAAAACCATACGTAACTCGAAGCATGATATCGCCCCGGTAGCTCAGCCCGGTCAGAGCGGCCGCCTCGTAAGCGGCAGGTCCCGGGTTCAAATCCCGGCCGGGGCTCCAAATGTACAACATTCAGACGCTAACAAAATCTCTTATTAACCCCTGTTTTAGAAACAGGTCACTTTTATTGATAAAGTTTGAATAAGTACTATTTATTGTTTAAGAAGCTATTTTTGTCTTTCTTTACTTTCTTTTCGTTTTAGTTCTTTTAGCTTCTTTATAGGTTTCGTAAGTATTGGTTTTTCCGGTAGGATTCCCTCAGGTCTGAATATTATCAATAACAACATTGCTACTCCAAATCCAAACCAGAGTGTTAGGTGCGATACAACTATTCCTAATGGAAGTCTTATGGCACTTAAATATGTTCTAAATATGCATTCAAAGAGCGCGTAGATGAAAGCTCCAGCTACTGCTCCATACATGTTACCAAGGCCTCCAAGCAGTATGATAAGCCATGGAATAAATGTCCAGTATAACTGAGCATATACATCGATTGATACTACAGATCTCCATAGGGCATATAATGCACCTGCCATAGCTACTATTCCGGAACCTATTCCCATTGTTATCAATTTGAATAAAATTACGTTTCTACCGTAAGTCTCAACTACAAGCTCATTCTCTCTAATCGCCTTTAGGATTCTACCAAACGGTGATGTACAGAGTTTCTGTACAAGAGCAAGTGTTATGAACGTTACAACAAGCATAGTTATAGCCCAGGCAGCATCAGAGTTAGCACCTGCCCACTTGTACAGGCTCGGGATACCTATAAAGTAGTTTCCAGTTGCTGCAGACTTGTAAACTTCGTAGTGTAATACCCATATTATTGCTACAGCAACACCAAGTAAGTACATGGCAAGATAGTCCTCCTTTAGTCTTATTGCAGGTATTGTTACTATGAAACCTGTCACAAATCCTATTACAAAGCTAAGTATCAGTATCAGTACCAGGAGAGCTATAGACAGTAGCGGATTCGTGTTAAAGTATGGTATTAGCTTGTAGCATATTGGATATATTGCTAACATTCCAAGGCCAAACGACATTGCCTTGCCAAAGTCAGGTATGCCAGCGTAGCCAACTTCGAGATTTAGGCCAATTACTACTAACGAATATATTCCAAATACTATAGCAAGATACTCTAAGAATGATATTATCGCGGACATGGTTACGCCTTCTTTAGAGACTTTCTATAGATTACTAACTTATCGATAAGCTCTCCTATGCCTCTTGGACATATCAGCAAGAATATTGCCATGACAATTAGTGGAAATGCAAAACCGTAGACCGTACTTCCTGTAAGTCTCGTTAACAATAACTGCGAGAAGCCCACGATGTATCCTCCAATTACTGATCCAGCGAGACTTTCGATGCCTCCAATTATGAATGCTGCAAATATCAGCGGAAGTTGTGTGGAGCCGTATGTTGGGTCTTTGAGGTTTATGCCGCTTGGCAATAGTGGCCATATGACACCTGCAAATGCTGAGACTATCCCTGATAAAATCCATGAGAATAGACGGACCATTTCGAGGTTCACTCCTATAGTCTGTGCAAGAGCGGGATTCTCAACAGCTGCTCTTACGGATACTCCAAACTTCGTACGGTACAGTATTATGTAGAGCAACAGGTAGAGACCAACTACTGAGAGCGTAGACAACAGGAGCGGTCCGCTTAAACCAAGTGCAAATTGGCAATTTAAGAATACAAAACCTATTATGTAGGTAAGGCCGTAGTTTACCAGTATGTCACTTATCATGTAGAGTATTCCACATAGTATGAAGTCGCCTGTAAATGTTGCAATCATTAACATTAATGTCGAGGCGTTTCTGAGTATGAGCGGTCTTATTATTAGGTAGTATGTTGCTAGTCCGACTATTGCACCTGCAATACCTGCAACAACGAATGCAAGTGCGAGAGACGCATAGAGTGGAAGTTTATTGCCTAGGAGCGTCAGTACTATAGCGGCGGCGTATACACCAACCATTGCGAACGTTCCCTGCATAAAGTTGGGGACCTTAGTCGTAAGGTAGGTCAAGGTTAGGCTGAGGGTGAGTAAGGTAACTATGTTGGCGTAGCATATTAGCTGTACAACGAAACTGCTTACCACAATTTCATGGCTTGCACTGCACGACATTTTTAAACATTATTCACATAGTGTTCACTATCCAACCTGCTACTCTCATGAAAGCTCTATGATGTTCATTAAGCTCCAAGTATGTACTTCTCCGTCAGCAAATTAACGATAATCGTTTAAATCTTACTCTCCTGTCGAGAGAGGAGAGTATGGTAAGCAAGAAGGTAGGTGCAGCAATTGCAGGGATAGTAATAGCAATAATAGTAATAGGCGCAGTAGTGTACCTACTGACACCTAAGCCTACACATGTCACTAAGCCAACTGCTCCAACGAACAAGACTGCGATAACGAAGCCCTCAAAGACTGTAACTCCGACAAAGGTAACATACATAACAATAGGCTTCCTGTTACCACTATCAGGAGGACTATCAAGTGACGGTATGCTAAACAAGTATGTTGCTGAACTGGCACTTCATGACATTAACACATGGCTCGCAAAGATAGGTCTACCATACAGATTCAAGGCAGTTGTAGAGGACACCAAGACCTCGAGCACTGGAGCAATTAACGCATTTGAAGCTCTCAAGAGCATGGGTGTCAAGCTCATCATAGGCCCAATGAGCAGCCTAGCTCTATCATCGATTCTGACACTTGCAGAGGACAGTCACATAATTGTAGTGTCACAGTCGTCAACCGCAATGTCGCTGCACAAGCCCAAGCCATACGTCTTTAGGTTTGCACCACCAGACATGTGGCAGAGCAAGGCACTAGCAACAATAATTAAGGATCTCGGAATCAAGGCTGTCTGCATAATCTACAGAGGAGACACATGGGGTAAGGGACTGGCAACATACCTAGAGAGGAACCTAGAAAAGTACGGAATAGAGTACAAGGACGTACAGTACCCACCAACTGCAAGCGCATTTGCAAGCTATGTCTCTAAATTGGACTCATGTGTAAGACAGTTTGTTGCGAAGTACGGATATAGTCATGTTGCTGTGGAAGCAATAACATTCGACGAGATTGCGTTCATACTAATGGTGGCACGCCAGTATCCAGCACTAATGAAGGTTCTATGGCTTGGATGCGACGGTTTCGCAGGAAGTCCTGCAGCACTTGAAGTGTGTCCAATAGCAGTGAAGGTAAGACTGTTGTCAACAGTCGTTGGACTGCCTGAGAAGAGAATGTTATGGCTGAAGGAGAGGGTACAGAAAGAGCACCCCGGCATAATCGGAACATGGGAGTACGCATCCATCGAATATGACGCTGTGTGGGTCGTAGCACTATCAGCACTTAAGTCACTGCTAGACACAGGCTCTCTAAACACAACATACATAAACAAGATACTGCCAGAGGTCGCACTACTCTATAGTGAAGGCAAGCCAATACCAACAAAGAAGGGAGAGCTCACTGGACCATGGGTAACAGGATCTCTATGGGGCAAGGGTGCACTAACAGGAATAATTAAGCTAGACCAGTACCACGATAGAATGGGATCAAACTACAACATATACGCCGTAGTTCCGACATCAAGTGGCTGCACATGGAAGCTTGTGGGTATGTGGAACCTAACAACTGGCAAGATAGTAGAATATATGCCACAGGTGTTTAAGGTACCATCAGCATCCTAAAACTGGTAAGCAAACGATAAAATTAGTTCAGTATACAACTCGATTTTTCTCATACTCTTTTTTGTTATTTTACTTTTATCCCAATTTTATTTTGATAATCTGTTTCTATACAGTCTTTCACGACAGACAAGTTTAAACTCGATCTTCACGAAATGCATCGGCACTGATGAAAATTGTGCTAAATCCAAAGACGAGACTCGATGTACCAGTCGAAGTTAGGAAGGTACGTCCTGATGTTGTAGCACAGTTTGATAATGTGGAATCTATAAAGAGGCTACCTGTTTGGTATGGAAACAGGAGGGTAGAACTTAGCGAATTGTTTGAAATAAGTATTGAAGGAGAGTTCACTAAAAATTTATCGGAAATTATAATAATATTTGAAGGAAAAGGAACAGAGAAGCTTAGGTACGTTGGGTATAAAATGAAAGGAGGCAGAATCGAAGTACATGGAGATGTTGGCCCACTTGCAGGATATAGAATGGAGAATGGAGAGCTAGTAATCTTCGGTAATGCCGATCATTACCTAGGTTCAAAAATGAAAGGAGGGAAAATTGAGGTCTTCGGTAATGCTGGATCTTTCGTTGGTGGTAAGCTTGTAGGAGAGAAATATGGAAAAGGTATGCGAGGTGGCGTTATAGTGATCCATGGCAGCGCCGGATCGTATGTTGGACATGGAATGTCGAAAGGGGATATAATAATTGAGAAAGACGCTGGGAATTTCCCTGGCTATGGAATGAAGGGAGGCAACATCGTGATTCACGGCAATACAGGCCTTTATCCAGGCGCGCGTATGTCAGGTGGTCGAGTAATAGTGTTAGGAAAAGTTGAGGATATCTTGCCAAGCTTCTACATAGACGATATAGTACCTGAAGTTAAGTTCAAAGGTCAGAAATTGAAGGGCCCCTTTGCAATTTTCATAGGCGATGTCTTAATGGAAACAAGAGGTAGGCTCATCATAAACTACGAGAAAAACCTTCACATAATTAAGGAACTTGAAGAACTTCTAAGAGTAGAGGAGCTTGAGTAAAATGTGTCCTCAGACGTAAAGAATACTGTAAAATGCCTAATTGATAGGAGTGCAGAGCTAGGTCTGCAGATAAGGACATATAAGAACATTACTATAATAGATGCGGGAGTTAATACTGAACCAGCTCCCGAGGTTGGTCTAAAGTTAATTGAGATAGCCACAGGAGGCTACGCAAAAGTCAATATTATAACGAAAGATATTGATAGTAACTTTAATGTGAACATACTGAGAATAAACGTTACAAAACCTATAACAGCATGCATGTGTTACCAAATGGCTTCGTGGATTGTAAAGAAAGAATACGCAACAATGTATATATCAGGACCAGGCAAAACTATTGTAAAGAAACCAAGAAAGTTAATAGAGAAGTTCTGTAAAGAATGTGAGTTAGAACCGATATTCCTAATAGAGACCGATGTTATTCCTCGTGAAGATTTTCTAGAGGAACTACATCTACAATGTAGAGACTTTGATAATGTAATAGTTCTGTTAACTAGTCCCAGATCGTATGTTGGGCAGCTGCAAATATGTGGCCGTGTTGTTGAGGTTGCATTATTCTCACTATATGCACGTAAAGTGGAACTATCAGACACTATGGTAATATCCTGCTACGGAGAAGTCCTGATACCCCCTAAGAAAGTGGAGGACCCCTTGACAGCTGTCGCCATATGTAATGACTTCATACTGCTCACAGGAAGCGTAACAATGAACATAGATAAGGACGAACTTTCAATACCCTCAGACACCGTCTATATGGAAGGAGATAAGCTCTTTACAGAAGTACTACATAGGTATGGCATCGATTTCCTCTCAAAAATTGATGAAAAAATGTTTAAAGTTGCTCAGATTATAGTGAAATGTCGACACAAAACATACACGATAGGAAAATTATGGTATGACAAGGCTATTAAGATAATAAGTAGAGTATGAAAATTCTGTTAGTATTGAATAAGCAGGGAAGGGAGATAGTGGAGAATGCTAGAAGAATATTATTAAGTATACTGCCTAAAGATATAGAAATAGAATATCTTACGATTGATGCGCCTATCATGAGCTTTACAAATCCTGAGATAATTAGAAGAATGGTACTGAACTACCTACATAAAGTAGAGAAAAAACCAGACTTAATAATACTGCCATACAACTTCAGGAAAATTAAACATAGAGTACTTAGACTGGAGAATGTGCCAATCATAGAGGGTCCTAAGAACATTGTAGACGTTGTTGCAGTAGTACTTTACTTAAATGATCGTAGCTTAGAGGAACTTCTAAAGAATTTAGAGAGTTATGAAATTGATAGAGTTGTAAGAGACTATAAGTGTGTTATTGAGAACTATGTTTTATCTAATCTTTCAAATCTTGCAAAATATAGGCTTAAGATCAGTAGTAGGTTAACTGTAACTGATGTTATTCCTTTAATAGATGCTGAGATAATTGATGCAACTTTGAGATCTGTTGAAGAGTGTGTTAATATAGCTAGGTATTATGTTGATAGTGGCGCAGATATTATTGATATTGGCTGTGTTGCTGGTGATCCTAAGCCATGGCGAATAAGAGAGATAGTTAGAGGTATTAGGAGAGAGATAGGCGATATTCCAATAAGTATTGATACATTTTCCGAGAATGAAATTAAGGAGGGGCTTAAGGCAGATGTTGATATTGTTCTCAGCTATACGCTCAGTAAGCTTAAAGCTAGTGATATAAAGTTTAATGATATTGGTGTTGTAATTGTCCCAGAGACTTTCAATAATCTAGTTAGTTACTTTGAAGAAAGTTGTAAACTTGTTGAAAAGAAGGGTGGTGTGCCTATTGTAGATCCTCTTATTGCTCCTCCTTTATTTGGGCTGTCGCACTCTATAGAGAGAATAGTCAGACTTAGAGAGGCCTTTCCTGATAGACCCATGCTAGTAGGCGTAGGGAATGTCACCGAGCTGATAGATGTTGATAGTGTAGGGGTAAATGGAGTACTGGCAGTCATAGCTGTCGAACAGAAGGTTAACATTCTTCTAACAACAGAAGCAAGTATGAAATGTCGAGGTGCTGTTCGTGAGCTGAAGATTGCTTTAGAGATGTGTGCTCTCGCTAAAGTGCTACATAAGTACCCTAAGGATATGTGTCGGAGTCTACTTCTTGCAAAGAGGAAGTGGTGATATTCTTAATTGAGAATACGCGAATATTAGCAACAAAGCTTAGTAATTAATACAGTGCTCTGTAATACGTGATCATTCGCATAGAAGACATTGACAGCATAGAGTTCCTTATCAAGAGGATACTTGTAGAAGAAAAGGGTCCTACACCATTCCCAAGGGTTCCCACATTAAGAGAGTGGGATCATATCCTGCTTTCTCGTTACAGACCATTCTATCTACCTCAATGTGATTACTGCTGCCTGTGTGGTTATGGAAAGTGCGACCTCAGTCAAGGTAAACGTGGTGCATGTGGTATAGATATACGAACCCATCAAGCACGACTTCACCTACTGTCAGTATGCATCGGCGCAGCGACGCATGCTGCACATGCTGCTCATATAATAGACTTCTTAATTCAGAAATTCGGGAAAAACTATCCACTTCATGTAAGCGATGAAATTGAAATAACTACACCACTTATAACGTTGGTAACTGGATTAAAACCAAAAACTTTGAATGACTTGAAGACAGTTATTGAATATGTTGCAAGAGAAATTATGAATGCCCTATCCGCGATTCACATAGGTCAGGAAGGAAGTTTG
>CAYPXK010000081.1:0-23621 GCA_964414695.1 uncultured Thermoproteaceae archaeon | reverse complement strand
TATTAAAACTAATCAAAGATAATCTGCGTCTCATTTTTGAGAAAGAGTAAGTTTACGTTATTGATGGGTATGGTTTTTCCGGTCCTTTCACAGCTTCTGGAACTTAAAAAGAGAGTGAATTTTCCTCTTTTTAATCGCTTAACAAAATATTAAGACAATGAGCAAATTATGTCCATATATCAGCGTAGTTAAGCGCTCATCAGCATTCAGCGAGGATAGGGATCATCATCGGAGTCTCATTTTGAGCTAACGAGAAGTCAGCCCGTTATTCCCTTCATCCTCACTCAGCGACAGGTAGTGTCATCACATCATCTGTCGACATGTTCTTCAGTTAAAAAGTATGCATAAATAATTTCCTGCATAGCTTGTGTAAGCAATGACAAGTACTGACTGTCCTGTTGATTTAAAAGAGGTCACTGTTGTATTACCAACGAAAAACGAGGAAAAGGCCATCGGTCCTGTAATTGATGAGATACTGAGCGTCGGAGTTCCTAAAGAAAATATAATTGTTGTAGATGGGTATAGTACAGACAGAACGCGAGAAATCGCTGAGAGCAAAGGTGTTAAAGTCATACTGCAGGAAGGCACAGGTAAAGCAAAGGCAATTGCGACAGCGGTGAAGTACATTAAGACTCGGTGGACATTAATAATGGACTGCGATTACACATATCCTGCAAAATACATTCCGGAGCTTCTCAGGAAGGCAGTACTGGAGAATCTCGACGAAGTAATTGGTGCTAGATTAAAGGGACGCGAAAATATTCCAGCAATATTTAAATTAGGGAACTGGGCTCTAACAAAGACATTCAATTTAATATTCGGTACATCTCTTCGAGACGTTCTATCTGGCATGTACATAGTAAGGACGGATGTGTTGAAAGAAATTAATTTTGAGATGAAAGGCTTCAGCGTTGAAGCTGAGATAGCGGCACATGTAGCGTCCACGAGCGGTAGAATAGGTGAAATACCTATCGAGTACAGACCTAGGATTGGTGAGAAGAAACTTAAGGTATACCATGGTTTCAAAATCTTTGTTGATATAATTAGGCTAGCTTGGAGATACAATCCAACATTTCTAATATTTGCAATAGGTAGCTTACTACTAATACCTGGTGTAGTACTTGCAGCCTACGTAGCAGTGATGTACATATTCTATGGAATAAAGTACTGGGCTAAGGGACTTCTATCAGCTATATTGTGCACAACTGGGCTAAACTCGTTATTACTTGCAATATTTGCAATTTATTTGAAAAGAGCTGAATGTAGAATATTACAAAACATTAGAAAGCTTGTCGAGAAGTTCTGTACTTAAGTACAATATATGTCACAATTGATAACACCACAACGACACTTGCAAGAATAATAATTTCCATAAGCCACAATGCTGCTCCCGGAGGAGTTGCATGTATATTAAGGAGTGTTTCATTAACACCGAGACCTATTGACAGCACGTTATTACCATAGTACAGATATACCATACGGACATTGTTAGGAACCTTAAATAGAAATAGCTTACCTAAGGTTAAATTTGCTTTCATTGTCTTATTGCCAATTTTAGCAATTACTGCGATTACGATTTTCCTAGCTGTGACGTTTCTACAGTATGGATTTAATAGAATTAACGTATAGTTGCTTGTTGTTTTTCCGGTTGCAACGTTTACAGCACACAGTGACAGGTAGTTAGGTACTTTAACAACAACTTTAGTACAGTTAATTGTAGTGCACACAGTCATCGTATATGTGCCAGGGCTATCAAACTCCAGCATTAGACACGTGCCATTGGCTATCTTTTTCACAGTACTATCATATTTTATGTACAGTGTATCTGTGCAATATCCATGACATTCAATGCATAGCCTATCATATACTATTTGTCTGCCTATCTCAATACGTACACTACTTACTTCGATACTTGCCTTAAGAAGTGCCTCAAGTTTAAAAACTGCAAAAAGTGTCAAATGTGTAACATTACTACAAGCATAGTACTCGCCATTGTATTCCCTAATAAATGTTGACAATACTATCCATTTCGAGATAGTGGTATTCCAATATGCTACACGTATTAATTTCAGTTCTCTTGAACTGCTAATCCTCCCTACAGGTAAACATATTGTTATAGGTCTACTAAATTTCACATGAGTCATATTTCCCACAGAGATCTCGTATACAAATTTTGATATTGGTATAAGACCTTCATATCTTGCTTCTCGAATCTTTCTGTAAGACAACTTCGTTAACTCAATTTTCTTCACATTAAGTACTGTCTCATTAATTCTGCAGACCTTCTTGCCTCCGTATATTACATATGTGCTTACCTGAGCGCTTATCACAACGTTATGTAGGATTATCTTAATAATCTTATGTGTCTGTTCAACTGTATGTGTGTATTTAATGTTGATGTTACTTGGATTTATTGTTCTAGTTTTTGTAGAAATACTGACTTTCTTTTTCTTAGTGACGTTATGATATTCGTGTGTTGGTGTACTTACAGAGGGCTGTATTGATGCAGGTGTTTTGACAGTAGGAGCTGGATTTTGTGTTACTAATTTCAGGGTCTTTGTTATGCCATCACAGGTTATTTCAATCTCAGTTACATGTAAATTTCCGATGTAGTAATTTAATGTAAACTTCCCTGAACTATCTAACCTTATTTGTGCGTCTATATAAACATCTATCGTTATAGGCTTGTCAGCTGACCTCGATATTATTACTATGTCCAGGTTGTAAGTTCCCTCCGGTATATTTGATTTTTGTACTGTTAAGTAGCCGTTACTCGATACGAGACATTTGCCAATTTTTGCGTGTCCGAGAGATACGTATATGCACACTTCTTTCACATTTTCGAAATGTAGCGATATTGAGTTCCTATCTGTTGGTATTTTAACGTTTCTAAGGGTTATGTAGAGTGTTCTTTTATTGTAATATACTAAGTGTGCATGTACGCCTATTACATGTGTTGTATTTGGTCTGTCCTCTATTACGATATTGAGCTTCCCGTTGATAATCTTAGCATAGAGTGAACATGCATATGCGACCTTGTAACCCAAGGCTACTATGCACAGGAGCGTAAGAACTATTGATAGTGTTAGTGTTGCCTTTTTCCCTGTACCGAGCATTGTAAAATAATTCTTAACTTGTCCTCAAATTATGTTTTCAATATGTGTAGCTATCTATTTCACATGTATGATTTACAAGGTAACATTTTTACCTTGATAGATGCATATTTATACCGTCATGAGGCTTAAACTAGATGCAAGAATAGCAATCTTATTGTCTCTACTGACACTGGTGCTATGTATCTGTGGTGTCACTGTACATGCAGCTACAGCAACATATAGCACATTCCTACTTTTCAACATGACTCAAGTATCGACTAAGAAGTCCACTTTACTTTTCGTTAATACAAGTCTAGTGCCAGTAAGCATATACTCAAGCCTGAAAACGCTTAGCATACCTCTGCCAATATATAGAATATACATGGACCTAAACTTTACACGTGCAGTGTATACACGTGATGGATATACAGTACATCTAGAAGTATATTCGGAAAGAGGTTTTGTATCAATACCGGAGTATCTATATGAAATATATGTTGGGAATTTAACGCAATTTGATATTACACTCAAAGCCTCGGTGCCAGATAATATTGCGGAGTTTCTAACAAGTGAGGAGGCAGTAGTCTATGTGTCTGCGATAAAACTGAACTCATTGAGTGACTTGAAGAACTTTGTATCTGATATAGTGAATTTAGGAAATGTATCTGACATATATAAGCAACTTGCCAGTAATATCGTACTCAGAGATGTTAGCTTAAGCGCACTTCAGAGTGGAGTAACCCTAAGCTTGGGTACTAATGTTGGTACGGGATATCTCATTATCATTTGGGCAAACTGCACAAAACAGCCAGTCAAAACATTCGTAATACTGAACTTAGTGTTTGTGAAGCCTGTTAAGACAAGCCACGTTGTTCAGGTTGAGCTTAATGCAACAAGCGCCATCGTTGGATCCATGCTAAATGTGACTGCGAAGATTCCATCAGGAATGACGGGTGACCTAGTGGTCGTAATGATTTACTCAACAAAGTACCCATTACCACTGAGTGTGAGATCCCCTGGAAAGGTAACGGACACGCAGATACTAGTCTATGGTGTTAACATAGTGACACCACGTGTAACAGCTACAGAGAGATACTTCACGCTATTTGGGATTGGACTTGCAGGTGTAACAAGCAGCGTAATTGAGCAGAAGGTTCTCCAGATAATCGGTAAGACATACTCAACGGTTGCATATACCCCGCTGACTAGGCCCTACACAACAGTATTAATACCAACAAGGGGACTGTACTACGGCAAGTACGTTGTTCTAGTATTTGCATGGAATCCAGAGAACAAGACAGTGTACTATGTGGACTATAGAAGCTTCACAGTGTTACCACCACGTCCAGCACCTGCAACACCTCCACCACCGCCACCTCCCGTAATTGTTCCAAGGCCGGTAATTGTCAACAAGACAACTCTCACATACAGCATAGGTAGATATTTGTATATAACGCCAACAGCAGGAGTCACCCTAGGAACAACAGCTACAATTAATGCAACATCGAAAGACCGTGAGGTAACAATATCGATACCTAAGTTTACTGTGCCACTAGTACAGGGCAAGCCAACGCACATCTTGAAAGTCAGTGTCAAAGCAAAGAACGTGACTGAGGTCAAGCTGCCCTCCAACATTAAGCCTGTGGTAAAGAAGGCCTACGTAATATCAACATATCCACCAAATGTGACATTTAGCAAACCTGTGAAGGTAGTATTCAAGATTGGCCATGTACCAGGAAAGGTCTACGTACTGTACTACAACAAGACTCTAGGAAAGTGGATACCACTACCAACAAACATCACTAAAGGAAAGGCTGTTGCAGAGATCACAAAGCCAGGAATTGTGACAGTAGGAGAGTACACTCCGCCGAAGGTCACGAATGTAGTATCAGTATCACTTACACTATCTACAACGACAGTAACAGCGTGTGAACCTGTTAAGATAACTGTGAGAGTGTCAGTATCCACAGGATCACCATCAGGCAAAATAGTGATGCTATACGTCAACGGCAGATACATAGCCTACAGAATTACAGGATCAAGTGGTGTAGTAACATTCACCTATAGAACATGTAACATAGGAATATTCAACATATATGCAGTAGTTGACGGAAAGAGATCTAACACAGCAACGCTATTCGTATACCCAATCTTAGGATAGTAAGATAGAGTTTCGCTAAGTAGTAAAAAGTTCTTTCTCTAAAATATCTTTAAACTCTTTTAACATCCTTCTCAGATTCTTCATTTTTGATATAGGTGCATATGCTTGAACTATGTTTACACACTCTTCGTATATTCTTCTATTTCTCTCGCTCTCATATAGTCTAAATCTTGCCTTCGCCAAGAAATCTATATCCACAATTACCGTGGGAATATTCATTAAAACTATACCCCTAACGAGTCCCTCATGAAGAAGTTCTATTAATTCCTCGTCAATTCCGATAATTCTTACAAATGGCATATCGTCCAGTCTAGGCTCTCTAACAATTGTATACTTCTTATACTTCTCCTCCAAGAACGCTAATCTCTTAGCTTTTAACATTGCTGCAACATTATGTATTGCACAGTATGGTAATCTAACAAATTTATCTTCTGCAGCCTCCGAAAACTTTGCTAGTGCGTCAATAAGCGATAGCACAGGTCCATATGTAAGTGCAACCCTCTCATATCGTGACAATGGAAACTTCTCCATTGCTCACTACCTACACCAGCTCTGTTAATATTATCTTGACCTTTTCTAAGGGGCAATATGCTAATTTAACTTGTAGTAGAATCGTACTCCGGTGATGAAATGCATCTAAGGCGATTTGATGAGCGACTCACGGTACGCTGATAAAACTACTTCTGTATCAAGTGCTCCAGGCATATCCTTCTCAGACATTTTCTGAGTCGTCTCTGCACCAACCACATAACGACATCATAGTCCATTACTAGAGGAGCATATCTAAGATCCTTCACGGTTCTACTTGATGTTAGCATCATAGATATTTTAAGTTCTTTTTCAATTCTTTTCACGTATCGTATAACACTTTCTTCTCCTTCAATCGCCTTCTCTAGAAATGGTCTTGCAATAGATGCCGCATCTGCACCTAGTGCAAGTACCTTAGCCACGTCTAGTCCTGTCCTTACCCCTCCTGACGCAATTATGTATCCCTGAAACTCTTCGATGACCTCACATAGTGAGATTAATGTTGGAATTCCCAGATTGGCAAGTGTCTTGTACATGTCGATTGTCTCCATGTCTAAATTTGTCCTGTACATTTCGACAATTGCAAAATTTGTACCGCCCCAGCCAGCAACCTCAATTGCGGCAACTCCCGTCTCTGCAAGTTTCCTAGCTGTCTCACGTGCAATCCCGAAACCAACCTCCTTCACCAGTATGGGCTTTCCAAGGTTCTTCACTAGATAGCGAAGCTTGTCTAGCACATCCCTAAAGTGTGGCTCTCCCTCTGGCTGTAGACATTCCTGAAGAGGATTAAGATGGACGGCAAGTACATCTGCATCAATCATCTCGATGGCAGTTTGACACCACTCAAGTAGCTTCGCTTCATCGAGCTTTGACAACTGAGGTGCACCTATGTTAGCAATCTTAAGTGCTGTAGGAGCCTCCTCTTTAACAATCTCGAAGCTTCTCCGCGTTTCAGGACGCTCAATAGCTATTCGTTGCGAACCAACACATATACCTATGCCGCACTTCTCAGCAACTCTTGCAAGTACTCTATTTATACGGAATGCGAGATCTGTGCCACCTGTAAGTGCACCAATTATCAAAGGCAGTGCGAGATCCTTTCCAAACAGTTTCACTCTAGTGTCAACATCATCTAGCCCAATTTCAGGAAGCGAATCATGGACTATGTGTAGCTTGGAGAGGTATGTATCCCCAAACTCGACGTTGCGCAATATTGCGATCCTTATGTGATCGTCCTTTCTGCTAACTATTGTAGGCATTTACATTTCATGTAGAGCCTGCACGACTACTTAACTTATGACTCTCTTTACGACAATTTCCGCAAGTCTCTCAAATATGTTTGCAACATCAGGACACTCGTCGTAAGGAACCTTTCCCCTCATTAGTGATGTAGCTACACAGCTGAGATATGGTATCGCGAAGAGTATCTCAACATTCCCTATTCTGACACTCTCAGGTGCCTTGCCGTGGAACATGTTTAGCACAGCTCCAATTATCTTGACCCTAGAATCCTCCAGCAGCTTCACAAGTCTTGACGCAACTTGGATAGACACTGGGTCAGGTAATGAGACTATCAGCGTGTTTAGCTTCCTGTGTAAATATCTACATGGAAGGATTATCTCATCTCCCGTACCTGGAGGCATGTCTATAATCAACATGTCGAGGCTTGGCCACTTGACGAATGATAGTATATCAAGTACTGCCCTCTCCCTGTATACTCCATGTATGGGCAGTGGTCGCTCACCAACAAGAAGTACAGGACTGAAATACACTAAACCGTTAATTTCGACAGGGACGGCCTCCTCTATGCTTGTGAACTTGAGCATCGGCTCGTAGTTCAGGAATCTGTGCGTCGAGAATCCGTGCACATCCAAGTCTAGGAGACCTACACGGTACATCTTGCGCAGTGTCCAGGCAAGACCTGTAGCTATGAAGGTCTTACCAACGCCTCCCTTTCCGCTGCAGACTGCAAGCACAGTCTTGACATTTCTGAAGGCGTGCTCTATCGCATGCTTACGATAGTCTAATGTGAGACTCATTGTACATCACCAATGACCTTGCTTATCTTAACGTCAAACCCCTCAATAACCTCGAAGTCGGGACTACCACATGCGGGGCATCTAGCATATGCAAATACTGCAGCTGGCATGAGGTGAATGGACTCAAGACAAGCCTTCCTAAGTTCAGGATCCTCAATCTCTGTACCAATCTTCTCTAGAGTCTCATCCCAGGACCACACGTGTCCACAGCGTGAACATCTGAATCTTGTACTAACTTCAACTATCGTAAACTTGACATTGTTAAGACCGTGAAGAGCAGCGACTTCCTGAATAGCTTGCTGAAAAATCTCAAGATCTATTTGCACAAGTTTACCAACCTCGATTACGACTTCCTTAATGGATCGAAACTTCCCTTCCCGAAGAAGGTCAAGAATTGTCTCAACTATGCTATAGGCTAGACTCCACTCATGCACAAGATCATTCAGTAAGATTGTTCGTTTAAGAATTATCTAGATGAAGCCCTTCTTATGCCGATCCTGATCTTCTTGTCCTCAATGTCCCAGTCCATGACAAACGCATCTTCAGGAATGCTCGTAACTCTCTCCAACTTAAATGCACGCACCTCCGACATTATGTAGTCCCTAAGCTTCTCTATTGCCTCGTTCAGCTCAGAGTCCTCTGTCACATAGTACACCTCTACACGCTCATCAACAGGTAAGTTCATTCTGCCTCTCATGAACTGTACTCTACGAATGAACTCTCGTGCATAAGCTTCGAGTAGTAGCTGCCTATCGAGCTCCTTAGTTATTCCAACTCTGCCATAGTCAACATCTATACATAGCATGTCGGGGCCGCATTCCTCAATGCCAGCCTTGATCTCTACCTCCTTACAGTTCGCAAGATATGTCAACAGGTGTTTAACGTCCTCAAGTAACTTCACTGTTTCAGTATCCCTCAAGTAGACTACAGCCTTCCTAATTGGCCATCTCAGCTTTATGCCTGCTCTACTTCTGAGATTTGCAATATCTGAGAACACTGTGAACAGTAGATCAAAGGCCTTCTCCAACCTCTCATCAATGTACTCTGTCTCAACGTGTGGAAGTCTCGTCAAGTGAACACTCTCACACTCGTTAGGCTCATACTTTCTCACGAATGCTTGCCATAAGTACTCCGTGATGTGAGGTACGAAGACTGAGCCCATTATCAGTGTGCCTTTCAGCACATGGTATAGGACGGCATATGCTGCATACTTAGTCTCAGCTTCCTCCTCTATCCAGACTCTTCTTCTTATAAGCCTGAGATAGCCGTGGCTCAAGTCCTCTACTACAAGGTTAATCCACTCGCGTGCTGCTAGGTGAATCTCCATTCGCTCCATGTGCTCTATGAAGTTCCTTAGCCTAGTGTAGAACCGTGAGAGAATCCATCTGTCCTCTACGGTCAGCTTATCTAGATACTTCGAGAGTCCATGTACTTCAGGATTGAACTTGTCTAAGCTCATGTATGTGTCCGCGAATTTGACGACATTCCAGAGTATGGATAGCACGCGCTGGCTCTCCTTGATCTCGTCAGGATCAAACGCCATGGTGTCCCATGGAGCCACCTTAAAGGCAATGTAGAGCCTTGGCGCATCAACACCCCATCTCTTAAACAGGTCCTCTGCCCATATCACATTGCCCTTCGACTTACTCATCTTCTGTCCATACTTGTCTACAACATGTCCCTGTATCAGGATGGACTTGTACGGAGCCTTGCCTGTCCACAGGACGGATGTAGCTAGGAGCGAGTAGAACCATCCACGTGTCTGGTCAATTGCCTCAGTTACCCAGTCATATGGGAACAGTTTCTCAAAGAGCTCCCTATTACGTAGACCGTCAATACTTGCTATCCATGCTACTCCGCTATCAATCCATACATCCAGGACATAGGGCTCACGTACCCACTCATCGCAGTCCTCTGTACATATCTTAACCATGTCAATCCAAGGTCTATGAACTAGAAGATCATCAGGTACGTCAGGAAGCTCTTTTGCAAGTCTCTTAAGTTCTTCAATAGACCCGATGACAAGTATCTTACTTGGATCCTTCTTGCACCTCCACACAGGCAGTGGAGTACCCCACACGCGACTCCTCGAAATTGTCCAGTCACGCAGATTTGCAATCCAGTTCTCGAATCTATCACGCAAATGCTCAGGAAAGATCTTGACCTTCTTCAACTCCTCAAGCATCTTATCCTTATAGGCTGTGACTTTGATGAACCACTGCTTATCTGTCCTGTAGATTAGCGGTGTTCCACATCTCCAGCAGTGAGGATACCTGTGAACTATAGTCTCCTTATGAACAAGTAGGCCACGCTCCTCGAGAATCTTTATGACTTCTCGAGATACGTCAAGCCAGTACTTTCCTGCAAATCTGCCTCCACGTTCTGTGAAGTATCCATTTGCTGCGACAGAGTCCGTTATTGGCAGGTTGTACTTCTTCGCAACCTCGAAGTCTTCAGGGCCATGTGCAGGCGCCATATGTACAAGACCTGTACCCATCTCAAGCGTCACAAAGTCGGCAGTGACAATGTAGTGTGCTCGATTGTCGTGCTCCTTATGTACTGGAACATCCTCTAGGAAGATGTGGACGTATTTCCTGCCCTTGAGTTCTTCACCGTACCTGACCTCGACAATTTCATACTTGTCTATTCCAAACTTCCCCATCAGCACATTGACGAGGTCTTCTGCAATCCACCAGTACTCTGTACGTCCTTTCCACTCTACCTTAACCTTAGCATACCTCAGGTTGGGATGGACTGCTATTGCCTCATTATCAACAAGTGTCCAAGGTGTCGTTGTCCAAATTACATAGTACGTGTTTTCCTCGTCCTTAGCAGGGAACTTCACGAATATGGAGGGGTCCTCCCTGTCCTCGTATCCCTGGTCAACCTCTGCATCACTCAGTGCAGTCTCGCATCTTGGACAGAATGGCAGTACTCTATAGTCCTCAAAGAGGAGTCCACGGTTCCAAGCTTCCTTAATGAGTGCCCACACATGTTCAATATATCGTGCTCTCCTGGTCTCGTACGCATTGTCGAGGTCAAGCCATAGTGCAAGAATGTCAGTGCCTACATCTCTCCAGTACTGTAGGTAGTAGTCTACGAGCTTACTACACTCAATAGAGAATTTGTCGAGACCAAACTTCTCGATGTCCTTCTTAGTCTTGAAACCAAGCTTCTTCTCAGTCTCCAGCTCGACTGGGAGTCCCTGCTCGTCCCAGCCTGCCTGTGCCCATACGTCGTATCCCTGAAGTTTCCTGAACCTCAGTACAATGTCCTTGTATGTTCTGCCTCTGATATGTCCAACATGTGGAAAACCATTTGCAGTAGGTGGCCCCTCCAAGAACTTGAATACTGGCTTTGTCCAAGTTACTTGACGCCACTTTTCAGGAATCTTGTTCTCTTTCCAGAACTTTCTAACGGTTTCTTCAATTTTCTTTAAATCGAACTTCTGCTCAAGTGTGAACAAATCAATAAGTAATCACCTGTCGAGCAAATATTACCTACTTAATAAGCTTTACTTTCGATAATTCTACGGTGTCCACCACTCAAATGCAACGTAGCTAACCTTATTCTCCGAGGCATCCCATGTAGCTAAGACAAATCTCTTGTTGACACTGTGCGATAACCTTGCTGCACGTGTTATATCTAGAGCTGTTATATCTCTGTCAGGCTCTATGAAGTGTATGAGCATTGGCGCATGGTCAATTCCAGGACCTTTCTCATAGACTGCAAATAATGCACCAAACTTGAGACCACTCTTTACTACAAATCCCTTTTCTCTAAGTTCGCGATATATTGAGTATATCTTATCGAAGTTCTTTATGAGTTTTCTACCAAGCTCAATAAGATCGTCTCTCGATAATGCCTTTCCTGACTCATCATAAACCTCCAATATGCCCTTCTCAAAGAGGTAAAGTGCCTCAAGAATCGACAACTGGAGAGGTGCCGATATGTTATCTACTTCCTCGAGCTTGACCTTGTCATAACCTACGAACTTTCCGAAGAATCCAGACTTGTACAATCTTCGAGCATCTTCCACATTTGGCACAACTATTGCCTTACCAAGTAGTACAGCACGTATCTTCCTCTCAGTCATGCTCCTCTATATGCACGAACTGTGGCCATTGTGTTGTCAGCAACGCCTAGTCTCTTCATTTCATCCTCGTTACACCATACCTCGTTCTTAGGCACATTTGGGTCAAGCACTACGGTGAATACGTACCTTCTTTCTCTTGAGCCGCCGCCAACTACAACAATCTCGACCTTATCCTTAATCTCGAGCTCTGTAGCAAGCTCAGGATTGAGCTTTGCCTTTCCTTCATCAACCTCCTTCTTTCTTCTAACACGTATTCTTCTCTCCTTCCTCTCTTTCTTCTCCTCCTTCCTGAAGAGATCTGGCTTAAGAAATGCAGGAATGATGAGCTTAGGCTTTGGCTCAGTCTCCACGGTCGTCTGCTGTGCCTGTCCTGTCTGTCCCTGCGCTGTCTGCTGTGGCTCTGTAGGCTTCTCGGGTGCTGACATTTCCATCATTCGCATTGTAGTGTTTCTCTTCTTTTAAATCGTTGTTCTAACCTGTTGTTCTGACAATGATCTCGTAGCCTCGCTCTTTTCCAATGTCAGTTATCGATACTCGTCGCTCTATTACCTGTCTAACGATGTCATAGACCTCGTCTATAGGCACACGTATCTGAGCCTTAGTATCACGATCACGCAGTGTTACGGTTCTGTCCTGCGGTGTCCTTTCGTCAATTGTAACTGCGATAGGTACACCAATCTCGTCATATCTTGAGTAGCGCGTGCCTATGCTACCATCATCATCGTAGACTACTCTAAGTCCTCTTTGAGCTAGTTGCCTAAAGATCTCTCGTCCAATGTCAGTGTATGGACTTTTTCTGACGATTGGCAGGACAGCCACCTTTATAGGCGCTATGTCAGGTGGAAGCCTCAGTAATATCTTATTCTCGTTAACTAATGTGAACGCATATTCTAACGTTATGTAAACTATCCTATCAACGCCGAATGAGGGCTCTACAACATGTGGAATAAACTTTTCAGCAGTAACTTTTCTTCTTTCTCTCTTAATAAATACCATTTCCTGATTAATTTCGTATTCACCAATCTTTACACTACCTTTCTCAAGGAGTTCCCTAACCTTCTCAACATCCTTATTAAGCTCAGCAATTAATTTCATTACATTTCCAGCAGCTTGACCATATACCTCACGTACCTTCTGTGGATTTGGATAGATCCTGACTTCCTCAACTTCTCGCGGTGTTGCTAGCTTCCTCTCTGCGTAGAGGTCGCGACCACTGAATTTTGCATGTCTTGAGAGGTCGTAGTCTGTCCTATATGCTAGTCCACTAACCTCGATCCATCCAAATCTCTCGCTCCACACCATCTGATCAAATGCACAGGATGCGTAGTGCGCTCTCTCTTCAGGAAGTTTCGCTAAGAAGAACTGACGATCTACAGGTATCCCCAGCTCATTCAGGAATATGACTGCCAGCCCCATGAAGAATGCCATCCACTCATTTGGCACGAGCTTCCTTTCGACAATCTCGACTGGTGTAAGCTCGAGAATCTTGGGCTCTCTTCCCTCCTTTACTGCCTTAGCAACTTCATCTTCAGGAGCTATTCTGACCTTGACTTTCTCTACATCGCTAAGATAGGGACACCTCGGATTTTCAGGATCGAAAAATAACTCAATCTCCATCTGACTGAACTCACGTAGCCTAATGAGTCCCTGTCTTGGAGAGATCTCGTTTCTTCCAACCTTACCTATCTGTGCAATGCCGAGAGGCAGTTTCCTGCCAGCAAGCTCAAACACTCTTGGAAAAGACACGAACATTCCTTGCGCAGTCTCGGGTCTGATGTAGCCAACGTTATTGCTGTAGGGACCAATGACCGTCCTGAACAGCAGATTGAATCGTCCTATCTGACCTAGCTCACCGCCACATGCAGGACATTTTATACCATGTTCCTGAATAAGCCTCTGAAGCTCTGTCTCACTCATTCCCTCTGTCCTGATCTTTATTCCACGCTTCTCGAGCTCCTCCTCTATCAGGTGATCAGCGCGGTATTTTCTACCACATTTTGTACATTCTACAACAAAGTCTGTAAAATGTTCTAAATGTCCACTTGCTTGAAATACTATCTCAGGCATTATTATGGGGGTCTCAATTTCGTATATGAAATCTTGATAAGGATATATGAATATCTTCCTCCACTTCTCAATTATGTTATGTTTAAGCTCAACTCCGAGCGGCCCATAGTCGTAGAAGCCTCCTGCCTCAACCTTACTTCTATAAATCTCGAAGCTAGGCCATATGAATCCTCTAGTTATTAGGAACTCGTTCAGAAGCTCAATTCGCTTACTCATTCTCAAGCCATGTGAAAGTCAGTGAAGCTCTATATACTTACTCTCAACAAGTCAAGAAGCCTATGACACTAGACGAGCTACGATTCTACATTGCCCCACCTCAAGTAACGTTCTTCCAGACAAGTACAGAGCTCAGCACAGGTAGAGAAGTCGTACATATAGTTGGCGTACCAATGGACGATACCGTAAGTTATAGACCAGGAACACGATTTGCACCACAGATACTTCGTCAGTTGTCACCATATGTCGAGTACACAACAAGCCGAGGCACTGTGCTTGATGTTATGAGACATGTCAGAGATCTTGGCGATATTGTACTATATCAAGGAGATGTTAATAAGAACATAGATAGAATATCAAGAGTTGCAAAGCTTCTAAACACTTACAACATAAATGTACTCTTCGTAGGTGGTGAACATACAATAACATACGCAATAGCTAGAACATTTAACAATGTTAAGCTTCTATTAATTTACTTTGATGCTCACTTAGACTTTCGTAATGAATGGCCACTAGGTCAAAGGTACTCCCATGCAACACATGTTAGGAGACTTGTCGAGGAGTGTGACAATGTATATGTGATAAACATTGGAGCAAGAGCTTACGATATTGAAGAAATTTCTGAAATCCGCAACAGGAACAATATCAAAGTTATATCACTTGATTATATTAGAGACATGCCAATTGGTTCAATATCAAAGATGCTCTATGACATTAAGAGATCATTTAAACCCGATATTGTGTACATAAGCATTGACGTTGATGTACTTAGACCAGAGATAGTTACAACATCAAATCCTGAAGGGGATGGTCTATCTTATTACCAGCTCTACACAATTTTAGACACTGTGATGAAAATTGTCGGTGATAAAGTTAGGCTTGTTGATATAGTCGAATACAATCCAATGATTAACTCTGATAGAAGTAGTGGCGTTACTGTCCTGAAACTTATTATCGATATCGTCGATTTACTTTGCCTTTATTCGCTTTGCTGATGGTGTACGTGTCTTCATTATTATTCTATACCCACAGTATGGACACTTCACACCCGATATGTACTCCATATCCTCCTTTGAGAAGGTCTTGCCGCATCTTAGACAGACGTATAACTTTCTGCCTGTTGACATGTGTAATTTCGATGTGTCTAATCTGTTAAAATGTTTTCTATCTTCGCGAGCTTTGCAACTCGTTCTTCTCCACGGATCCTATCAAGCACCTCCACCACAGGTCTAGGGACAAGCTCTCTCCATTTCTTGTCTCTCCTAGCCATTAGCAGTCTTATTCGGGTACCCGAGTAACGCTCTCTCTCGAAGAACGGTATCGTACTATATCTTATTCCGGCATAATCAACGCACAGCTGTGAGAGAGGGTCATTTGTGTACACTATGTCAAATTCAGGACACCAGTGCTTCAGGTACTGTGGCCACAGCGTGTGCATGTTGTCTGTATCGGGGACAGAGCATATGTACACACGGTCTAGGAGTCCTTCAGTTTTCAGAACATTAACGATCATCTCTATTCTTTCACCAACCGTGAATGGGTTTCGAAAAGTCAATGCGACATTTGCTGAACCTATGGCAATAACGACCTCATCAACCTGTGTAAGAATCCACTTAAGTGCATGAAGATGCCCTAAGTGAAATGGCTGGAACCTACCGATAAACAGGCCTCTCATTGTCAAGCGCAGTAGATGTTCAATACTTGATTAAAACAATACACTATGTATTAGAACCATGTCGAGGCTCGGCTCAATAAAGAAGTTTGACTATGTTATAACTATAGACAATGTCAAATGCGTCGGTTGTTCTCTATGCGTGAATGCGTGCCAAAAAGGGATAATTAGAAGATTAGAAAAAGGTTTGAAATCTGTTATAGAAATAGTGAATAGAGAACTTTGTAGTTTATGTATGAGTTGTATACTTGTATGCCCAGTAAAGGCTGTCAGACTTGTTAAACGATCTGTATCCTAACTATTGGTGACCCTATCTTAAACGGCTGGAACAGTATGCCTCCTCCAATGAAGAACTTCGTGAACATCTCATAGAAGTGCAATCTCAGGCTCTGGATGAACGCTACTAGTCCCTCAAATATTACAACACAGATATTGCCAAGCAGTGCTGCTACGAATATTGCAATCATCTCGATGTTCATACTGTGTATTAGCCCGCCTAAGAGCCCTGATATTGCACCTAGTAGACAGAAGGCAAAGAATGCTGCTGCAAACTTCTTGCCGAACACTCTGAACACTAGGAAGCCTATGAATCCTCCTGCACCTAATGCGATGAGGAATGCTATGCCAGTAATCCATGACTGAATTGATAGCACACCAATCGCAAATGAGCCCCATACTACTAGTGCTGTCAGGATTGCGTGCACTATTGCAATGATGCCAAGTCTCATGAATGATATGACATTTGCAAATGCCCAGGCGATATAGATCTCTGCCGTCTCTACAACGTACACACCTAGAGGCTCGTGTAGATGCGCATGTCTTCTCCAGTCAATAAACAATCTTGCGACCAAGTATGCAAATACTGCCAACAGCACGGTTAACCATGCGTAAATGTAGCTTCTTGGCGAGAACAGTCCTGTAGTCAGTGGACCTGTTACTAGCTGAACAAATCCAATGTATGCCTGGTCTAGCACTGTGAATATATGTAGCTCATGTGCATGCTTTAGCTCGAGTATCTTCAGCGCGAGTGGTCTCAGTGGAACTAGTCCAAGTGTACTCAACATGAATGCCCATGCTAGCACCTCTATTCCGAACGGTATGTAATACGCAAGTGCGTCATACTTGTATCCAAGTCTTATGTAATTTACAGCTTTCAGAAACACTGATGCTGCTAGTATGAATATTCCAACTATCATAGACCATCCTAGCGTCAGGTATATTGTGTGCTGTACCATCTCGAACGCGCCAACCTTCGCTATTTCCTGAGCTAGCTCCTGCAATGTCATTGCATGTGCTTCCTCGGCTATTGGATGTATTAGGTGATAGAGCGACGGTATGCCTATCATGTTAAGTGGTATGCCGAAAATGTCTCCACCCTCAATGAATGCGAAGATAACGCTCCAGATGCCACACTGCATGAAGATTATTCCCCATTCAGCAAACTTGCCATCAAAGATGGCCTTGAGTACACGGTTGCTACCCTTGTATCTCCATCCTGCTAGAAGTAGACCGAGCAGAAATATCAGTATTCCATGTCCCACATCTGGGAACATCCATCCATAGAACACTGGGAAGAACCACCATGCAATTGGTACTGGTGATACTTCACCATATTTTGGTATGCCGTACCAGTACACTATCTTCTTCAGTACGTCGATAAAGCGTGGGTAAGTCTCGAGTGTTGGTGCTCTCTCCTTTGGTACTTCAGGAACATATGCGTACTTGCTGTACTTTCTCACTTCTGCGTGTACGGCAAGCTTTGTCAATATGTCAGCTAGTGCGCGCTCAAAGTCCTTAACATCCTTCACTCTTAGCTGTGCAATTATCGTTACTGTGTCGGGACCTGCCTTGTCAAGATTCTCGACCCCGTAGACTGATACCTTGTTGAACGTCTTGATGAACGTGTTGAGCTCCTCCTCAAGTTCTCTAAGTCTCGACTTTAGTTCGTCGTATTCTTTTTTAACTAATGACAGTGCGCTTGAAATGTCTCGTAAATACTCAGCAGGAATCTCGACAACGATTCCATCCCTTGCAACTGCCTTGACATCAAACTCAGGAGGTACCTCAAACAGCATGATTATCTTGACGTCTTTCTCCGCTGTCTCAACAACATGTGGAACTTTTGCAAGAACTTCGGTGTTTAATGCGCCTTTGACAGCTACTAGCTTGACTCTGAGAGCAGCAACTTCGAACTTCTCAATCTTCCTCTTGTACAGTGTCTCGAGTGCTATCTGTAGAACCTCGTTCTCTGCTAGTCTCTGTTTCGTAGCTTCGATGTTCTTCCTAAGTTCGCTCAGTCTTGTCCTAACTTCCTCTCCTTCAGGAATTACAGTATCCGTGTACTGTCTAACAATCTGCGTAATGGCGTTTGAGACCTCCAGAACTGTGTAGAGCCTATCACGTATACTCATCAGGTATCTCTGCAGTTCCTGATTCAGCGAGTCAAGCTTCCTCTCAAGCTCCGCAACACGTGACTTGACAGCCTCTGGTGTAGCTGCCTCCTTTGGCAGCTGTATGGGTGTCTTGTTGAATACTCTGTAAACTCCCTCAACAGTCTCCTTAAGCCATGCTGGGTAGATGACCATTGCTAGAGGCTTCTCGCCTTCAAACACCATCACCTGCACATTGTGCAGCTCCAGCGCTTTCCTGAAGTCTGCAACCTCGCCTGGCTCTAGCAGTACTAGATCAACGCGAAGATGCCTAAACTCAGGTAGGACAGCAGCTCCGAGCCTCTCCATGACTTCCAGATATCTTCTCAATGTCGTGAGCTCGGACGTTACCTCAGTTATTGTCGCCATGTACTGGCTTATCCTCGTGACGATCTCTGAGCCCTCCTCTGTGACGTACTTCACCATGTCACCGAAGGTTGAGAACCTAACTGTGATCGGTGCCTCGGGAGGCGGTATGTTATATGCCTGTACAGCCTTGCTGATCTCCTTAGCTATCTCGTCGCACTTCCTGACAGCATCGGCAACATCTGGCGGTATGTGTGGTGCAGGTATCTCAGGTGGACGAGGTGGCAACATTACATAGCCAAGCTCGCCAAGCTTAGCAATAACATCAAATGCCTGCCTAGCAGGCAGCGCAATCCTATACTCAGCAATCTTTTCAAGAGGCACGACTAACCATGGTGAAGAAGCATTTTAAGAATTAACACATCATGACCGGACAGGAAGAGACTGCGCACGAAATACTGTAAAATCTATCCTCCGCAACTAGATGCGTCATGAGCATAGGATTGAGCAGTGGCGGCACACATGGTTACTATCTCTCAATGATGGGCATAATCGGTCCAAAAGTCAGAGGTGCTCGAGCTAAGCTACTTGGCAAAGACAGACTTCGTGCAGTGATATTTGCAGAGTCTCTCGAGGATGCTCTCGGTGTTCTGAGAGACACGGTGTACAGATCAGCAGTCGAGAGGATCGGTAAGGAGACGGCACCTGAGGAGGTTACCAAGGAGTTCAAGACCGTCGTCATACAGAACCTTGTATCACTTGCAGCTAGCTGTCCAATGCAGGCAAGGAATCTACTAGTAGCGTACCTGATGAAGTTCGAGATTGAGAACATTAAGGTAGTTGCGAAATGTCTACATGAGGGAAAGGAGCGACGTGATATTGAGCGTCTAGTGAACACGTACATAGCTGAGATACTTGGCAGGAGACATGTGTTGACGTACATCCTTGCCGCAAGAGACTTGGAGGATCTTGGTACTAAGCTTAGAGAACTATTTCATCCGGCAGCTGAGGTCTTTGAGCACATTGTACGTCTAGTAAAGTCGAGACCACAGCTTGCTACGTGTATCATTGACACAATGTTGGACAAAGTGTACATCTCGAGACTCTACACAGTAACAACGTCAATACTTATGCACGACAATAGTGCAACAGAGGCAGTTAATGCAATAGCAGACTTCTACAATATTAGTCTACTGTTACGTGCAAGATTATGGAACCTGCCACTAGATGTTGTTCAGAACTTCTATGTACCATATGGAAATGTTGGCAAGAACTTCACAAGACTCTACTCAGAGCCCATTGTCAGGGTGCTCGAGGAGCTCTCAACAAACCCAATGATATCAGCTCTTCAGACAATGGTCAAGGTAACAGAACTTGAGCAAGTTGTTCCAAAACTATCGCTTGCACAGTTCAAGGCAGCTTACACAGTGGCCTCAAGCATAATCTCAAGATACAGTGCAGCATCTCCAGGTGCTGCACTGATGATAGCGCATGTTCAGGATCTAGAGGCTGAGCTTGTGACAGCAGTCATAAGATGCTTCATGGAGGGCGTGTCAAAGAGTCTAATAAGGTCACACTTCGGACTAGTACTCTAACACTAATTCATTTTCATTTTACTCAATATTTCTTTTTAACAACATTATCGATAGGTATTCTCTGTTCAAGACCAGCAAGTGCACTAACATCCTGTATAAGCACTCTCTGCCTCTCGTAATCAATAACTATTCTATAAACCGCGCGGCATTCCGTGCCTGGCTCATCTACGCCTCTTATTGAGGCTACATAGTAGGCTCTATAGTATTCTCCAAGATCTTCCTCACGAAGGAAGTAAAATTCTACAATAAAATCGCCTACTTGAACATCTCCAAGCTGTTCTCCATTTTCTATAAACTCCTTTACTGCCTCCACGATAATTCTAATCTCGTTCATTATTACCTGCTTATCCTCAGGTATATCTATCTCAAATGTGAACGATCTTGATCCTAGACCTGGAACGTTAACACTTTCTTTAACGATCATTGACACACACGTTCGATAGAGTACTTAAATCTTCTTCAACTTTTCAAATATGTGTCTAGCAACCTCGCGTAGCTTAGATGCACATCGTTTACCAATCTCTTCAGGTTCTGTTCTCGATCCCTCAACTATTACCTGAGCATGTTCATCTCCTTCAGGAGTTGCTACTGCTGCATAGATCCTGATAATGTCTCCAGAACATGTAGCTAAGCATCCAAGTGGTACATGACATCCTCCTCCTACATACTTCAGGAATGCTCTCTCACATAGTGCCTCTGCCGTAGTTTCAGGATGTGAAATGCTGCTAAGCATCTTGACTATGTCAGTATCGTCCTTCCTTGCTGCTATAGCAATGATGCCCTGTCCCGGTGCCGGCGGCATGTCCTCTGGAGGCATTCGCATGTACTCAATATCGAACTCCTCACCGGACAGTCTCAGTCTCTCAATTCCGCATTCTGCAAGGATAATAGCATCGTACTGCCCTGACAGCAACTTCCTGATTCTAGTATCTACATTGCCTCTAATGACCACTATCTGAACATCCTTTCTCTTCCTCATTATGAATGCTCGCCTCCTAATGCTTGAGGTTCCGATTCTGGCACCTGAAGGAAGAGAGTATATGTCAGGTTTCATCCCTCTCGGAGTCACAAGGACATCGAAGGGAGAGTCACGTGGAGGAAAACACACGAGCTCAATGTCTGGACTAAGCTCGCCTGGTAAGTCTTTTAGACTGTGAACAGCTATGTCCGCCTCTCCCCTTATTACTGCCAAGTTTATCTCTTTCTCAAATATTCCCTTGACACCAATCTCGTACAGAGCCTTATCCTGAACCCTGTCGCCTGTCGATTTGAAAGTTCTTATTTCAAACTCAACATCAGGATAGAACTTCCTTATCCAGTCAATCGCTATTTTAGTCTGTATCAGAGACAGCCTGCTTGGTCTTGTAGCCACGATTATCTTCTTCACGTACATTCTGTGCCTCGAGAGAAGTATCGAATCTAGTTAAGTACACATAAACACAATGTCATGAGCTGGCGGTAATGTGTAAATTTGCTACACAGCCACGTCTCGCCTAATCATTGAGCTACTATGTCTCTCAGCAGATACATGTACTGGATAACGGACAACGTATGCGGTGGCCCAATACCACATAGCCGGGAAGACTATGAGTATCTTCGCAGCATAGGGATAAGTGTGATAGTATCACTTGTAGAAGAGTGGGAGTATGAAGCTTACACTTCACTATCAGAGTCTGAGGTTAGGGAGCTCGTGAAGAATCTTGGAATGCTCCTGGTCAGATGTCCTACACCTGATGGGTTTGCCCCTCCTGAAGACAAGCTGCTAGAGCTCGTCAAGCTGTTAGATGAGTACGATAGAGAAGGCAGGAAGGTATATGTACACTGTGTAGGCGGCATGGGTCGCACACCCACGGTGTTGGCATGTTTCCTAGTTTACAGGGGTTACACAGCAGAGGATGCTCTCAGACGCGTCAATGAGGTCAATCCCGAGATGTCGATCACAGACGAGCAGTACTACGCCGTTAAGGCATTTGAGCTCCTTTTAAGGAGAACTAGATAATAACAACCTCACTAACTAAGATTAGGCATGAGTATTGAGGAGCTTATTCAGGAAGTTGATAAGCTACGTGAAGAAGCTACGAGGCTCCTATGCGAGCTCGTCAAGATACCCACTGTGAACCCTCCAGGCGACAGGTATCACGAATTCTGCAGAAGAGTTGCTGAGCTCCTACAGTCATGGGGCATCAAATGTGAGATAATTCAGGTTCCGCGTGAGTACGTTGCTCAACATATACCAGAGTACATTGATTTCCTGAGGTTCATACTGATCGCAAGAATTGGGTCAGGTGCAGGACCTGTAGTACACTTCAATGGTCACTACGATGTTGTCCCTGCAGGAACTGGATGGACTGTGTGTAAGCCCTTCGAGCCGAAGGTTGTGGATGACAAGGTGTATGGAAGAGGAACATGCGATATGAAGGGCGGAATAGTGTCAATACTCTTAACGCTTAAACTCTTGACAAAGCTCGAGCAGAAGCTAAATGGCACAGTTGAGGTAGCTCTCGTACCTGACGAAGAGATTGGAGGCGCAACAGGCACAGGGTACCTCGTTAATGTCCTGAACGTCAAGCCAGACTACGTAATTGTTGCAGAGCCCACAGGACTCAACAAGATCGTGATAGGCAACAAGGGACTTGTCTGGCTTATGGTCGAGGTAATTGGAAGGCAGGCACACGCAGCCACGCCATGGCTTGGAATTAACGCATTTGAGCTAGGTGTAAAATTCGCCGCATCAATCATCGATGAACTTAAGAAAATTACCGAGTCACATGTCAGCAAATTCGAGTACGATATTGAGGGCGGTGAGAGAGCTACAATAACGTTCGGAGGCGATGTAAGGAGTGCAGGAAAGATAAATGTCGTACCTGGAGTATTCGCATTTTCAATCGATAGAAGAGTAATACCAGAGGAAGATGTTGATAAAGTAGAGAAAGAACTCATTGATTACTTAACGTCGCGAGCAGCGGAATTTAATATAAACATCAATGTGCGTACCGTACAAAAATCTCCACCAGCAGTGACAGATCCATCGTCAATACTTGTTAAAAAACTTGAAGAATCTATACGTGAGACACTTCAGCTAAACAATATCAGGAAAGTCGTGTGTACCGGAGGACTAGACACGAGATACTACCAGGTCAAAGGCTGTCAAGCAGTCACATACGGTCCAGGAGATGTATCCTGTGCACATCAGGCAGATGAGTACGTTAGCATAAACGACGTTCTCTCAGTAGCTAAAGTTTACCTAAAGCTTGTGAGTAAACTACTAATGTAGGGTCAGGTATGGTGACAAAGGCATTGAAAGATTTTCAATTCTGCATTGAAAATGTGTTAAATAACCTTGACTATATTCTTAGAAAGTTTAACATAAAGCCTGACAAGACCACTGACGGAGAATTCGCAGCATTGAGAGAGTTA
>CAYPXK010000080.1:0-8285 GCA_964414695.1 uncultured Thermoproteaceae archaeon | reverse complement strand
TTAGAAGAACTACGCAGGGCCTATATACGTAATCTCTAAACATTGCATCTTCAATATCGTCCAGCGTTGCTTCACCATCTATGTAGATTATGGCTCCCTGAATACCGTAGTCAAGCAGTAGTCTCTTCACATCGTCGATACTTGCATTCACAAGCTTGCCAACTATCTGTACGCCAGGTATGTGCCTTCTCTCTATCCTTACGAGAGCCTTAGGCTTCGTGAGGTATATGCCGTGTGCCTTCAAGATGTCGCTGATCTTTGAGAACTGTCCCAGTGGATCAGGAGATGTGCATGATGCGTCTAGTACGAGCACAACACCATCAGCACTCCTTATCAGTGATGCTGTGACGACGTTCAGGTCGCTGTCATAGTCGTCCATTGTTATTGAGGGTGCTTTAACGAGTTGGAAGTATATCTCGTCTTGAATGAACATGCCTGGTATCGGCTCGTCATTGCTGAACGGCACCTCATCAGGTTCAACCTTCGCATTTGTTAGACATTTCAAGAGCGCTGACTTGCCACTCATTGGAGGACCCACAACTATTAGCTGTACATCACCCTCTTTCTCGACGGTAAGTCTTCGTCCGCCGCCTCCACTTCTCAGTGCTCGCTCCTTAGCCTTCCTGAGCTCTATCTCACGTCTGAGCTGTGCAATTCTTCTCCTTACCCAGTGAACGAGATTCTCAGTTCCCTTATGTTTAGGAACTTTGCTTAGGAATTCTTGAAGTGCTCGAAGCTTCTCTTCAGGAGTCTTGGCTTCCATCACCTTTGCCCAGGCAGCCTTGGCTTCAGCAGGCAGGTTAGTTACCATATCTTAGGCTAGACTAGTCTAGAGTGTGGTAATAAACATGTTATCACGTGCGTGTAGGTACTTACTTTCAATTTCGTATACTAACACGTTGTAAAACGTTTAAAAGATATACCAATAACTGTTTTCATGCCTGACTATTGGAAGGATGCGCAGCTAGTATTTAGAGTTGCGATACTGATAATTTCATTATCATTATTAATGATAAGTATTATAGTGTACATACTAGCAACAATGTCAGGATCTCATTTAGCTCAAGGAGTATGCGAGGCAGCAATATTAGCATTTTCTATAGCAACAATAGTAATATCAACCTTGACGTTTCAGAAGTATAATGAAATAAAGGAACTATACAGATTAATAGAGAGTAAGAGAGAACATACGGAAAGTCAGCTTAGTGCTTGATTAGTTTCACATAGGAGAACGCTGTCAATAGATTCTAAAACCTCCTTAGCTTTTTGATAGAAGCTATGGAGTTTCTCCATGAGCATATTCTTAACTTCTTTCAAAGGCTTCGGATAGTATACGTATGTGTAGCCGCCTGATGATAGAAGAGCAACTTTACGCTGTACAAGACCTGCAGATAGAAGCTTGAGAACCGACCTCTCTATGGCACTTCTCGATTTCTGCATTATCCTTGCAAGATCGTTTACTGACAAGGGCTGACCTGTGTTTTCAAACTCTCTCAATAGTGTCAGATAGACCTCCAGGTCAGTCTCTGTCAAGCCTGTCAACGCGCGGAGAAGTTCTGCAAACTCGAAACTTCTCATGTTTCGTCCACGTATCATGTGTAATCTGTGTTTCACAGCTAAAAATAAGGTAACTGTAGTTATCAAACCCCCTCGACGCGTGAAAAAAAAAAACAAAATTAACTACGCAACTACCTTATAGAGTACGTATCTGTCGAATCTAAGCACGACCTCTCGATCTCTTATAATGAACTCTGCGTACATTCTCCTGAAGTCAGGTGTATATGTGAAAAATCTACAGTAGTCCTCTTCAAGTACCTCAGGGATAAGTATCGTTTCTCTACCAATTTTTGATTTAATCTCTAAGAGAGCTCCTTTTCTAACTATTTTAACTTCGTACACTTTCTCTCTCGTAGCGTATGTACCTGTTAACTTATCTAAGATGTTATCCCACTTAACTTGCCGAATGTGTATGTTCAGTAACTTAGATATTATATGAAGCGTCACCATAAGTGGTGGATAGGAGCTTCCTGACATTAGCACTACTATTCCTAACTTTTTCTCAGGTATGTAGGCCATGTGTGATGTATGTGACAAAATTGAGCCACTATGATGAAACATTGTGATATCACCCATCTTTGTTATTGCTATGCCTAGTCCGTAGTAGTCTTCATCACCTATGTTGTATGGAAGTTTTATTCTAGGTTTCTCAAATTCCTGTACCATCTCCTTAGATATTATCTGAACATTATCTACATTACCTCTATTTATTAGCATTGTGACGTACTTTAACATATCTTTAACATTGCTTATTATACCTCCATCGGCCTCTATACCTGATGGAAACGGTACTTTAACTGGGCCTCTCTCTGAGTATAATACTAAGTCTGCATGATCTGGATCCCTGAAGAATTCTTGAGGATCTACGTAGGTTCTATTCATTCTCAATGGTTTTAGAATATAGTCCTCTAAGAGTTTAGAGTAGGACTTTGATGTTACCTTCTCAAGTATTTTTCCAACTGCCACATAGCCCTCGTTAAGGTAGAGATAGGATTCTCCAGGATTTGCTACACGAGAATTCTCGCCTAGAGATAGCAGAGTGAGGACTGTCTCAGGGTTAGAGAAGGGAGATGTCTTTCCGATAGCTAGGTTCTCTATAAGATTCTCCGCGTAGCAAAGTGCAGGTATACCACTTGTATGAGAGAGTAGATGCCATATCTCGACATCCTGTCTGAGTCCTACTTCAGGTAAGTACTTTATCACAGGATCGTATATGTTTATGAGGCCCTCTTCCTGAAGCTTTAACGTTAGGAGTGCTGTGAAGGATTTTGTTATTGATGCAATACAGAAGTTTGTACTATCTGTGACAGGAAGCCTCTTGTCAACGTCCCTGAAGCCCAGCGTAAATGTCCAGACCTTATCATTCCACACGACTCCAACAGCCATGCAGTATATGTCGTGTGTTAAGGCCTTCCTGATTAGCAGACATTGAATCTCTTGGAAACTCTTCAGCATTCTAAACTCTTTTTAGAAGATTCACTTATACACTGTCACGTGGAGCTACGTGATATTCTTCGAAGAATTGTAGAGACTGCAAATCAGGAAGACCTGTATCTGCTGTACATGGCCTATAGAATGATTCGTGAAAACGCAGGATTAGCATACGATGAACTCATCAGGTTGAGAAAAGACATGGCTCTACGCCATGTGCCAATGCGTGGTCCCATGCCACCCCTAGTTAAGAGATGTAACGCTCTTGACATAGTTAAACTCCCTGAACCTGAGTTCCCTAGGAAAGTATCCGTTGAGGATGCCATCAGGACACGAAGATCAATTCGAGAATACACAAAAGACTACATTACACTGTCGGAGCTCTCAACAATTCTATATCTATCTGTGGGCATAACAGCTTGGGAACCTGGAGCTTATGGTCTTCGAATGTTTCCTCTAAGAGCTTACCCAAGTGCTGGTGCATTACAGCCTGTAGAAGTTTACGTATATGCAGACAGAGTTACAGGCCTCAGGAAGGGGATATACCATTACAATCCTGTTGAGCATTCTCTCGAGCTTCTTAAAGAGGGAGATTACTCGAGAAGACTTGCAGAGATCGCGCTTGGTCAAAGACATGTCAGGGATGGTGCAGTAGTTCTGATACTGACAATTTACTGGGCTAGGACAAGGTGGAAATATGGTGACAGAGGGTACAGATATGCACTCCTAGATGCGGGGTTTGCAGGTGAGAACATCTACCTAGCATGTCAAGCACTTGGACTTGGAACCTGTGCCGTCGGTGCATTCTTTGACGATGAGCTATGCGAGTTACTTGAGATTGATTGTAAGGACGAGATTCCAGTACTTATGTTTCCTGTAGGTAGGCCCGCTAGGCCATGACTGCCAGATAGTTTCTATGTTGAACATCTGTTAATGCTGAGTTCACGAGGTGCAACTTGAGTAGTCGTATGCTTTTGAATCTTGCACCACATACAGGGCATCTTCTTGTGTGTGGAAAGTTCTTACACTCTCTCCTTATGTGGAAGAACAGGTCACTAAATGATTCGAATGTTTTACCACATAGTTTACATCTCATCATACAGGTAACGGGGGATGGTCATCTTTTAAACTTTCTCATAACATCTTGGAGAGGCGTGAGCAAACCTGAATATGTTAAGTGCGTCGGACACTGCTCTGATAAGTTCATCAATGTACTAAAGGAAGGAGAGGCTTGTTTCGTGTTGACAATAGGGACAACCGATACAAGTTTCATACCAGGCATAACAATTGCAGGTGCCTCACCTGAACTTACACCATATACTCCACCTGCAGATGCCGAGTACCTGCTACTTGGCGAGTGCCGTGTCATTCCTGTTCCTCCTATGACACCTGATGGCAAGCCTACACCGGCACTTATCTCACGTGCATGTCTCAGAATACTGAACATCCCAGTCTTTGTAGCATCTGCTGGCTGTAGAGTAGTTCCAAAGATACCGTATATTGACCTTGGAGGTGAGCCAGGTCGAGACATAAGGACAGGACGTGCACTGAGTGAGAAAGCTGTTAAAGAAATTCTTAACAATGGTAAGCTCCTCGGAAGAGAGTTAGCTAAGAAGTTTGATCTTGTAATAATTGGAGAATCGATTCCTGCTGGAACAACGACAGCCATGGCATTCATGGTTGCGCTAGGCTACGATGCTTGGAACAAAGTCTCAAGTGCCTCACCTGTAAATCCCATAGACCTCAAGAGGAGGGTTGTCCAGGAAGCTCTCAGAAATCTCGACATTGATGTGCCTGTGGAAGACCCCATAGTTGCTGTCTCACGTGTTGGGGATCCTGTAATTGTAGGCGTCGCATCCATTGCAGCAGGTGTCCTGGAGATGAGGAAGCGCGTGCTTTTAGCCGGAGGTACTCAAATGTGTGCAGTTGTTGCGTTCCTTAAACACCTTGGCCTTGACCTGAGTCCCGACTTTATTGCAGTTGGTACAACAAGATGGATCTTCGAAGATTCACAGTCTGACATAGTTGGTCTACTATCCTCAATATGGAATAAACACAGTCTCTACGTTGCAATGTTTAGTCTAGCCGATGTGCCATACGATGGTCTAAGAGCCTATGAGCAGGGCTTTGTTAAGGAGGGAGTTGGAATGGGAGGTCTGTTGGTAACTACATTAATCCGAGGATACTCTCCCGAAGATATTAAGGCGAAAGTTCTCGACGAATACGAAAAACTGTTACGTAAGGCAAGGTCGTAACACATTGTTTGTAAAGAGCTAAAATACTGCACACTTAGTGTTATTGTACCTGGTGATGTATCGGATTTCGACTGACTAAGTGATGAAGAGCGCTTAGCTGACTCTACTATTTTTATATCCTAACGTCCGTTGTCTCCCCAAGCTTCTTAACGATTGGTTTTACAGGAACCACGTCGTTCTTTGTGCCGAGCACAACGAAGGCTATTGTCTTTGCTAGTGGCCTTGTCTCACCTATGTAAACAATGTCGCCAGGCTTCACATCTATGCAGGGTGGCAGTCTTGCATGTATCTTCCTTCTTCTCCACTCGTATCTCTTGTACTTGTGGTCATACTTCAGCCACTCATGTAGACAGACTACGAACTTTGGATGGACCTTCACGACCTTCACCTCCAGTATTGTGCCTCTCACCTTGAGATGACCATGCCAGGGACATAGCTCATCAACACATACCTTCTTTGGTGGAGCTAGCCAAGGAATGCCAACATGTCTGACTCTGACCTTCATACCGTTTGGTAGCTCGATTACCTCTCCTGGTCTTGGTCTTTCAGGCAGCTCATACACATATACGTACGACATGCTTAGTCACGTGCACTCTACGGGATTATTAATAACTTTTGTCTCTACACAAGTGCTCGTCTTAGAAGTTCCTCCGAGACCCTGTCCACGAGCTTTCTAATAGCCTCTGGCATGCTGGGCTGCTCTATCTTGAGAAATCCCTTGACTATGAGTGACTTAGCTTCATCTTCCGATAGTCCTCTAGCCATGAGGTAGAGCAGCTCGTCTTCCGATATTTTGCCAATTGCTGCCTCATGACTAAGCTCAACATCGTCTCTCTGTGCCTCAAGCTCAGGAATCGACACTATTCTCGAGCCTGAGCTTAGTACAAGGCCCAGACACTCTACGTGTCCACGCACGTGGGCTGCCTTGCCCACAATGCGCGAGTACATCTTGACGATAGAGACGTCATACGATACTGCTCGTGACGTGATTACGCTACGTGCCTCTGGACCCTCGAGAACTGTCTCAGTAAGATAGCTGTACTTTCCTGAACCTCGACCAACTACGGTTGAGGCAAGGTCAGCCTTTGCATGTTGTTTGAGTAGTACACTTGTGCTCATCTCAATCTCTCTTACAGGACTATGAGATACGTAGTATGTAGCTACTTCAGCACCCTCCTCGAGGAGCATCTTTGTTACTGAATGTATGTCAATTGTCTCGTTCCACGAATGTATCATTGTTAGGTAGAGCCTAGCATTTTTCCTGACTATGATCTCTGTAACGCTTATGTGTGACGAATCTCTCGTCCTATGTGAAGATAGACAGCCTGTCAAAAGTCTGAGCTCAGCATTCTCATCAACAACTATGACATTGTGCACAAGCTGCACACTTGAGCTCGACTGAACAAGCATACAGGTGTACATCGGCATCTCAATCCTGACACCGGGAGGTACATGTATGAACATTCCAACATTCTGACCATACTTTGCGACGAGAGCCGTGTACAGACTCTCACTGGGGCTAACTAGAGACCACGCTGTCTCACGAGCAATAGCTCTATGAGAGATGGCCTCCGCCAGAGGCTCAACAACAAGTCCCTGCCTAATGAGTGAGTCTGCTATCCTGGTCCTGATAAATGACATGTCCACAAGAACCGCGGTTCCACAGTGTCTCTCAATTTCCTTCATGTGTTCTTTCTCAGCAATGACCTTACCTGATGCAAGTTTCTCAACATACTTCCTGACAAGCTCGGGATCCTCCTTCCTGAGTCGCATCTCTGCTAGCTGTAGAACCTCTTCACGCCTCATCTGCACGTGTCTCGAAAACCTCTCTTAAGCACCTCACGTGCAAGCTTAAGATCACCTGTCTGGACAATTCTTCCACTACACATCACGTGGACCTTATCAAGTTTCGACATTCTCTCAACTATGTCGCCTCTGTGGGTGACTAACAGGATTGTTACGCCTTTCTCTGTCAGGTAGTTTATTACTGCTGCTATTTTCTCTAGACTATCGACATCGACGCCGCTGTCAGGCTCATCTAACATGAGCAGTTTTGGACATGGAAGAATTGCTAAGTAAAGTTCCAGTCTCTTTCTTTCTCCACCACTTAGACCTTGAAAGAGTGGTCTATTTAAAAACTTGTCAATTTCCAATATGTTCTCAACTTCTTTACAAAGATTACATTCGCCAAACTTGTTCTTAACAGCCTCTATAAGATCTTGTGTACGTACACTCCTCATTGTGGGAACTATCTGATGCATTAGAGATATTCCAAGTCGGGAGCGTTCAAACATGGGTAAGTTTGTTATGTTAATTCCATTGAACAGAATTTCACCTCTAGTGACTCTATACCGTGGATATCCCATTATTGTATGCAGCAGTGAGGATTTACCTGCACCGTTTGGACCAAGTATAATGTGAACCTCTCCCTCCTCGACACTTAGGTTAACGCCTCTGAGTACCTCCACATTATCTACGACAGTCCATAGGTCATGAATTTCCAATAACGGACTCATCAACCTGTCCCAGAGTACGTTAGGTTGTTATTATTCACGTCTAACAAGCTTTCGCAGTAGCTGAACTTTTTCCTGCGACATGTCGTGTACAAGACTTATCCATTGACCACCACACTTGAAGTATATTGTTGTTTCTCCAACAACAATATCATCAGGCTCCTTACACACATTCTCTAGATTAGTCTCGACTAGTATTCTTGATTTATCAATAACAATCTTAATTTCATGCAAGGAGCCTCCAGAGTACACGTTAAATTTAACAACTTTCTCAACCTTCTCTTCAAGTACCTGCCTCTTATGTGCTTCCTCAACAGAAGACGTTCTATATCTTTCACAGAACTGAGACATAATATCGTCGATATCGATTTCAAACTCTTGTGAAAGCTTATTCTCGAACTCTAGAAGCTTGTTCTCAATAGTCTCAGGTATAGGCTCATTCTTACAGTAGACCTTGTACACAACATCGATAGGTAGACCAAGCTTCCTACATATCGACTCTATTTCTTCTACGACCTTCTCCAGTGAT
>CAYPXK010000079.1:0-1972 GCA_964414695.1 uncultured Thermoproteaceae archaeon | reverse complement strand
AGACTACGGCCGCGGTTTCGTCTGTGTCTGTTTTTGGTGGCTTTTTAAGTCTTTGCTTAGTGTGGTACTGTTCTTTTTATTAGTATTTCCTTCCTGTCTTTTGACCTGATCTCGATGACTCTGTGGTATGGTATGTATCTGGGTATGCCATTTTCGAGGTATGTGAATCCGTTTTTGCCAACTTCTACAAGTGTTGAGAGGTCTACCACATGTTCGTTGTTTCTCTCGCCGCGTGAAATGTAGACTAGCTCATAGTTGTCTAACTTGTTTGTCCACTTGAGCTTGTTCAATATGTCACGTATCGTCACCATGCCATAGTAACTACGTGCGAACTGTTAAATCTACTTTCGATACATCTTGCCATGGCCATGAACGAGGATGTACTTGCAGTCAAGCAATTCGTATCTGACATGATTGATGTAATAACAACACTGAGCTACCTATGTTATCGACATGACCTATACCAGAACTATGAGATGACGATGCTTGAACTTAAGAGAATACGGAACATATTATCGAAATATGATATAACGCTAGAGTTTCTAAATGATCTAGATGATATGATTAAGGACTTTGAGCAAGGAATAACTCCGTACAATAGAGCATTCAACCTGATTAAGAAGATTAAGGAACTTGTACTTGATAGAATAGAGAAGATGTCACTATAACACTAAGTTACGATATCTAACCTGATCCAGACTTTATCCTTATCAGGACCTGGGTAGGGTCCTTCTTTAACTTCTAAAATTTTTGAATCTTCTAAAATCTCAGTAGCATGTGGACACCTCATAATTATTCCCTGTCCTGAACATAGTTCTACACATTGAACAAGCCTATTACCATCATATAGACATACTCTCACTCTCCCCTTAAGAACTAAAAGAAGTTCACATGCTTCACCAAGTTCACGTTTACGAAAATGAGTATGTAAGTTAACACTATATCCACTGGGTCTCTTTAATAGACAAGTCTGCAATCCCCACTCTGGGGGCGTTAATACAAGTGTATTTTCAAAATATTCATCAATAGAAAATACAACTGCAAGAACCTTACCATTACTTACAATCTTCTGCATATACATTGGACTGTCTAGAGAGGTCTAGTACGTTATCCTTAGGATATGTGAAAGGATAGACGAGCCAAGTCTAGGATCTCTAAGCTTCTCAATTGAGAATAGTAAAGTTTCTCTAAACAATGGATCATCCGCAAATTTCCTAAATAAGAACATTAAATGAGCACCTATAGGAATCTTATATGGAAGCTCAATTTTGCCACATTTGACTAACTTCACAATGTTTAATAAAAACCTGAGAGAATCCGTACACTTAGTCTCATATGCAATTTTGAAAGCCTCATCGCATATCCATTCCTCAACAGTTAAGACATCACATAGAGTTACAATTCCCTCCTTATATACAGCATGTGCAGAAGTTACAACTACCTCACAGGGCTTTCCTATACAGGGAACTTCAAAATCTTCAACTACTCTCAACTCAACGTTTCTTAACAGTACTTCACCATTCATATATACCACAGATCCCGCAATACAGGGATGCACATATATGTCAACAATCTCAGAGCCACGTGTAAGAGTTATACAGTACCTCTCCCAGACAGCTATTTTAAATCTTCTTCTTTTTAATATGTTTACAATATCTTTGACAACATCAACATGTGCAATAATGTCAATATCCGAGGGAGTGTACCTTACAGGCTTCTGAAATTTAAATAATGCAAAGTTTCTCGATAATTCTCTATGTAGCACATGTATTAACTGTAGTAATTTCCTAATTTTTTCAAGCTGCTTAATCGCTTCCTTATTTTCGAACTTTTGTAATATTTCTAAATCTACTTTATTCAATTTTGCATGTCTAATAATATCCTCAGTCACTGTGCATGGCCTATCTTTCTCTCTAATAATCTTGTAGAGTATCAATGTCCGACTCAACGTGAGTCACGGCGCAAATCATCT
>CAYPXK010000078.1:0-9272 GCA_964414695.1 uncultured Thermoproteaceae archaeon | reverse complement strand
CTGACAGATCTAGCGAATAAACTTCAGCACATAGGTTTTCGCAAGGTTATAGCTTTTCCAATGGGTGAAAAATACAGTTTAGCAAAGACCATAGATGATGTATTCGAACTACACTTAAGAATATTCAATGAAGGCTATATATTTTCCGAGATTGAAATATCTAGAAAATATATTGAACATCTATTAGTACCATCATTTAATGCTGCGCTGTTAACTCATAGAATCCTAAATGAGTTAGGTATTGAAAACATGCTAATGTACAAGGGCTTGAAAATCATAGAAATTAAGAAAGTAACAAAGTATGTAATCGTGTTAGATTTAGAACTTCATAATCCTTTTTCGATAGTCAAAGAATTTTTCAAGGGATTCTTGCTAAGCTTCTGCAATAACTTTCCCTTCTCCAATTACAAGTAGAGGGTAGGCATCTAAGCTTGTGGGCTCTTTGTTCCAGACTACGAAGCTCGCATACTTCCCTACTTCGACTGTGCCTAGAACATCGTCAAGTCCAAGTATTCTTGCAGGATTGTATGTGACTAGTGATATTGCTTCACTGAACTTCATGCCGAATCTCAGGAAGAACCTTAGTTGAAGGATTAGGTTCCTCTGAAGAACAACAGGATGATCTGACATTATGGCAACACAGGGATGTCGTGACTCTATTACAAATTTCACATTCCTCCATGTCTCATGTTTTAGTTCAGTCTTGTACGGGAACGAGTCCAGAGGGCCGTACACTATGGGGATGTTTCTATCTCTGAGAATCTCGAACACATATAACTCATTTACATCGCATGCGTGTTCGACAGTGAACTTTATATTAAATTCATCTGCAATTCTCAACATGACCATTATATCATCCTTTTTATGCACATGGACTCTCAGAACTTCTTTTCCTTCAATGACAGGTAGCAGATACCTTACTTCAATATCTACTTCCTCAATTTCCTTCTTACCCTTCTCAAGAAGCCTCTTGGCATCCTGAGCTTTCTGCAGGGTCTTCCTTAGAAGTCCGACAACGCCCATCCTTGTGTAAGGTCTAACACCTTTCCACTTGGTTACGCTGCGTGGATTGTATCCTAATGCAACTTTTATGCCTGCGTACTTTATGAATGCCTCATTTATATCACGTGCAAAGTTGCGAATGACGACAGCTCTTCCACCAATGATGTTGCCGCTTCCTGGCAGAACACATGAATACAAGACACCGTACTCTATGGAGTCCCTAAATGCAGGATCATCCATGTAGATGCTCGTAAGAGCATCAAGGTAGGGCAGTATGGAGTCCATCTCCTCATTAACCTCCTCCTCATCAGGATTCTCCCCAGCTCGTACCATTCCAATATGTGAGTGTGCATCAATTAGAGCAGGCGTCACCACACAGTAATCATATTCAAAAACTTCTTCAACACCTGTAGGCTTATCTTTCGATATTTGTACAATCTTTGAGTCTTCCCATACTATATAAACATCGTGGAGAACCTCTCCAGGCTTACCCGTATATAGTACATTAGCTTTCAGACATTTCACGACACTCTTCTCATCTTCCTAGTTTTAAAGTATCCTCTAGACATTTTCTATCAATACACACTAGCTTAACATTCCATTTATACTTACATCTAAAAGGCTGAGCAATATAGTCAACATATAGTAGAGGATCATAGTCTCTCGTAACAACAATGCTCAGTAAACCTCTATCTAAGTAATTTTTGCACATTTTTGCAGCTTTAATCTCTGCTGGCTCATCCTCTGCCAGGACATACTCTACGTGATTTTCATCAAAGTACTTTCTAAACTTTCTATCAAAAACCTGTCTATGAACTTCCTTAGAGTAGTCGACAACTATTATGAACCTCGACCTTACTAACCCAAGCTGCTCTGCCATACGTAAATTTATTAAAAAGTTTAGCGGATTTTTCAATCCGTAGACAATCGAGGCCCAATCTATTAAAACTACATCATACTCATTACACAGTTCCTCAAACGGTTTTGTACATATTTCCTTTACACATTTAACAATTTTTCTTCTAATTCTCGGATCCACGCAGTGCTGTTTAAGTGAGTGAGTTATTGACCTAGTGTTTCGTCTTTGTCTTACGTTAGAGCATTCTTAGGATAAGCTCATTTATTGCTATGCCTCTATAGCCAAGGTCTCCGCCTACGCTGTAGTGTTTTTTGACGCTCTTGAATCCGCCGCGAGGTGGGTGTAGTCTAAAGAATGGCTTTAGCTTAGGTATACATAGTACCTTGCCATCCTTCTTTGGAAGTGGTTTATCTTCAGGACACCAGAGTTTCTCAACTTCGCCACGGATGAACGCTAATGCAAACTCTTCGAAACTATCCCATCCAAGCTTCTTCAAGTAGTCCTCGGTCAGCGGCTTGTCACCTACAAGTCTGCCACGCCTCCTTAGGAGCTCAGCAAGCGTATCAGCATCAATCTCGCCCCAGGTAACCCAGTTCTGGACGACTCTAAGCATGCCTAGGTAGGCTGGCCTTGAGTCGATTATCACACATGTGAATCTTCTCCTAAGCCTAAGCAAGTACAATGTCCTATCAACATCTGGTGGAGTATCAGGTATTCCTCTAATTCTTATGACTGCAAGTCTCGTATATGTCTGCTTAGCTTGTCCTGACTGCTGCACAAGAGATGTTGTTGACATTGCATGACACGACCACGCCTAGGTTTTATAAGCGTTTCAACACCCACATACCTGACTGATGAGAGGGGACCTCGCCCGAGAGATGAGGACAAAGTTCGCTGGGCGCTGACTCAACTAATGAGAACCTCGGAGATAGTGACCCGGTATGAACACACACTTAGAGAACATCTCGAGAGAGCCAGCATATTTCTCACACAGCGTCAGCTGATAGAGCCTTGGGTTACCCATGGTAAACTATATGGCTGCGTAAGTCCTTGGGAGCTGGGCACATGGATTGGAGCTTACGAAGATTTTCACGATACTTTAGAAGCCATCTGGATCTGGACCGTATACACGTACGTTGTGGAGTGCGACACGTTTAGTAGGAATATCAGAGCTGCGATCCGATACGTCCTGTCAAACTACGATAGATTTCTTAAAAAAGAAAATTCTGGCTTCATTTATGATGCCTCTCATTTAATGCATACGTCCCATGCTCTTGAATCACTACTTCAAGACTTCTCCTTAAGCGCCATTGCAGAAAATGTAGAGAGAAATTTAACAGTTATGCTTATAATGATCCATAGTGGACTATAGCTTGTCTAGCTAGATACGCTAAGTATCGAGGATGTAATGACATTGTTAACACACTACGTAATATTGTTTTGGGAAAACTAGAAGAATCAGATAGTAACTTCATAACAAATATAGAAAGTGAGACTGAGTATACTGGCCTAGGGAATCACGACTTTTTCTGTCACAATGCTAACAGGGTCTTAGCAGCATTCTTAAGAAGGTTCTGAAACTTTTTGAAGAAAAGTTACCTCCCGGATTTGTAAAACGACATGTTGATGAAAATGCATGGAATGCTCACTTAGCTACATCATTAGCAATTGCTTATCGAGTGACAGGATACGAGAAGTTTCTCATAGTCTATGATGTAATAATGAAAGAACTGAGGAAAAGGTCCTCCGAAGATTATGCATTGCCGAGGTCTAGAGACTTTCCCTTAAGAGAGTCTTGGATCACCTTTTTCTATGTTCAGACGCACTGTGCACTTATGCTTGGTATTTATTAAAATGTCCTATTTTCAACAACATAGTGTTGTATCAGTTCGGGAATAAGTCATCATTTTTCAGGGGTACAACCGGCTCATCACTAAAGATGAGTTATGGTTTATGATCTGTTACTTAATGTGTAGTAGTGTCAAGTAATTAAGCGTGAAGTGTTAGTGTCTAGGGTTGGCTTTTTAGAATCTGAACTTGTATGTTGCCTTAAGCGCTTCGAAGCATGCTTTAACGAAGTTCACCGTTGTTCTTGTCTCGCCTTTAGTCCACGTCCAGACATCCTTTATTCCTGCAAGTCTTAGTACAGGCTTTATTGGGTCAGCAGCTACTAGTCCCTTGCCCTTTGGTGCAGGTATCAGTCTTACACGTACACTACCGCACTTTCCTTCTACTTTGAAGGGTACGGTGTGAGGTTCACCGCATGAACAGTACCAGGATCCGCATCCACGTCTCACAGGTGTTATGTTGAGTTTAGCATCCCTGATAGCCTTCTCTATTGCTACGCTTATCTGTCTGGCTTTTCCTAGTCCAACGCCTACGTAGCCATCCTCGTTTCCTACAACTACCAGAACCTGGAACTGGCTTACTTCTCCATGCTCTGTCTGTCTCTGTACAATGTTTATGTTGAGCACCTCATGCTTTAGGTCAGGTAAGAGGTAGTCAACAATCTCTGGCTCACGTATTGGAAGGTTCATTCTAAAGATGTCGTCAATGCTCTTTATCTTACCCTCCTTGACTAGCCTACCTACATACGTCCTCGGCTCCCACGACTCAAGCGATGTTGAGGTAATTATGGACATATTGTTGTAGACGACATCGTGGTTAGTCTATTTAAATCTTGTTCTGGGCATAGTATGTTACGAAACGTTTTTAATCTAACCTAGCTACACTCAATTGACCCACCCCCAATACCCAGGAAGTCCTGGGCAGATGAGGGGGGCTGGGTTACCCCCGGCGTCCCATCTTTATACAACATTATCTAATCTGTGTTTTCTACTCTTGGAAATGTTTAATTTTGAGAAGTGTACAATAGTAATGTACTGGGAGCGGATGAGAGGAGGTCACCTAAGGCGGCTACCTCCTTGACGCTCCCGCATCCTGATTTATTGAGTCTCGCTAGGTACGTCTCAGAACTAGGTACGTTAGAAGTACATAAACTTTATAAGTAGACCCCCTCTTAATGAGCTGAGCCAACTATGAGCATAGTACTTAAGCCAAAGGAGACTGCAGTCAAGAAGCCTCACATAAACCTAGCAGTGATTGGACACGTAGACCACGGTAAGTCCACGCTAGTGGGACACCTACTCGTAATTACAGGATACGTCGACGAGAAGGCTTGGAAGGAGCTATATGAGACTGCCAAGAAGATGGGTAAGGAAGACTTCGCATATGCATGGATCCTAGACAGACTGAAGGAGGAGCGAGAGAGAGGCGTAACTATAGAGGCAATGCACGTAGGATTCGAGACAAGCAAGTACTTCTTCACAATAATTGATCTACCCGGTCACAGAGACTTCATAAAGAACATGATCGTAGGTGCAAGCCAGGCAGACGCAGCACTGCTAGTCGTATCAGCAAGACCAGGAGAGTACGAGGCAGGTATCGGTCCTCAGGGTCAGACAAGAGAGCACTTGTTCCTGATCAGGACGCTGGGAGTCAACCAGCTAATCGTTGCTGTGAACAAGATGGACGTAGTCAACTACGACCAGAAGAGATACGAGCAGATCAAGAATGAGCTATCAAAGCTGCTTAAGCTACTAGGCTACGACCCAAGCAAGATACCATTCATACCTGTCAGTGCAATTAAGGGAGACAACATAAAGGAGAGAAGTCCAAACACACCATGGTACAATGGTCCAACACTCCTCGAGGCACTTGACATGCTTGAGCCACCTCCAAGACCAGTAGACAAGCCATTCAGAATGCCAATACAGGACGTCTTCACAATCACTGGAGTCGGCACAGTGGTCGTAGGTAGAGTAGAGACAGGTGTCGTGAAGGTTGGAGACAAGGTCGTAATTATGCCACCAGCAAAGGTAGGCGATGTCAGAAGCATAGAGACTCACCACATTAAGATTAACGAGGCTAAGCCAGGAGACAACGTTGGAATAAACGTCAGAGGTATCGAGAAGAAGGACATCAGAAGAGGAGACGTGATGGGCCATGTCACGAACCCGCCAACAGTAGCTGAGGAGATTGTTGCAAGAATGGTAATCCTATGGCATCCAACAGCAATAAGCGTTGGATATGCACCAGTAATGCACATACACACTGCAACAGTCCCAACACAGATCGTTGAGATAATCGCCAAGCTAGACCCAAGAACAGGACAGACAATTGAGCACAAGCCACAGTTCATAAAGCAGGGAGACGCGGCAATTGTCAGACTGAAGCCACTGAAGCCCGTTGTAGCTGAGAAGTTTGCAGACTTCCCACCACTTGGAAGATTTGCACTGAGAGACATGGGTAGAACAGTTGCAGCTGGTCAGATAATTGAGGTCAAGCCTGCAAAGGTAGAGATTAAGGCATAAGTCAAATAAAAACAACACTTACTTCGTACAAGCTCAGCATAGTAGACTTATTAACCTTTTACAAAGTTTCAAAACATTTTTCATAATCTTAAACTACAGTATATTTACTCATAAACATACATATTAGGCTATTGTCAGGTTTTGATACTTCTCTATTCCCTCTTCCCTTGTTCTTCTTTGAGACATTAGCAATACTTAAAGAGGGGGCTAGTTATGCGTCTTTGAGATATGCCTAGAAAGGCACGCATAAGGATATGGGGTACGGACCATCAGAAAGTTGAGGAACTTGCACGTGAGATAGTTGAGATAGCGAAAAAGTGTGGAGTATCTGTTTCAGGACCCATTCCTTTGCCTACGAGGAGACTCATAGTTACTGTCAGGAGAGCACCAAGTGGACAGGGATATCACACATTTGATCACTGGGAGCTGCGTATTCATAAGAGGCTAATTGACATGGACGCTGACGAGAGAGCACTAAGACAACTAATGAGAATAAGGGTTCCAGAGGATGTTAAAATTGAGATCGAGCTTATATAATCAGAGTTAGGGACGAACTTTCTTCAGCCTCGTATTCAGCATTGAAGAAAGTTCGCGTATACACTCCCTCATAACTCTTCTTAATCCTATTCTCGTTTCTTTAGATACCTTGATTGCTGCTGCTCCTGCTTTGTCATGTCCCCCTCCCTGTCCTCCAAGTTTGGATGCTACACGTGTACATAGCTCGGCCATTGATATTGTGCTCTCTTTTGTTCTTGCAAATAATCTAATTTCATCGTCGTGCTCTGACACTATTATCACAGTATCGCAACCTGCTTCAAGGAGAAGTCTAGCAAGGGAAGCTTCATGTGCACTTACGTGACTTAGGCAAATTACTTTCTCATCGTACCTGTAGGCTTCGAGGCGCATCATTCCCTTTATTCGAGCCATTTTCTCGTCGAATCTCATTTCTCGTTGTTGTAAAGACTGTACAATATTTTCATATTTTATTTGTTTCAATCTTCTCAAAAGTAAACTCATTAAATTAAAAGTAGTATCAGATGCTCGAGAGAATCTTCTACTATCAACAATTATAGCAGCTATACACAACACTGTTAACCATTCAGGTATACTATCCAAAATGGAGTCAGCAAGCTCCCTGAGAATTATCTCACATGTAGATGTTGCCTGAGGGTCTGCTATAAGTAAGGTCTTATCAGGAAATCCTTCATGGTGAACGTGATGATCTATGACTAGTATATTAGTAGTCTTCTCCAGCAGTTTCGAGAAATCCCCAAGTTGAGCTATTGAACTTGTGTCAACTATAATGACGTTGTCTATATTTATGTTCGATACGTCTTCATACTTTTCATACATTTTAACATTCTCAAGAATCGAGTGAAACCCCAATTTCTCTAGAAGGTCTTTAACAGGTTTTGCTATTCCCTCTGGAACGCCTATAATTACATTTTTACCAACCTTGTTCTCGAAAAAGTGCTTTAGAAGTAGTGCAGATGCTACACCATCGAAATCAGCGTTCCTGTGCGCCAGTATCAAGGTATTTCCTTGCAGCTCTTCTAATAATGTCCCTAATTTTTTCGATGTCCTGTTCTCCTCCATTCAGTAGGTAACTCATGACTTCATCTAGGATTTTAAAGCCGTAATCCGTGGCTTCACGGACAATCTCGTCTAGAACATCCTGTTTGATAAGTAAGTCTGTCTTGACATCGACATCTATTTCAAAGAGAAGTTTCTCTGGATCTTTTACTGTTACTACAACATTTATTTCACTAAGCCTCTTTAATGGAATCTTTTTCATTATGAAGTTCGTAACTTTCTCTGCTACAAGTGTTGCAATTTCGTTGAGTAGCTCACGTGAAATATTTACTGAGGACATGCCTGTCCTCTCAATATACTGTGAATAAGGTTCTAAAAGAGCCTTTGAAAATTGCTCTCTCGCTTTTACTATCTTACCCGCCGCCTGAGCCTCCTGTCGTACCTGGCTGAACACCAGCCTGTCTCAGTGCTTCAGCTATCTTAGACCTGAGCTCCTCTATCTGTTTCCTTAGCATTGACTCTTGTCTAGACAAGCTTGTCAAGTTCAATTTTAGCAACTCTTCACGCTCTTTTAGCTCGTTCAGCGCCTGCTCCTTTGTGACTGACACTAAGAACGTGCCAACAATCTTGTAGATCTTTGCATCAGGTGGAACCTTCTCTATCTCACTTATGGTTCTTTCAATTTCCTTTATTTCGCTCTCTATCTGCTGCTTAAGCATTAGCACGTTCTGAAGCTGAGCCTGAAGTGTCTGTAGTTTCTCTATCTCTGCCTGTAGTGAGGGAGGTAGAGTTGTGCTCATGTCAAAGCTGAGAGCGGGTGTTAGATTATATACATTACTTAATGTTCTTTAAATTTGTAGAATATGTGAAGTGTCAGATATAGGCACTTCAATAGCCCATTGCATAGGCTCCTAAGGCTTGTCAAGTCCTTAGCTAGACCAACCATGTTAAGCACATCATCACGTAGCTCAATGATTACCTTTCCACGGTTAAACTCCATCTCCTCTTCAAGAGGTTTCAATACGCGTACAATCTTCTCAATGTCCTCCCTAGGGGCTGAGACCTGTATCTTTACTGCATTTGAGAAGTCAGCAATCGTTCCCTTCCTCATCTATTCAGTCCCCGTGTAGGTTCATCACTTTCGTTGTTCTACAAGTATGAGCTTTGTTAACTTATCTGCAAGTAGCTGTGCTATCCTCTTTCTTGCTTCGTATGTTTCAGAGCCTATGTGCGGGGTAACTATCACACGTGGATGTCGCACAAGTTCAAGCTCCCACTCCTCTTTGGGCGGCTCGTTCTCCAGTACATCCAGTGCTGCTACGCTGACTTTTCCTGAGTTCAGAGCCTCGAGCAGGGCTTTAGTGTCAACGATCTCTCCCCTACTTGTATTTATGAAGATGACACCGTCCTTCATTAGTGAGAACTCGCGTTTACCTATCATGTGGTATGTCTGTGGTGTGAGTGGCACATGAAGTGATATTATGTCACACTTAGGTAGGAGTTCG
>CAYPXK010000077.1:0-22955 GCA_964414695.1 uncultured Thermoproteaceae archaeon | reverse complement strand
TTTTTGGTGGACCGGCCGGGATTTGAACCCGGGATCACCCGCTCGCGAGGCGGGCATCCTTCCAGGCTAGACTACCGGCCCTTCTCTTCGATGGTACTGTCGGGGGCTTTTAGTTTTTAAGTCTTTGTTTATTGTTTTCTTTCGACTACTTTGACGGTTCCGTATCCTACGTAGAGAATTTTGTCTGGACTTAGTGCATCTATGACTTCTTTTCTATGTGTTGCTACTATGAGTGTTATTCTGTGTTTTCTAACAACTTCATTTAATTTTCTGGCAACTCTCATTGCTGTTAGTATGTCTAAATGTGCTGTAAATTCGTCGATTACAAGTAGATTTGGCCTTTCTGCAAGTAGACTTGCTATTTTTGCTCTTTCTTTCTGTCCTGTTGATAATTCACTAAATCTTGCTCTATAGAGCACGGCATCTGAGAGTCCACAGATGTTAAGTACCTCGATTGCCGCATGTACATCTCCAAGTTTCTTAACCATGTGCTCAAGTAGACTCTCGTTACCGAATGTTGGCTCTATCTCTCCTGGTATAAGTGCAGCAATTTTGACGTTATCAGGCATCTGTATTGTTCCAGAGGTTGGTCTATAGCTCTCGTCCTGTAGCTTCATTGCAGCTCCGACTATCAGCTTAAGGAACGTTGTCTTTCCTGCACCTGATGCACCGACTACGACAACTACCTCTCCTGGGTTTATTGTCACGTTCACGTGTCTAAGAACTGCACGTTCTATTACTCTTCGATCGACTCCAAATGCTCTGAGCACTTCCTGAAGGTCTTTACTTAAACTTGACAGGTCTAGTGCACTTCTGTAGGCTTTTGCAACATCTTGAAGAACTATGGGACCTGAGAGAGGCTCAGCTGTGGCGTATCTTGGCTTATATAGTCTCCCACCGTGCTGTCGTGCATATGGATCATTCTTTAGGAAATTCTCAATCTTCTTACGTGCAGTCTCGGTGAGCGGATAGTATAGTACAGGTCTACCACTTGCAGTATCCCACAGATATACGAAACCTGCCTTCTCAAAGAATGGGTTGTACCTAGCCATCTGTGCTATGACCTCTATCAGATGCTTCTGCTTCTTCATCTCAGGAACCCTGCGTTCACGAACCCACTCTATTGCTGCCCTGACAGCAAGAACTCCAAGACCGTCTCCTCTGTAGTCAGGATGTATTACGACTCTTGCAATTCTTGCAACAGCTGTGTTACATCTGTGTAACATCTGCCTAAGCCAGTCTCCCACCATCGCCTTAGCTAATCTTCTACCATAGATACTTGCAAGCTCCCTATACTTGCTAAACAGCTCTTTTCTCTTAGTATATGCAAGTGGCCAAAATGTTGGATGAAACCATCTTTTACCAAAGACTTTCTCACGAATATACTTCTCTATAATGATGCTACCATCCTCCTTCACGACTCTTCTTGACATTAATGGTATTGGAGTGTCAATTCTAACGTAGCCAACTATCCTAGGTTCATAAGGTTCTCTATCAATTAACTCAAGTACAAGAAATCTTGAGGATGGTAAAGAACCTCTAATTTCAACAAGCTTACAATCAATTTTACAATTTTCACAACGTGGAGTTATGTTAGACTCATAGAATTTTCCACAATTTGGACAACGCCAGATAGCTACTATCTCCTCCTCTGATGCATAATGATACTGTTCAAGCTCTACAATTGCCACGTAATCTTCTTCGGTTAAAGCTTCTCTAGCTAGGATTCTGTACTTATAAAGCTCCTTACCTGTAACAGGGTCATATCTTGGTAATTCAAATACTTTCTGAAACACAGGCCAGACCTTTATTACTGATTTACCATAATGTCTGTAGAGCTCATAATCATTATAATCAAGCACAAGTAAATCTCCGACCTTCTTAGGCTCACTCTTCAGAACGAGCTTAACACGCTCACCCGGTGTAAGCCACTGGGCGATGTTCCCCATCATCAGGAAATTCACAATACCTATGCCCTCTACATCGATCTCAAGAGAGCCCTGCCATCTATATCCGAACTTCGGAATGTTAACTTTCACTATCTTGCCATAACACTCCTTTACCTGTGTCGATGTAGCAAGCATAGTGTTCTAAGAAAGATTTACTATCCTAAATAGTGTTCGGGTCAAGCATATTCTGTTGAAATTACTTCACCCTAATGTACTGTGTGGGAGCCTCCACAATAGACAGCGTGTACGTATCTACTAGAATATTTGCAGAGTTGAATGGCTTTACAAGTCTGAGACCTAGAGGACTTTCATATGGTGGCGAGACTTTCCCTTCTACATACTCCTTAGCATACTCATAGAATGACCTTGCCTCTGTAGGCAAGTATTTTAGCAACTTTGGATCTGAATTAATAAATATTGCATGATAGTACGCTCCTGAATCTTCTAAATCACTGACCTTTATACTGCCATTAAGGAATATTGTAACTCTGAGAACAGTATCATAGTAATTTACCCAGACGGAGCTTGTGGAGGACCACGGCCATAAGTCCTCTATCATTATCAGGTAGTCTACAACAACGTTGTTTGCCCTATCGGTAACACTAGGCAAATAGATCCTGTACATCTGTCCCTTCGTATCTATCAGCGTGAAAGTCCAAGGTTTTGCACCATAGGTCGGATTAATGACTATCAGCACAGGTGTGTCCTTGCTTAATATGGCATTTTTCTCTATGTTATCGTTCAAATTTAGTATACTCGTACCATATTTGACTAATATAGCACGCGTTCTACCGCATGCAGATTTTCCTCCTAAATTCTTGTAGCACCATAATATTGTGCCATTCTCAAAAAGTATGAAATATACAAGAGGATCAGACTCATATACTGCAATATTGTCAATTACGTCCTGTAAAGAAGATGCAGACTGTATTACGGATTTTCCTGCTGTATTGATATCAATTAAATATCCAAATGTAATGAAACTAAAAAACTTTTGAGCATTCTGCATGTAAAGTACCGGTATTGAACCGAAATTCGTCACTAACTCTAGAGTCAGGTGCTCTTCAGCAGGTATTCCACTACAATTTGAGAAGAATGAAAGTATTCTAACTTCAGTTATGTTTACTGTCTTCACTGTAATAGGTGGAACTATTTTTCCAATACATACAACTCTGCCATTATCGTCAACTATAATATATTTATCTATCTTTATAGGTACATTATTGGATTTTAACCATAGCACAATGTATCCAGGTCCAATAAAATACCCATCTAATACAAGCTCCGGAATTACATTACTTCTATATGAAGTTACAGTCTTTCGTATTACACTACTCAGCCACACTGTGTACAGTATACTACATACAACTAATATCGTAACTAATATCAATACTGCTGCAAGTATTGTACTTAATCCTCGCATTTTCATTTGTGAAAAGTTACACTTATATGCAAGAGCTATATTTTTGTCTAAATGTCACTAATGTTGTCAAGGTTTCACATGTTACAGGAGGTACACATGTGACACATCGAACGTATTTTATATTAAACTTCTGATCGTATCAACCATGAGAAAAATAATCAGGAAGAAAGGTATTGAACCTATAGTTGCTGCAATAATGCTTGTAGCAATAACAGTAATATCAGCAATAATGGTATACCTATGGATATCTAGACTCGTTGTACAGCAAACAGGACCTTCGTCAAATAGCGTAAATTCGCAGATTAAGGTACTCACAGTAAATGCAACATCAAGTGAAATAACAATATTCGTACAGGCTCCATCAAAGCCGATTGTACAATCAGCATCAGTATTCTATACAAACGGAACACTTGTCACAGCTGTCACTAATATAAATGTAAAACAGCTATTAAACAATGTAGCACCAAATATCTATAAGATAACAATAAGCAACATTAACTTGAAGCCTGGCTCATACTACTGCGAAATCTACACAAGCAACTATGGAATCATCGTAACGCCGTCTTTCGTCGTGAGCTAAGGGGGTGGCGAATAAAAACACCTGGACCCAAACTTAATTTAAGAACACTCAATTTCTCTTGGTTCCATGAGTCTCTCTGACTGGTCTAGCATTCGGATACCTAAGGAGTTAAAGGACTCGTACGAGAAGCTAAGAATATTATTTGTTAAGGCGATAATGAATGGTAAGATAAACATAGATGAAAAATTATCGTCAGTGCTGAACCCTCCTCGATGTCCAATATGTAGAGGATTATTTAAAACTGTTAGAAAACTCGGTAACTCCATAGAGATAGTGAAATGCGAAAAATGTGGCTATGCACAGCCTCGCATACTTAATTATGCGATCAAAGATAGGGCAGCTATAGAGCTCGGGTTAATGTTTGCTAGACTTGGACTCGGAATATTAGCAGGCTTTGGATTAGCAGCACTTGCCAGCCTACTCGTATCTGTGATAAAGGAATGCGACAAGGAATTTGAGAAGTACATTAAAGAGGACTATGCAGCTTCTGCCGAAGAGTGTGAAAGTTGTTAATACTTGTCTAAAACAGTCTGGAAGTTCATTATGCACAATGTTTTATATTCGTGTTATTTTCTAAACTCAAATCTTGGTGATGACCTTTCGGTCGCACTGATTGTTGATGACTCTTCCTCTCACTGACTACTTACAGTGATAATTAATAATGTTTTGAGAATATGTAAGTCTACAGATGTGTCCTGGAGGATACATTGGTAGAATAGCACGTGTAGATTTATGGACTGGTAGGGTCCATATTGAGTTCCTCCCTGAGAATGTCCTACGTCAGTGGATTGGTGGTCGTGGACTGGGAGTCTACTTAATGCTTCGTGAGGTTTCTCCTAAGGTTGATCCTTTAAGTCCTGCAAACAAGGCAATCGTCGCAACAGGTCCTTTGACAGGTGTTGCAGGTGTACCAAGTAGTGGCAGATGGGTATCAATAACAAAGTCTCCACTCACACATACTGTGCACGACAGTCATAGCGGAGGAAAGTTTGGCCCCATGTTGAAGGCTGCAGGATTTGACGTGATAATAATTGAGGGTGCCTCAGAGAAACCAGTATGGCTTTGGGTACATGATGGTAAGATTGAGATAAGGGATGCGAGCAAATTATGGGGTCTTGATACTCACGCTACAACGGACTTAATTAAGCAAGAGCTCGCACATGAGATAGGTAAGGAAGAGGCTGAGAAGGTATCAGTTGCATGTATAGGACCGGCAGGTGAGAGGCTTGTCAAGTTTGCATGCATAATAAACGACTACAATAGAGCAGCAGGACGAGGAGGACATGGAGCTGTCTGGGGCAGCAAGAAGCTCAAAGCTATCGCAGTGTATGGTCATGAGAGACCCAAGCCAGCCGATGAAGGCAAGTTACGTGAAGCGTGTAAGAAGGCAATGGAAAAGCTTAGGACAAATTCTGTGACAGGAAAGGCGCTGCCTGAGCTTGGCACATCTGTACTTGTGAAAATTATAAACGACGCAGGAATACTACCTACAAGAAACTTCAGAACTGGAGTGTTTCCTGAAGCAGAGAAGATAAGTGGAGAGGTTCTTAACCAGAAGTACCTGGTCAAGGAGAAGCAGAGAAAGGAGATGTGCTGGGGCTGTCCAATTGGATGTGCACGATATACGAAGGTCAGCGATGGAAAGTTCAGTGGAGAAGGCGGTGGTCCTGAATATGAGACAATCTGGGCATTTGGACCACAGTGCGGTGTTAGTGACTTCTCATCAATCTTGAAGGCAAACTATCTGTGCAACGAGCTTGGTCTTGACACAATATCGATGGGTCACGTAATTGGTACACTTATGGAGCTTGTTGAGCTTGGAAAGATACCGCAGGAGAAGTTGCGTGGACTTAAGGTTGAGTGGGGTAACCCTGAGGTAATTGTCGAGCTTGTCTGGAGAACAGCCTACAGGTCAGGAATAGGCGATGATCTTGCTGAAGGTGCAAAGCGACTAGCAGAGAAGTATGGTGCTCCTGATGTTGCAATGGTAGTACGTGGACAGGAACTACCTGCATATGATCCACGTGGAGCTCAGGGACATGGACTTGGATACGCCACAAGCAATCGTGGAGGATGTCATCTACGCGCATACATGATTAGTCCAGAGGTCCTCGGAGTCCCAAGTCCTGTTGACAGGTTCTCAACGCAGGGAAAGGCTGAGCTTGTGAAGCACTTCCAGGACGTGTTTGCAATAGTTGATAGTCTAGTAGTCTGCAAGTTCACGACATTTGCACTATGGGTAGATGACTATCTCGAGATGCTGAATGCTGTCACAGGATGGAATTTAACAAAAGAGGAGTTTCTCAAGATTGGAGAGAGAATATACAATGCCGAGAGAGCATTTAATGTACTATCATTTGGTGATGGTAGAGAATACGACACCCTACCGAAGAGATTGCTACAGGAGCCAATGCCTGAAGGACCAGCGAAAGGGAAGGTTGTGGAGCTTAACAAGATGTTAGATGAGTATTACAAGGTCAGAGGCTGGAAAGACGGTAGACCAACAAGAAGTAAACTAGAGGAGCTAGACCTTGGCTGGGTTGCGAAAATGTTAGAAGACGAGGGTCTACTACCTGACTAAGACGTGTCTTATCTACTAAAATTTAGGGAATGGAAAATAATACACGAAAAGTCAAAACCTGCAACACTTGTAGTAGAACTATCAACAGTATGTAATAGAAATTGTACTTACTGTTTTAGGAGGGGTATATTTAACTTAAAACAAGAGTTCATTGAGTGTAAAGTAATAAATAGACTTCTTTCTGATAATTTTGAAAAAATTGTATTCACAGGTTTCGGAGAACCTACACTTCACCCAAATTTTGAAGAAATATTTCTCAACTGTACAACAAAATGCAATAGAATAGTATTGAATACAAATGGCACAACGCTACTAGATTATATTAGGATTTTTAGTAAGTTTCTACACAAGCTTGAAATATTTCTAAGTTTGCACGATGTCGGCAGCATTGTAAGCTTGCTAGAAGAAGTTAAACATAGATGTAGAGACCTTCTACAGTGTATTAGACTAATCGTAGTGCTATCAAAAGACAAATTAGCAGAAATTGTAGATATTTTAAATAGTTTATCAAACTTTAGCATTCCTAAAATATACTTAAGTAATATGATACCAATAACATCCGATGCATGTGACTACTCATGCATAGACGATCCTGAAAGTGAAAACGTGTTAAATGATATTAAGTATAGAATTCTTCCAAAATCTTTTATACAGAACACCTTTATATACGTCTCAAGAAGCAAATCTTGCACAAGTACATTCATATGTCCGTTTGTATCAAATTATGCTACTTTCATAAGGGTGAATGGAATGGTTGCCCCTTGTATGTTCTATGCATACAGGCTTAAGACATACATACATTGTATTGAAAGAGTTAATGAACCCATAATCTTCGGAGATTTAAGAGAAAACGACATCTTAACTATATGGAATAGCGATAACTATGCGAAATTTAGGTTCTATGTAAGCATAGGAGCATTTCCTAACTGTCTTGACTGTGAACTAGAGAGGTATTGTACATTTACAACAAGTAACATGCATGATTGTTGGGGAAACTCACCAACATGTTCATATTGTCCCTTTGCAAGAGGTCTAGCGTTCTGTCCAGTATGATGAATTGCCTGGGGTCACTGAGAAAGTGATGAAAGGAGCACATGCTGAATAATCAGCGTGGGTTCACTGATCATCACTACTTCAGACCCCGTCCCACACATCATCCTTTGGTGATGAGTCCAACGGGGACCTGAACATATGATGAGTGCACGTCAGGCTGATTATAATGTTGGAGACGTTAATGTGTCAAGAACTTAGTCGATGGTGCGGGGGGTGGGATTTGAACCCACGCAGGCCTTCGCCAGCGGATCTTAAGTCCGCCCCCTTTGGCCAGGCTCGGGCACCCCCGCAAGCCTTCACTAGGCGTTGTATTAGAACATTTTAAAAATCTTACTACGAGGTTAACCTTCTCAGGAATGATATAGCTAAATCAACATGTTCCTCCTCATAGAGCTCAGGCACTGGATCGAGATCAAGCATTACAATATTACCTTCCTGCTGTGCAAGTTTTATAGAGTAAATACCAAAACCTAATTTCTTTATTAGCTCTTTAACGAAGTTTAGATATTCCTCAGGGACTTCCTTTGTTACAATTTCTTCACCGATTATTAAGATATCCATTACATTATCTAAGTTTGGTATAAATAGATTTACCTTAACATCTTCTGCACTCATATAGAATCTATGTTCGATAGCTGAGACAAGTGCTTGAGGAGACTCTACTATGCCATCTATGTCACTTTTTGTGAATGTTAATAACAGTGTTCTACCTTTAACTTTATCTACAACATCACTTACATTGCATATATCATATACGTAGTATCTCTTTGGTGTTGGTACACCGATTTTTCGTAGATACTCATACAGTACTTCTCTACAGACACATTTAATCACTATGTCCGGATTATTAATGACTAGTCTAGGCGAGGACATTTTTGATATGGCAGCTATTGGTACGAGTTTATACATGTTGTATACTCTTAACAATACTACGCTATCCCTAAACTTGTCCATTATATCTTCAACGTTTATTACAGTGTTTTCAAGTTTTATAAGTTCAGCATTTAGCTTGTTTTTTATTGTATATTCAAATTTTTTAGGAGAATCTGATACTACAACTACCTTAGTCATGACGTCTCGTGACATGCATGTAACTTACCTTTTAACCTCTAGCACAGCTTCCAGAGCAGGTATGAGATAGTTGTCAACATCCTTCCTAGTAATCATGTAAGGCGGCAGAAGCCTTAACGTGGTCTTACCTGCCGAGAGAGCAAGCACATTATAGTCAATCATCTTATCTACGAAAGGCTCTGCGTCCTGTCTGAGCTCTATACCAATCATTAATCCGAGGCCCTTAAGTCTCAGGAAGTACCTTGAGTATGTCACAGTTTCTTCTAGTCTCTTAAAGATGTACTCTGATATTGTCTTTACTTTGTTAGGTACGTTATCTTCGATAAATAATTCACATGCTGCCGCAGCGGCAGCCATTACGACAGGATTTCCACCAAATGTAGAGCCATGTTCGCCCGGCTCAAATACATCTCCAAGGTCTTTTCGAAATACTGTGACACCTATAGGTAAGCCTCCTGCAAGTGGCTTACCTACGGTAAATATATCAGGTTCAACACCATAGTACTGGAAGGCCCATGTGTATCCTGTCCTTCCGAAGCCGCATTGTATCTCATCAAAGATTAGTAAAACGCCTCTCTCCTCAGTAAGCTTCCTAAGCTCCTTTAAGAATTCTCGTGTAGCAGGATTCACACCTCCCTCACCTTGAATGGGCTCAACAATGACTGCAGCAAGATCCTCCGTAACAACCTTATCAAGCTCATGAACAACATTGAAACGTGCAAATCTGACCTCAGGAACAAGCGGCTCAAAGGGCTTCCTGTACTTCTCATTTCCCGTAATAGACAGAGCACCAAATGTCCTACCATGGAAAGAGCCAATAAACGCTAAGAATGTCTTCTTCTTTGTGAGCTTTCTAGCTGCCTTAAGAGCAACCTCGACTGCCTCAGCACCACTATTCTGAATGACAACCTTGCCAAAACGTGGAGGAAGAAGTTTAGAGAATGCCTTCAGGAAACGTGCACGTGCATCATTATAAAACGACATTGCACAAGTCGTCAATTTCCGCATCTGTTCAATAACAGCATTTACAATGCGTTCATTACAGTGACCTAGAAAGGCAACTCCATAACCCGTATTACAGTCAAGAAACATCCTACCTTCCACATCCCACACATACTGCATCCAACCCCTAACAAGCACAAGCCCCTTCTTACGATAGTACCTACACAACAGCTCATTCTCGACTGATATCACATCACTAACTTCCATAAACACAAACTGTAGAAGACAAAACTAAACATAAAAACATTCTCCAACAATTATCCAAGAACAGACGGACACTACTTCACAACAATAAAAATAATGCGAGAAAGCTAATGACTACAAGAGGCTTCTAAATGAAAAATAGAATTAAAATTTAGAAGCCTGTATTATACTATCTATTACCGTTTTATGTTACTGTAAATGCAGGTGTTATAACTGTTCCGTATGTTGTAACTAGCTCAACGTAATATATACCGCTATTTAGACCGTTACTAAGCTGCTTTCCACTAGTGTCCTTACAACTTTTCACTGTTATGGTAAGCTTATATACATCTCCTCCGAGATTCGTTGGACTAGTTATTGCATCCGACGAGCATGTTGCTACTAGCTGACCTCCTGCCTTGAATATCATTGCTTCTTTTATATCACTCTGAGACAGTCCTGGCGCTTGTACAAATATTAAGATTTGCTTCTTGTCAGAGTCATACTGTACCTGTAGCACCTGTATTTGTGCTGCAATACTGGTGGTTGAGGTTGTTGTGCCAGACGAGATTAGTCTACTAACCCATAGGTAGAGTATTATACCTGCTACTATTGCTATGGCGATGAGTAGAATTGCGGCAACTATTGGCTCTATACCTCTCTTTGCGTTTCTGTTCCTCTTGGTAGTCAAGAACATCAGGTAAGCTACTTATTGAGAGATTTATATATGTTACTTGAGTAGCATTGGTCTCATACGTATCTAGTGGTACATTGCGTAATGTTTAAAATAGTAAGTGCATCGGTGAGTGAGGGTCATTACTGCGAATTCGCTTCGTGAATCTATCAAGTCTGTACTAGTAATTGGGTCGGGTCCCATAAAAATTGCAGAGGCTGCAGAGTTCGATTATTCAGGTACTCAAGCGCTCAAGGCTCTGAAGGAGGAAGGCATTAGAACAATCTTAGTGAATCCTAATGTAGCAACTATACAGACAAGTCATGTATTTGCTGATCGTGTATATCTTATCCCTCTGAAACCTGAGTTTGTTGCTAAGGTAATTGAGCGTGAACGTCCTGATGGCATAATGATAGGCTTTGGTGGTCAGACTGCATTGACTATCGGTGTAGCGCTGTGGAAAATGGGCATCCTTCAGAAGTATGGGGTCAAGGTTCTTGGAACACCTATTGAGGGAATTGAGGCTGCGCTTGATCGTGACAAGTTCCGTGCATTAATGCAGGAGCATGGTATTCCTGTTCCACCGAGCAAGGCTGCCTACAGTCCTGAAGAGGCTCTAGAGGTTGCTGAGGAAATTGGCTATCCTGTGATTGTCCGTGTGAGCTTCAACCTCGGAGGTTCAGGATCGTTTGTAGCATGGAATAGAGAGGATATGAAAGAGAGAATATACCGCGCATTTGCAAATGCCGGTCTTGTAAAGTCTGTCCTCGTTGAGAAGTACCTCCACTTTTGGAAAGAAGTTGAGTACGAAATCATGCGCGACTACAAGGACAATGCAGTGGCCATTGCTTGCATGGAGAACATGGACCCAATGGGCGTCCACACGGGAGAATCTATAGTTGTTGCACCTTGCCAGACGTTGACAGATAGAGAGTATCAGCTTGGACGTGACCTATCCATAGCCGTTGCACGTGCAATAAAGCTAGTAGGAGAATGCAATGTCCAGGTCGCCTTATCGCCATCTAGCGAAGATGCGTATGTAATTGAGACAAATCCAAGAATGTCAAGATCGAGTGCACTTGCAAGCAAAGCAACGGGATATCCTCTCGCATATATTGCTGCAAAGCTTGCACTTGGGTACACGCTTGATGAGCTTCTGAACAGAGTCACACGCAGGACAACGGCATGCTTTGAGCCAAGCTTGGACTACATTGTTGTGAAGGTGCCACGATGGGATTTGCAGAAGTTTGACTATGTTGACAGGAGCATAGGCTCAGAAATGATGAGTGTTGGAGAGGTAATGGCAATTGGAAGAACGCTCGAGGAGGCTTTACAGAAGGCATTCAGGATGCTTGATATTGGAGAGCCAGGAATCGTTGGTGGACCTACATATGAGGAGGACATTCCACTAGAGCAGGTCTTAGAGAACCTAAGAAGGAGAATACCGTACTGGCCTCTCTGGGCTGCTAAGGCCTTCAAGATGGGTGTCTCAGTTGACGAGGTTTACAGACTTACAGGAATTGACAAGTTCTTCCTGAATGCAATAAAGAGGATAGTAGACCATTATGAGAAGTTACGTAAATGTGGAGAGGAGGGCTGTAGTCAGGAGGAGCTTATAAGGCTCATAGCTGAGGCGAAGAGACTAGGTTTTTCAGATAAGCAAATTGCAAAGGCTTTAAGGAAGACTGAACAGGAGATTAGGGAAATTAGGAAGAGCATCATTGAACCAGTCGTTAAGCAGATAGATACACTTGCTGCTGAGTGGCCTGCACAGACAAATTATCTGTATGTCACCTATGGAGGAGATGAAGATGATATAGATTTCAAATCAAGTAAACCTAAGATCGTTGTACTGGGTGCAGGAGGTTTTAGAATTGGTGTAAGTGTAGAATTTGACTGGGCAACAGTTTACTATACAATATATGCGAGAGAGAGAGGTTATGAGGTTATTGTAGTGAATTACAATCCTGAAACAGTTTCAACAGACTGGGATATGAACGAGAAATTGTACTTCGATGAAATTACTGTAGAGAGGGTCCTAGACATTGTTGAGAAGGAGAAACCTATTGGAGTTGTAACGTTTGTGGGAGGTCAAATTGCGAATAACATTGCTAAGAAGCTTGAAGATCTTGGTGTTAATCTAATAGGAACTAAGGGCAGAAGCGTAGATAGAGCTGAAGATAGGGCAAAATTTAGTGAACTATTAGATAAATTAGGAATCAAGCAGCCACCATGGATTGCTGCAAAGAGTCTCGAAGAAGTTCTACGTTTTGCAGAGGAAGTTGGCTATCCTGTAATTGTGAGACCAAGCTATGTGCTGAGTGGTTCGGCAATGGCTATAGCATACACTAAGGAAGAGCTTGTTCAGTATCTAAAGGCTGCCACTAAAGTATCTCCAGAACATCCTGTTGTTGTAAGCAAGTTCATCGACAATGCCATTGAGGCCGAGATAGATGCCGTGTCAGATGGTGGAAAACACACTATTGGAATATTTAATGAACATGTCGAACATGCAGGTGTACACAGCGGAGATGCAATGATGGTTATACCACCTTACAGGCTCAGTAAAAACGTCTTAGATAAGATGCGTGAGATAGCTGTCACTCTAGCTAAAGAACTCGAAATAAAGGGTCCATTCAATATTCAGTACCTCATAAAGGATGGTGAAGTGTATGTCATTGAGCTCAACCTACGTGCAAGCAGGTCAATGCCATTTGCAAGTAAGGCAAAGGGAATAAACCTCATGGAATACGCCGTCAAGGCCACGCTTGGAGATGGACTTGACATAGATGAAGAATTCTGGGAACCACCCAGCACCTGCTGGGCAGTTAAATGTCCACAATTCTCCTGGATTAAGCTCAGAAGAGCCTATCCTTACCTTGGTCCAGAGATGAGAAGTACTGGAGAAGTTGCTTCGCTCGGTCTATGTCTTGAAGACGCAATGCTGAAATCCTGGCTGTCAACAACTCCAAGCAACATTCCTGAAAAAACGGTACTCGTATACACGTACTATGATAGACATGTGCCAAAACTTGTAGATGTTGTTAAACAACTTAGTAAATACAGATATGTAATATCTCTAGAAGATTCCCCACTTGCGTCATATATAAACATTGAAACATATTCAAAAGAAAAGGTGCTTAATATGATGCTGAGAGGCGAGATAGATCTCGTAATAACAAGCGGCTACACGCCAGACAAGGATTATAGAGTCAGGAGACGGGCAATTGATCTGAACATCCCTGTAATACTACATCCAGACACTGCACAGGCATTAACAAAATGTTTCATATGGTTCTGGAACGGCGGTAAAGTCAGTATCTACGAAATGGGAGAGTATTGGAAATTAAATAACATTATGATAAGGTAAGAGAGAAATTTCATCTGACAGTGGTTCTTCATCATCTTGCATTCAGCCTATCCCGTCCTCTTCATCTAACTTGTTTCTCACTTACTCCGCTATAGATTCTCTCAACTTTGTTAAAGTACTTTCTATTTCTTCTATTTCTGATTTGAAGAAGTATGTTAGTAAGTTCCCTAATTTGTTCTTAAGCTCAGTTAACAATTCCTGAGCTTGTTCTATTCTTTCTCTAGCCTTATCAAACATTAGGTTGTTTATCAGTGCCTTGGCTTCATTTATGAGTTCAAATATTTGAGTCAACTCATCGGGCATATGAGCCTTCAGGAATGTGTAGTATTCCTGAAGTTGTTCACGAGAGCTAACTAGGTATTTCAATATTCTGAGGGTTGCCATTCTCAGTATGTGAGGATCTGCCTCAATTCTTCCAAGGGTCAGGATTATGTATGATATCACGTAAAGCGTAGTCTTCACTCTCGTTCTGTTGCTGATCTGTACATGTTCGACAAAACTTGCAATAATTGGTGCAACATGTTTTGCTAGGGCGTTCAGATTATCGTATACGTAACGCATAAGCATCTCGTGACACTGCTTTACATCGTCCATGTTTGCTACAGCAGTGGCTTCATCTAGCTCTTTTCGCAGTAGCCAGCCCTTGATTATCAGGTTCTCTGTCTCCTCGGGAGGCAGATAGTTTAGAAACGATCTGAGAGGAAATCTATCGTAAAGTGCCTGAAGTTCCTCGTCTTCAGGAACTCTGTTGGATGATGCATAGACTGTCCATGTCTTGACGGGCACAACCTTGTCGCCGTCATATATGACACGCTCGTTCAATATTGATAACAACGTGTTAAGTATGGCACTTGAAGCATTGAATATCTCATCCAGGAGCGCTAGATCCGCCTCAACTATCGAATTTGTGTAAATTCTAACAACTCTACCCTTCAGTAACTCAGCAATATCTATAGGTCCAAGAAGCTCTTCAAGGTCTGTAAACTTCGTTAATTGCCTGTAGAACCATTTTGCATTCAGTAGCTTTGAGAGAGTGTAAATTAACGTGGTCTTACCGGTGCCAGGTGGCCCTATTAGTACATAGTTCTCTCGTGAGAGAAGCGCAATGAATATTCCTGTCACCTCATCTTCAAGTTTGTAGAACATTGTCAACATCTTCCTGTAAGCTGTCCTTACTCTCTCCACAGTGTCATTACTTGCAGGACACATTATCCTTGACATGGACTTAATTGTCGAGGTTCTAGAAGTTTCTCTACATGCACCGTAGACCGCCAACAGCATCAGTACTGCACCAATGGTCTGTGCTGGTGTAATTAGCTGATTGGTAATTATGCATGTTAGAGCCGTGGCAACTACAGGTTCGAGACTTAGCGCAAATGCCACAATTGATGGACTTAGTTCTCTGTGCGATTCTCCCTCAAGCATGTAACATGCATATACTACAGCTCCAAGTGCAGCACATACGTAAACTGATGTTGGTGTCATCACCGGGTCTGCATGTCTAAGTGCCAGTACTGCTTCTGCGATTACTGCAGTGAACAGGAATATCAGTAGGTTAACGATCCTGTAATCGCATGTGTTACATAGCCTATTGTAGAGTAGTACATATGCTGCATTCAGCACAGCAATGCAGAGACCAGCAGCTACGGCAATAATGCTGTAGTGCACAGCTCCTGCAAAGAGAAAGAGACCAGCAGCATATAGTAGGAGTATTGGCACATGCTCCTGTGGTACTAGTCCTCTGACCTTCATGTCCTCGGCAGTCATCGTTATGATTGGGTATAGCTGTGCGGTGAATGCGATGAGTGCTGAATCTCCAAACCTTATGCCTATGTAGAACAGGTACATTGATAGCACATTGAGAAGGCCAAGTAGTAGACATGGAATTACTACCTTCTTTAGCTGTCTCATGTCAATATCTATTCCATTCTTAAGTAGTACATGCAGTATTCCTACGATGGCTAAAAACGAAGATACCTCAGCTGTTACAATTTCGAAACTCTTATCCAGACTAAGAGCTACCTCAGCGAGAGGGTACGTTACTCCCCAGAGTATACCCGCCGCTACTGCATACGCAATTGCGCGCCTCATGATCTCACCCCCAAGGCTAAGGCTTGTAGGGAATGCAGGAGAACTTAGTAAACTGCCTCTCATGAGTACTGTAGTGAACCTAAATAAAAATCGTTCTTCATGTAAAACAATGAGTAAACATGGATACTCTTCTTAGAGACCTAGATGACTTATGCCACTGTTTAGGAACTCGTTTGAATACAAGGGTGTCGAAATTGAGGACACGTACATCGAAGCCTTCGATGGTCTGTACTTCAGGATACTCGTAACTGCAGAGCGAGGAATTGATCCTCAGGATCGACAGAGTCCATGGCTTGAGGATGATGAGCTTAGATGGATTGCCTATAGGGCAACTGCAACACCTGCAATAGTTGTTGGTAGACTCGAAGCAGGTGTAGAAATGTACGTTCCACCAAGCATGACTCCTGATGGAAGAGAGGGAGTGGTAATACAATACTGGTGGTCTTACCGTCCCGATAAACCGCTTGATAAACAGATTGAGAAATTCTGGTACGAGGTCTCGATAAGAGTTAGACAGGACATACTCTCCTGCTCAGGCGGCACATCGAGAGTATTCAACTGGCTACCTCCTGACAAGGCACTAGGCAAAGTCGACACATATGAACTCGTAGGAAAGTGTGGTGGGGGATACGAGTGGATAGAGATGAAGTATGATGGAAGAGAGATGATAATTGTTCCCTTAATGAGCGGATTTGACTTTGAGATAGAGCGCTACCTGTACTATGGTGTTGGAATTTCAGGAGCAGCAATATGGGTCATGTGTAGAGATCATACATCATGTAGAAGAGCATGTAGAGAAGCTGTGAAGAAGCTATACAACGTGGAAGGAGTTGTAGCACCGTTCGGCGCATGTCCTTCAGGATCGTTACCAGAAAACTACCCACCTATAGGTCCTCCAACAAACTATTATTACTGTCCAAGTCTAAGAAACCGCATACCAAACTCTAAGGTTCCTGAAGGAGTGAACTCAATATACGAGATTGTTATCAATGGAATAGATATAGATCACATAAAGAGAGCAATTAGACAGTGCATAGATGAACTAGTGAAACATGACGGAGTACTTGGAATATCAGGAGCAAATTACGGAGGTAAACTCGGCAGACACAGGATATATCTGCGAGAAGTTTTAACGCTCTAGCTAAGCTAGAGTCTACGGATGATGACACTTGCCCCCCATGCGATTTGATGAGCTATACACCGAGCGCTGATTCAATATCAGGAAAAGCCCCAGAAAATAGGACAATGAGAGTACGGGATCAGACCAAGACTTTGCATTAGTTTAAGAAGTGCTCGATTAAAATAAGAGATACAATATTACACCTGTATTACAGACCTTATCAAGATGATATTTGCAAATAAGAAAAAGAAAGACTTGCTCACAGTAATTGCGGAACTTTCAGGAGTAGACAAGAAAAGTACTCCACAACAGAGACAAGTATCGAAAGATGGAGGAAATGAAAAGACGAACCAGATCGTTATTAATGAAGTAAGGTTATCAATAACAATAGAACAACTTGATGAACTCATAAGAGAAATAAGAGAGCTAAAAGATTATATAAAAGAATTTGTAGGACTCATAAAGAGTAGAATAGAACAAGTTGAAACACAGGAAGCACAGATAGAACAGGGGCAAACAGAAAATCAGTAATAAATGATAAACCTCAGTCATTTCTCAGGGCTCAGCATTGTTAAGCTCAGCCCCACCACTACTCATCACTATATCCAGTTATCTAGGCATGTCATTACTAGCCTACTAAACTATTGAAGTTGTAAACATTTGTCTCGGCTCAGCGGATCGCTCCCTCATCCAGGTCCGGCGGACCTGTCAGGAGCAGATCCTGTATTACAGGTTAAAGTAATGGGGTTTTAAACATGTTCTTTTTCTTCATTCAGCTGCGGTGCTCCTCTTCACCGTTCCGAGTGGGGTAAGACTCATCATTCCTAAGAATGCTAACTATGCACAGTATTATAAGAATTTCAGAAAATCAGGCTGTACTGACTAGGCCTAATTTTGAGAATATATTAATTTGATGAATTGTTAACTTGCTTATCTTACCGTGAGTCTTCTTGCTTCTCTCTCTGTCTCTCTTAGCATTAGTATGTCGCCTACTCTTACAGGTCCCTTCACGTTTCTTGTTATTACTCTACCCTTGTCTCTTCCTTCGAGTATTCTAACTCTCACAATTGTTACTTCTCCTGCGATGCCTGTTCTTCCAAGTATTTGTATTACCTGGGCAGCTACAGCGTCTTCATATGGGCTAAGTTTTACTTCCTGTTCTTCTGTCTGCTCCATTCTGACTTCCTCACTCATAGCTGAGGCTAGGGTAGATAACGTGGTTTTAACCTTATCTATTGTCCAGGTGTGGAATCAGGCAAGTTATTAGAAAAAATGAGCAAGAAGTTATTGCATTCTACGCACTGTTGACTATTGTTTGAGTTAAAGGTCGGCTGTTTACTTTCTCTTTGCAGCTGCTTTCTTTGCGGCAGCTTTCTCAGCTGCTGCGGCTGGTGTTATTGGATTGAGTCCAGCCTTGACTCTGATCTCATTTATCTGCTGTATGAGTTGCTCAAGCTCCTGGGCAGCCTGTCCTGGATCGATTATGCATGCTGAGGCTGCTTGAGTCTCAATACCTGCAGCTTTTCCGAGCCTCTCCTTGCTTGGTACGTAAACGTATGGCACACCACGCTCCTCACATAGCAGTGGCAGGTGTGCAACAATCTCTGGAGGATCAACGTCCTCAGCGATTAGTACAAGCTTTGCTAAGCCTCTCTCGATTGCCTTAGTTGTCTCATTTGTTCCCTTCTTTATCTTGCCTGTCTGCCTGGCAATTGAGAGTATCTCATATGCTTTCTCTGCTATCTCAGGTGGAACAACAAAGCGTACATAGAATGGCTTTCCAGGTGGTGGGTTGGCATAAAACGTCTTTGGGTCTATTGACAGTGACATACCGTTAACGCTCGAACTATGCTATTTAAAAATACTTCTTCGCAACTAAGCATCACGCAGTTCTCAACATTCCTGAGAAGGCTGGCAAATTACATATTCGCATCGCTCTTCGTACACTTAGTTGCTAGACTAGTACTCACTAGAAAACTTAGGAGAGTACGCATTCATAATCTGAAATTTATAGTGCTTCCAAAAGTTTTCGATTTCTTAACCGGATTATCGTCATTGTATATGTTACAAGAGTTAATATTCTTAGCTAGAAGACTCGTACGTAAAGCTCATAGACATATAGTAAAGATGTTGGAGACATGTGCTGGCTCCGGCTTTATTGGAATATGTATTGGTTCAGTTATACAGAACTCGTATTTACTCCTAGTAGACGTAGATTTTAAATGTGCGAAAAATGCATATATGAACGCTAAGATAAACAGGCTTGACTCAAGAGCCGACGTTGTAGTATCAAATCTAGTTGACTGCATTCGGAGGAGATCCTTCGACATAGCTATAGCTAACCCACCCTATCTGCCCTGCCCCCACGATAGATATCCAGCCCTTTGCTGTGGATATGGGTGCTGGCTTGTTCTAACTCTTATTCGAGATATTCTGAAAGTCCTTAAGCCTGACGGAACTATGCTATTCACATTGTCATCTCTTTCAGGTGTAGAGCTTGGACCTAAGTTTAGGATAATACGCGAAGTGCAGCTCTTTCCTGATAGGGTTCTTATATGTGGACTGGGCTTTGTGACAGATTAATATTCGGACAACATAATTTTCTAGTGAATAATGCACACAGTTGACGAATTCATCAGGTCGGAAATTGAGGATAAAATCCTAAAGCTCGTTAAGGAGATCGAGGAAATTCATCAGGAGATTGTCGAGGAGTGGTCCTCTAAGCTGGGCTTGTCTAAGCCTCGCGTAGTTGTAACTCTACAGGAAGTTAATGAGTGTGCTCGTGATGGGGCTATATGTGAGTCAGATGACCTATGCAAAATCATAACAGGAGAGTATTATCCTGATACGATGACAATACTGCTGAACTACAGAGCTACACTTGACACATTACTTCACCTATATGTTCACTACATACAGTCTCTACAGATCGGAGTTGACAGGTTTCGTCAAATTCGTGAAGCTGAGCGACTTAGATTGCCATGGTCACTTAGACCTACAGAGATCCGTGCTATAGCACTTGCGAAGAAGCTACAGGATACGCTGTGTACACAGCGTATTGTTAAGCTATGGTCTGAGTATGTGAAAGTGAGAATAAGGAAGATAGATGAGGAAATACAGCGTATTAGAAGTTGCGTGAAAGCGGCACTGACACAGACGATGCCTTATGTTCATGTGAGGGATATAGCAAGAAGAATGTTGACAAGCTATGACGGGTCCTGGACCAGGGAAGATAAGGATAGACTGTGAGAAGGTAAACATCATTAAGGGAAAAGCAAGGTACTGCATTGTACCTGACGTCTACATACATGTCAAAGGTTACTCGTATGCGCGTGTTACACATCTCGACATCGAGTATTCAAATATTGAGAAAATTTTAGGTATACACATAAGAGAGATCGTGCCGGCTTTCGTTAAGAAGTTCACTAATTTCATAATGTTAAAATCTTGGAAAATTTTCACAACGATGGAAATTTACTCAAAGACACTGCTAGAACTTATTCCACCAGGTTATGAGGGAGGATGCGTCATTGGTGGTAAACAGGATGGCATATTTGTAGGATTTAAGAAAGAGATATTGAGAATACTCGAAGAGTACTGCACTAAGCTTGGGTGGCCTCCAAGATGATGAGTAGATGGGCCACTGAATGATGAGGAATTGGCGGTCGCTGATTAGCACTGTTTATCTTACCTCCACTATTACGACATCGAGACTATGAGAATACTGCATGTACCAACTGTTCGAGAGAGAGCACTGGCAATAAAGTGTGCACTTGGTGAAGTTAAGGCAGATCTAGTGCTAAAAAATGTTAACTTAGTAAATGTCATAACTGAAGAAATTGAAAAAGACGTCGACATTGTAATAAAAGGAAGGCTTATCGTGCACATAGGGGATTCATCAAAATTTGTGAGTTCAAATACAAAAGTCATAGATACTCATGGGCTTTATGCTGCTCCTGGGCTAATAGATGCCCATGTTCACATAGAGAGCAGCATGCTTGTTCCGAACAAATTTGCAAAATATGCCCTAATGCATGGTGTTACTACAGTATTTGCAGATCCTCACGAGATTGGAAATGTCCTTGGAAAGGATGGTATAAGAGAGTTTATTAGAGATTGTATAAAATTACCATTAAAGGTATTTATAACACTGCCATCATGCATTCCAGCTTGCAGACTTGGACTTGAAACTTATCCAAACTACCTATCTTGGAGAGATGTGTCTGAACTCCTGGACGAGATTAACGTTATTGCTCTTGGAGAAGTAATGGATGTTCTAAGCATCTTTGACGCAAATGTTGATCACTTACTTGAAATCGAAGAAACATACCTAAGATTGCTCAGAGTCTGTGGACATGCTCCCAGCCTTAGAGGCGATAAGTTGAGCGCATACTTGACAGCAGGCCCTGACTCTGACCACGAGGTGACCGACCCTGAAGAGGCCATTGAGAAAATTAGGCGAGGAATGTATGTCATGGTCAGGTTAGGCACATTTTCACATGACTTACCTCGAGTACTGCCAGCTCTTGACAGGAAGCACCTTTCGAGAGTCATGATAGTGAGCGATGACATTAATGTGCTTGATCTTGAGCGAAGAGGATACTTGGATCGTGCAATTAGGGAAGCTATCAGGTGCGGTCTTGATCCTGTCGTTGCCATAAAACTATGTACGCTGAATCCTGCGCAGTACTATGGGCTTGACTGGCTCATCGGGATTATATGTCCTGGAAGATTAGCGGACATAGTACTTGTTGATAGCCTAGAAGATTTCAGAATAAGAAAGGTTATAGCTGAGGGACGAGTTGTAAGAGATGAGGCAGGTCTATTAGTAGAAATTCCAAAACATGAATATCCTAGACAGTTTTATGCAACTATACGGATACCACAGAACCTCAGTCCAGAACAACTGAAGAATAGGCTCGAAATTCCTAATGTAGACTATATGAAAATGAAAGCAAATATCATAAGATTTGTGCCCGGGTCTGTGCTTACAAAGCTGGAACAGGCAAATGTTGAAATAGTTGAAGGTAATTTAAAACTTCCAGACGGTGTTTATTACATATCTGTCATAGAGAGACATGGCAAATCTGGTTCGTTCTCTGTAGGATTGTGCACAGGAGTAAATGTTGGAAATTGTGCAATTGCAATATCTATATGTCACGATAGTCATAACGTAGTTACAGTAGGAAAAAGTTTCGAAGCTATGTACATTGCAGTCAAAAAGTTGGAAGAAGTAGGTGGAGGAATATCGATAGCAACAGAGAGAAGTGTAGTAGCTTGTTTACCATTACCAATCGCAGGACTAATGAGTGATCAGGAAGGGAATGAAGTTGCTGAACAGTTATCACAGCTACTAGACAAGTGGAGAGAACTCGGGGGAGCTGGCTCGCTTACAGAACTTTCGCCTCTAATGTTCACATCACTTGTAGTAATACCAGAAATCAGACTTACAGATAGAGGATTAGTTGACGTGCAGAGAGGAAAATACATACCCGTACTTGAGGCTAGGTAAGAAGAGTGATGAAAGGATACCAGGCTTAGACAAGACAAAGATGCTGAAAACCTCGGGTACTGAAAACTATTACACATTTGTTACATAGAAACTTTTTGAAATGATAAACAATTAAGAAGGATTAAGGGCCGCGGACCGCCCGCATCTCCCCCGTCGGGACCAAAGCCCGCCATGCTTGGCCGCTACACCACCCGGCTTCGCGTTCAGTATCGAGAATTTTATGGTATTTAAATACCTTACTCTGACGGTATATGTGGCGCGATACGTAATTGTAGAAGTATGGCCTGAAGATCAAGCTCTAATAAAGGATGTTGCACAAAAAATTATTGAGAAAACAATATCACTGC
>CAYPXK010000076.1:0-4185 GCA_964414695.1 uncultured Thermoproteaceae archaeon | reverse complement strand
TTGATCCTAGTAAGCCAACTGTCCTATGTACTGGACATAATGTTGCTGACGGCATAGAGATAATTGAGTACATGGAAAAGGCGGGCTACGGTAAGCCAGGCGAGAAAATCGAGGTCGCTGGTCTGTGCTGTACAGCTCATGAGATCGCTAGAGAAAGTCAGGGAACAGCTAAGATAATAGGACCCATATCTCATCAACTTCGATTTCTGAGACTTGGATTTGCGGATACCATAGTTGTAGATGAGCAGTGTATCTCCCTCAGACTTGTACAGGAGGCAAAGCGAATGATGTCTCCCGTACTCGCTGGTACTGATAAGGCAATGTTTGGATTGCCTGACTTGACAGAGCTACCTGCAGACGAAATTGTTAAGCTACTAGTCACAGGACGCTATCCAGGCGCCGTAATTCTTGACGAGAAGAAGATGGGTGAAGTAGCTACAAAGCTGGCTATTGAGATGGCTGCCATAAGAGGCAAGTTCAAGAGATTCCTGACATTGGAGGATCTTAAGAGGATTGCACAGGAATGTATAGGATGTAACCTATGCAGACAAGCATGTCCCCTAGATTTGCCAATACCTGAGGCAGTACGTGCGCTTGCACATGGTGACCCGAGCATAATAGTCAAGCTGCGTGACTTGTGTCTGGGATGTGTAAGATGCGAAGATGTATGTCCAAGAGGCATACCTATCCTGACGCTCATTGAGATGGCCTACCTTAATGTGCAAGGATTTCAGGAGAGGTACAAAATAAGGATAGGCAGAGGACCTATAAGAGATGTCGAAATACGTAACGTAGGTAAGGACATCGTATTTGGAGAGATACCAGGTGTAATAGCATTTGCAGGATGTGCTGCATGGCCTCGTGGACCCACGGAAGTTGCACTGATGGCGCGTGAGTTTGCTAGGAGAGGATTTATAGTAGTAGCATCAGGATGTGCAGCAATGGCAATAGCAATGTACAAGAATGAGGACGGACAGACACCTTACGAGGAGTTCTACGATGCTTTTGACCGTGGATGCATAGTAAACGTAGGGCCATGTCTAGCAAATGCGCACATAGCAGGTGCAGCAGTTAAGATAGCAGCAATATTCGGCGGCCGACAGATAGCAGCAAATTATGAGGAAATAGCAGACTACATCCTGAATAGAGTTGGAGCATGCGGAATTGTGTGGGGCATAATGAGTCAGAAGGCTAAATCCATAATCACAGGGTTCAATAGGCTAGGAATTCCCGTCATAGTAGGGCCACACGGCAGCAAGTACATGAGAGTGCTCCTAGGAGATGAGGAGGACAAGGAGAAATGGAAAGTAATAGACATGAGGAGCGGAGAAAAAGTGTACGTGGGACCAACACCAAGTCACCTTCTGTATATTGCAGAGACATACGAGGAGTGCATGGTCATGGCAGTTAAACTATGTATGAGACCAAGTGACACAACTAAAGGACGTTCAATAAAGCTTACGCACTATATAGAACTTTACAAAAAATTCTTCGGAAAGTTACCTCCAGATCTACATCTATATGTTAGAACTGAGGCAGATATACCAATGATCTACAGAGACGAAGTTATGGAGTATCTAAAGGAGGTAGGATGGAAACCTCTGGAGCATGTACCGACAGACATAACGTTATTAGAGAAAGTGTATAGGAAGTATAGGAGATAATTATGATAAGAATAGATGACTATAGAAGGAGAATTCGGACTGGCATAGCATTTTACAGAAAACTTGTAAGAAAATACGCAATAATTATACCTCCCAGAAGAGCTGCATACATGATAAGGAAGGCTAAGAGAATATCTGTTATAGTAGGTTCAATGCTAACAGAATTAAAACTTCCCAGAGTTGATCTCGTAGAGTTTATTCAAAAACTTGTCGAGGTAAAGCATTGTATAGTAATTGCTTCTCTAATTTCTGAGAAGGTACTCCGGAACAAGATACCCTGCGTAATTGGCTGTAACTTAATTGAGTTTGCATTTAAGTTATGTGAACTTGGAAAGTTTCCTGAAGTTAGGAAAAGCGATCTGCTGATAACCATTGGACATCGCGAAGATGTTCTTAAGCAGGTGACGTCTGCAATACGTCACTATCTTCCAGAGTTAACTATACTGAACATAGATAGGTACTACTGCGAGAATGCCACTTACTCCTTTCCTACGCTTGAGCTAGGTGTGTGGGATAAGGCACTCAGAGTAATATATGACGAACTTACGAAGTGTGCTGGTCGTTAATTTACTAACATTGATATTGTCTTAAATTCTGTACAATGAGGTACACATATGATTAGGGTAGGCGTAGAACTTGTACCTCAATATCCGATTAATGAACTTATACAGCTTGTTAAAGAGCTTGAAGGCATAGGAATAGACCAGGTATGGTTCACAGACCACTTCTTTAACAGGAATCCCTACATCACGGCATGTGCCGTCGGTCTCAACACTTCCAGAATCGAGATAGGTGTTGGAGTCACAAATCCCTACATCATACATCCTGCGTACATTGCCTCTCTTGCACTAAGTCTTCAGGAAGTCACAAATGGCAGATTTAACCTAGGGATTGGTGCAGGAGATAGAACAACGCTTGAGTTAATTGGCATAAGACGAGAGAAAGCATTGACAAGGCTTAAAGAAGCGATATTAATTATTCGGGAGCTTACACAGGGCAAGAAAGTCACTTTTCAAGGTGAGATATTTCAAATTAGAAATGCAAAAATGTACTACACTTCAAAGCCTGTGAGAATTTATGTTGGTGCACAAGCAACAAAGACGCTCATACTTGCTGGTCAGCTTGCTGACGGTGTACTGCTAAACGCGTCAAATAAGGAGCTTCTGAAACTGATGATAGACAAGGTTAAGGAAGGTGCACAAAACGCCTCACGTAATCCTGATGACTTAGACATTGTTGCACATACCTGTGTATCAGCATCTGAAGATGTTGAAAAGGCTAAACAGCTGGTTAAGCCCTATGTTGCGTTTATTGCAGCTGGACTACCTGATGAATATCTGGCTAAGCTCGGTATAGAGGATGCTGTATCTCAAATAAGGAAGGCCTTTCAGGAAGGAGGAATCAAGAGAGCGATCGAATACGTCACAGATGACCTCATCGAACTATTATCAATAACAGGAACTTTCAAAGATTGCGTGGAAAGACTGCTAGACATTACAAAATCCTTGAATATAAACGTGACAGTCGGATCCCCTATCGCACCCTCGATGAGCGATGTAAAAAGATTTCTAAACATGGTTACTCAAGCTCTAAAATCGACGTAACGTGACGTGTAATACACTTGGAATAGTACTATCAATATGGGGTATAAAGACAGAGCCAGAAAAACTAGCCGAGCTCTGTAAGTCCTCGCAAAAGATAGAACTCAAGAAGAAAGACGAATATGCACTTCACAAAAATACTATCGTAGCAATACTTTACGGAATCTTAGAATTAAATAACTCCCTATTTACTGCAGGCGACGTACTTTACATAGATAATGAGAAGAAGGCAATATGTGTGTCCTCATCTTGTACTTTAATAGAAACAAGTGAGGAGATTGCAGAAAAAATATTCGATAATGAGACACTTCTTAAGATAAAGGATTCTCTAAGAGTACCAAAAGTGGAGATCCACGATGTTCCCGTGAAGTATTTTATAAGAAAGCTGCCTATAACAGTCAGCCCAGATTTAACAATCAGGGATGCGGCAAAGATAATGGCTGAGCACAATGTTAGTTCAATAATAGTTGTTGATAACAATAGAAAACCTATAGGAATAATAACTGATACTGATTTGAGGAAATTCAGTGCATATGGAGAAAACTTAGATAAGAAACTAGGCGATGTAGCAACAAAAAATTTGATAGTTTCCAACGAGAATGATAGTGTAAGTGTTGCACTTGAGAAAATGCTGTTCTACGGTATCAAACATATGATAATAGTTAATGACGCAGGGAGAACTGTTGGAATGGTTACCTTGAGAGATCTTTACGATGCATTCACAGCTGTACCCATATCATATATCAGAGATCTACAGAAAGCTTCTTCAATAGACGAAATCTTAATAACGTACAGTAGAATATTAAGACAGACACTTAACGTACTTAGAAGAAGGAGAGTAGACGTACTCGAATTTTCTAGAAACTTCACAATGGCTAAAATGTTAACACTAACTAAATTGCTATCATACACATGTGACG
>CAYPXK010000075.1:0-3051 GCA_964414695.1 uncultured Thermoproteaceae archaeon | reverse complement strand
TATCTATTAATGCTGCCGCTACTCCAACTCCGAGAGCATTATCTAATAGACAGTTAAGCCAGTGATCAAAGTGTGCCGATATTAGTATATTTTTCTCGGCCTCGCTTATTATAACCTCAACATTGTAACCAATAGAGTATTCGTATTTCACTTCGGAAAATATTCTTACTTTTTTATTCTCCTTCTTTCTCAATAACTCTCCTATCTTTCTAGATACTGAGACTACAGGTATAGGTACTGGCGCATCGCTATGTCTTGTGTAGCTTCTGCTTTTTGAAACAACTATTCTTCTAAATGTATTTTCCTTATCAACAAATATTACACCTGCAACATTTTTACTAAGTGCTTGCTGAACTATGAACTTAGCATCATCAACATCTTTCGGATAGTCTATTACAAGTATGCAGTCACTTGAGGCATTCTCTAAATTTGTGACTATTCTACCTTCAGCAAAACCGCCCTTCGAATATGGAAGTGAAAGTGCAGGATAGTACTCATTATCCACCTCGATGTAGGTGTACTTATCTTTCCACGACAGCACTGTGACAGGATGCAGATGGAATGTAAGTAGAGGATTGTCGAGCTCTTTTAGTAGCTCATGGATAAATTCCCTCTCCTGAACGGAGCCAGCTAGTAGATCTGTATACTGTGCGCAGAGCCTCGCGATCCTCAGTATCTTCTTCAAAATTGCATTCCTGTTCAAGCTTCTCCCTGAGTATACTCAGGTACTTGTTAACATTTTCATAAGTCCTATCTCTTAAACAGTTTTTCAGCAGTTTCGTTTCTTGTGGAAAAATATCCACAATTTGTCTAATGATGTTCATAAGAAGTGTTAAACCCTCACTGTTCAATAGACCGCGTGAGAAGTACTCACTATAAGGGTCCTGAAGAAGAAGAATGTAGCGGTACACATGTCTAAGTCTATTGCATACATCTCTTAGCTTATCAGCGCCCAGGCTCTCATCACGATCTTCAGAGGCCTGCTTATACATCATCTAAGTTTCTTTAGTGGTGCCAGTTTTTTGCATTCACACGATGATAGATCTCTTAACGAAGATTCTACAAGCATTCAACGCCTCTAAGGAGTACATAGAGAAAATATTACAGGAACTTGAGCTGTTAGGCATAACTGAGCTATACAACGAGGGACCCATACAGCTGCATACAAATGTCTACGTTGTCGGTAAAGGTCAGAATAGCGTTGTTGTGAAGGCGAAGCTACTGAGCTACTATGACTGCGTCTGCAAGATACTTAGGCCTGACGCATCGAGGAAAGATCTTCTTCACGAAGCAAAGGTATTGATAAAGGCAAATACAGTGAACGTAGGTCCAAGACTGTTCACCTTTACGAGACACGTGCTTGTACTAGAGTACATTAAGGGCGAGCCTCTCGATAGATGGATTGCTAAGAGACCTCCACGTGATGTAGTTCGCAGATTCGTTACAGATGTGCTAGAACAGTGCTACAGACTAGACGTCTGTGGAATAGTGCATGACGAACTTTCAAGGCCAAGAGAACACATATTAGTTGATGAGAACGGTAAGGCTCACATCATAGACTTCGAGACAAGCAGTCTGGAACCTCAGGGTAAGCGTAAAAACCTGACTCAGGTACTCAATGCACTTGTTCTTGGCCCAGGTGATGTTGCTAAATATGTTAGAGAGACCTTGGATCTCGATGAAGAGAAAGTCAAGAAGTTAAGAGAGCTACTTAGCGAGTATAAGAGAAACACAGCCTATGAAATATTTAACAAGATTCAGTCCCTCCTAATGGGCAACTAAATGTCGACAGAACTTGTGAGATTCGTAGAAATTGAAACGTATGTACACGCAACAGAGTCCATAGACAAGATAGTGGAGGCAATACGAAGAAATATACTTCAGGGAGAGGAAGTACCAATAATATTTGAAGTACTGTGGGGAACTTTTGGAAACCCGATAGTAAGGGTAAAGATTTTTGTAGACAATGAAGCACTAGCAGAACGAATATTACTGAACGTATCATGTAAACTAAAAAACTTTCACGAACTAGCAAAGACTATTGAACAGAGACTCGATAAGGCAGGTAATTTATATATAAGAGTAAATAAGCAAGCACTAATAGAAGATCAACTAATACTTGACGATATAAACGACGATGTCGTGAGAATAAAAGCAAGAATTGTAAGAAAAGTCTTAAAGGAAGGATTATTAAAAATATTAGAGGATCGCTGCTTACAACAATGCAGCCAATAAAGATACTGGATCGAGCATACATATGTCTTCATGTAAGTGTTTCAGATAACGAATCTTTGGTAAGGATACTAAATATAATGGACAACATAGGATACGACATAATTGCGATCGTTAATAAAACTATAAGAGAAGTTTCTCAAATTCAAGACAGAGTTAAACGCTCGCTACTATTGTCAAAACTTTGTGTAAGTGGAAGGGAATTAAAAAAATATAGGAGCAGTGCACTACAGCGGTATGATATCATATCCGTTAGACCGGAAGATAGGTTTATATTGAACAAACTCATAAGAACGCCGAGTGTAGATATTGTAACAGTATACGCTCATGAAAGAGACGCAATACCTTCGAAAGACCAACTTAAGATAATGGCTATTGAAGGCAAAGCTCTTGAAATACTTGTAGATTACTCAGTTTTATACGAGTATAGAAAATTGAAAAGTTTTGATATTCTCTTAAATCAAGCATTAGAAATCGAGGGTTTAACAGTATTTGTAACCAATGTTGTTAATAAGGTAAGCGATATTCGATGTCCCGGTGACTTAGAACACTTTCTATATATACTAACTGAGGACAGATACGTTATTAGAGAACTTAGAAGAAAGTGGCTAGAGTTTGTGGTTTATACATTTTACAAACGTGGTGTACCTGATCTGTCATACTTTGAGAGGTGAAGGTATGGACCTGGCTTGAGCCTTAACCTTTCTTAAACTTCCAGTGACTCTTATCGTTATCAGGAGTACATCAGTATTATTAATCCTTCTTAACATGAATATCGCAGCCCGTAGGTAAGGCAAAAATCTGGTAGTTACTCTGAAA
>CAYPXK010000074.1:0-16172 GCA_964414695.1 uncultured Thermoproteaceae archaeon | reverse complement strand
GCATGGGCTTCACATGGGCTGAAGTCACTGAGAAAGGTGACCTATACTTCTCTGTGACATTGCCAAGTCTTGAGGTTGGCACTGTAGGAGGTGGAACAAGATTACCAACACAGCAAGAGGCACTCAAAATAATGGGCGTTGCAGGGCCAGGCGAGCCACCAGGCACAAATGCCCTCAAATTCGCTGAGATTGTTGCTGCTGCTGTACTTGCAGGAGAGCTTAATTTAACAATTGCACTGGCCCGTAACGAGCTCGCTAGAGCACATGAGAGACTTGGAAGAGGAAAGATTCAGAAGTAGGAAGAAAGTACAAGTTCGGTCGCTTCCTGTGTAGGAGAATATTATTTTAACAATTCTATAGAGGTTATTAATGACTTCAGTTTCTGTTTCTAGATATATCTTGCTAATTTAACTATGAACTGTCTTATCTTCGTCATCAGGTTCTCAACGTGCCACACTGGGTTCAGGAACACTATTAGTGTGCCTTTTCCATTTACGTCAAAGAATGCAATCTTGAAGTTTGCGAAGTGCAGCACAAGGTAGTTGAACTTTCCTAGTAGGTCATCTGTTATCTTCTTGGCATGCTCTACCATCTCGATTACTGGAGTCAGGTTTCTTATTGACTTCATTGTCAGGGTATTTGGTAGATGGTGAACTATTGGCGATCCTGATGAGTCTAGCACCACTGCTCCTATTATTGCTTCTCCATCTATGAGCTCTCGAAGCATTAACTCTTTTAACACGGCTGCAAGAGACTTCTCTGCTGCTTTCTTCTCAGGTGATACGTAGATTACGATACTGGATCCCCCATAATATACACGCTGGACAAATTAAAGAATTTTCCTCGTTCAATTTAAACGCTCAGTTAAATGGTAAGCACTTCCTGAAACAGTTAGATGCCTCTCGACTTAAGGTACTCTTTTACACACTCAGCAATTGCACGTGCAAGGGGTACCGGAACAGCCTCACCTACCTGATTGTACTGCGCATCTCTAGGCCCAAAGAACACATGATCATCAGGAAATCCCTGAAGTCGGGCTTGTTCACGTACTGTGAGTATGCGGTCCTCGAACGGATGGACAAACCTTGAGGAACCCATCACAGTTGGCGCAAGTTTATCAGGATGTAGTCGAAAGTAGTTAACATAGAGATTTCCATCTGATCCAACAAATTTGTACAGTGCCTCACCCCATCTCAGCTGTCTTATCTTCTTCAGCTTCTTCTCATTCAGATAGGGAACATCGTGATTCGGCACCAGGCCAGAGCCCGGGGGAGGAAGGTTCGCAAGTGCTTCGCGCACTGTGACATTACGTTTCCATTTCCTAGGTTTGAGTTCTATATTACTGATGAATACTCTTTTTCTAACACTTGGATTTCCATAATCTTCGGCTTTCAATATGTTGAAATATACTTTTGAATATCCTACTCTTCGAAACTCCTCCTCAATAGCTGATCGAAGAGGCTCCTTTGCTAGACCTGGAACATTCTCAAGTACGAAAACCTCTGGCTGAAGCTCACCTACAAGCCTAATGAAGTGGAGTGTGAGCTGGCCAAGCTCGTCTACGTACAGTCTATCGAGAGGGTCAGGCAATCTCCTCGGATTTACAGCAGTGAAAGGCTCACATGGACTTCCACCAATTACGACATGAGGACGCTCTCCAACGTATTTCAGGATATCGCGTCCTGTCACGTTCCTTATATCTTCACACAGTGCTACTGCTGTCCTGAAGTTGTAGCTGAACGTTCGGACACAGTTAATGTCATTGTCTATTCCAAGCTTTATTACGAAACCTGCCTCCTGAAATCCTCGGCTGAATCCTCCCGCACCGCAGAACAGATCAATCACTATGTACCTCATCGCTACTTATGTAGAGACAACTAGGGAGTAGTAGATAAAGTCATGTTGCTCAAGTCTACACTGTGCATGTACATTACCTGAGAACCCCCATATCTGATGAGGACATACAGAGACTTAACGTCGGTGACATCGTGTATGTTACAGGAATAATCGTCACGGCACGTGACTTGACTCACAGGTTAGTTATTGAGAAGGTTAAGAATGGTCAGCTTTCGCAAGGATTCCTGAAGGGGCTTGTATTATATCATGCAGGTCCTGTTGCTAAGAGGAAGAACAACACTTGGGAAGTCATTGCTGCAGGACCTACCACCAGCATCAGGATGGAGGATCTGGAACCAGAGTTCATACAGCTCACGGGGGTCAAACTGATAGTTGGAAAAGGTGGAATGGGCAAGAGGACGCTGAACGCACTGAAACGTTACTGCTGTGCATATGGTATCTTCCCAGGTGGGTGTGGAATAGTTGCTGCAAAGTGCGTTAAACGTGTAGTAAACGTGTACTTCTTAGAGGAACTCGGCATTCCAGAGGCTATGTGGTTCTTTGAGGTAGAAAACTTTGGACCCATAGTAGTAGCGATGGACTGTAGAGGAAACACCATATGGCACAAGTAACGAGAGTCCTGACACTTCTTGGGATACTTGGTCTGCCGGTACACGTATTTGCATTGCTCGTGGTACATCCTGAACAGCCAATATTGGCATATGCAATTTTCCTGTTCATAGTACTGGGCCTCTGGCAGCTGGTCTATTCAATTGTATTTGGATTAGTGACATATAAATTATCATCAATAAAATTAAGAATCCAAGATTGTCTAATAGTAGCTGGAAATTTAATGATGTTTTTAACACTGTCAGTAATTTTCCCAAGATCTTTCCAGAATGTGTATCTATTTTCAGTACTTATGATATTATCAATACCATACTTGACGTATATTACGACAGTGTATACAAATACAGATTTAAGAACCGCCACACTGTCTGTGGCATTGACGAATACCATATTCATAGTGCTGGCGTTGCTTCTTCATGCGGTCTCACTTATGCTCAGCGTAGTCTAGCTTCTTCATCTATCTGTGGCGGGTCCACTGACCGCACCCTCATCACAGCTTAGCACTATACGACAGTAAGTGGCAGTATATTTTAAGAAATTTTTCGTAAGAGATTCTGTGTCGTTTAACATATCAGAAATAAGATTCAAAGAGTGTACAATAACTTTACACAGAACGTTCAGGACCGCGCTGGGTGAGGAAAGCTATGGCAAGTCTATAGTAGTGGCAGTGATCGACAAACGTGGTCAAGTAGGGTATGGTGAGGCAAGTCCGTCACCAAGAATAACAGGTACAACACCTCAAGCATGTATTGATGTTCTAGACAGAGCTAGACACTTCATTAGAGAATTAACACCTTACGATATAAAGAAGCTTCACAAATATTTACAACAGCTGAACGTTGCAGTACCTGAAGCGAAGGCTGCACTTGACATAGCTATGTACGACTTGAAGACACGTGAATTCGGAATCCCATTGTGGAGATTTTTAGGAGCTGAAAATGATACACTTTTAACAGATATCACGGTAAGCCTTGGAGATACCGAATACATGCTTCAAGAAGCAAAAATGTACGTTTCAAAGAACTTTAACATACTGAAGATAAAAGTTGGTGAAGATCCTTCTAGAGATGTTGAGCGTCTAAAGATCTTGAGGCAGAACATTCCTGAGCATGTAATAATTAGAATTGATGTGAATCAAGGCTGGAAAAGTATTAAGAACGTGTTGAAAATACTTGAGGATTTATATAAGCTTAATATACAACTAATTGAACAGCCATTGCCTAGGAAGCAGTACAGTGATATCGTACACTTATCCAAGGTGTGTAAGGTACCTATCATACTGGACGAATCTGTCTTCGATATTCACGATCTCAGGAACCTCATCCAGCTCGGATTTCAGGATGGCGTAAACATAAAGCTGATGAAGTGTGGCGGAATATTCCCAGCACTTCAGCTAGGCTATACTGCACGTGCATTCAACATGGAGCTCATGGTCGGATGCATGTTAGAGACAAAGGTTAGCATAACGGCAGCTGCAGCACTCGCCGCGGCACTAGATGTCGAGTATGTTGACCTTGACTCACCACTATTGGCAAAGGATACGTCGATAAAGATTCAGGGTGGCGTAACGTATGATGGGCCAAGGATTATTCTTCCAAAGGATCCTGGACTTGGAATCAGGATAGATGATCCTGAGCTAGGCTAGGGAGAGTCTACGTAGCGAATCTAGTATTGAGTCAACAATCTTTGAGCAGTCTCTTCTTGGGTCAGCTGCAGGAATGTTATACCTCCTCTCTATCTCGTGGCACATCTCTTGAACTTCATCATCTCGCTTGTTCATACCCATTACTGATATGGCAGCTATAATAACATCAGGAAGGTGCGCCTTTATTGCCTTTATCTCCTGTCCAAGGTCCGGCATTGGTAAATCATCGAAACTTTCTCTAGTTTTTCGCCAAGGATCGTGACAGAGTACGACAACGTGAGGCATTGATCCGTAATATATTCCGAGCGTTACTTGAGAATATGCAGGATGAAGTAGCGCAGCTTGTCCCTCAATGACTACGATGTTCTTTCCAAGGTTGTCCAGGTCAACTATGTGCTTCTCAACTTCTCCTGGAACAAAGTCTGCAGGAACAGCATCGACTACAGTTCCAGCGTCTGCACCAACCATGAGCATTGTCTGTCCTGTCCCAACTAGTCCTACATTAAGTCTCCTTTTCTCTAGCTCCTTAACGATCTCTATACTCGTCACGTTCTTACCTACTGAGCAGTCTGTGCCAGCAACAAGAACGCGAGCACATCTGGTCCTTAGCACAGAGCCATCCCAGATCCTCAGATCAGGTGGAGGTTTCCTGAAGTCGACAATTGTTACATTATGCTCTCTTGCAAGTTCCCTGAATTCAGGATCCTCACTGAGAAGCACATGAAGTCCACTCCACACGTTAAGTCCATGCTTGATTGCGTCTCTTATGATGGCTCTGTAATGTTCAGGTAATCTACCGCCTACAGGAGAAATGCCAACTATGAGAGTGTCTACATCTCTGATAGCCTCTTCAAGTTTCGCAACTACGGGTATGCCAAGCCTACCAAGTCCAAGAACTTCACCGGCGTCTCTACCTGCATATCTTGAGTCAATGACATAGCGGACATGTACTCTGCGCCAGCCGCTGTACATCACCAGGATGTTACATGTCTTTCCTGTTAGCTCTCCAAGCTTTCCTTCTGCAAGTACTACAGCTCTTGCCTTAAGCTTAGCGAGCTCTGTGTATCTCACGGCAAATTCTACAAGACGTGAAACGCTGTTAAACAGTACGCCACATATCCTGAAAGGCCTATCAGCGCCATCTCATACCCGATACGCTGTCTGAGAATGTACATAAGCATCAATATTGAAATAAACGTTGTAAACAATACACAGAACAGAGCCTCAGTATTAAGATACCACTCGGTTACAAACATTCCAACACTTGGATAAAATGTCGAATAGAGAATCTTCTCTCCAACAACAGAAGCCAATGCTAAAGTATCACGACCTCGATAAGCCCACACAAGACCGACAACAGATTCAGGAAGAGCTGCAACAGATGGGACAATTATTATTGAGAGAGTCTGAGCATCAATATGAAACTGCTGCGAGAGAGCAATAAGACCCTTCACAAGTCCCTCGGATCCCACATATATTAATAGTACAGATATTGCCAGTTGAATAAATGCAAAACATATGTGGTATCCAAAGATCTTAGCGAAGAGAAAATCCTCGATACTCTCCTCAAAAAGCTCCGACTTCCCTCTTCTAGCAACATTGTATACATATACGAAATATGAAACAAGCATGAGTACGGCAAATACGTACTTAAGGTAGCAGCATCGTATGAAGACTGGAACAAGTATAAGCGGAAATAGAATTGAAAATACTAGAAACGGAAGATAAAGATCTCTACTAGGTCTAAGGACAGGACTCTCTCTTCTACCTTTTAAATATCCTAGAAAGCTTGAAAGAATAATTAATGGGTAAACTATTGTAGAAGCCATGAAGGGCTCTCCAATTATTGTTCCAATACTAATTTCAGAACCTTGTAAACCTCCGTGAGCTAAGGCAACAATTATGACAGTTAACTCAGGTAATGATGTCAGTATTGGCGATATTACAGCTCCAACAAGTGTCTGGCCAATTCTATATTTTGAAGCTAGAAACTCTATAGAATTTGTGAAGAGTAAGCCTCCAAAGATTACTAAGATAGCTGCTAATAATATTGCAAGTCCGCTGAGTACGATATTATACATTTCGCAAGGGGTGTCAAACGATCATATTATTATCTTAACATTACTGCCCTTCGGATTCATTCTAACAAGCTCAGGTATTGATATTGGCTTACCTCCAGCGCGTACAACTTTCTCATAGGCGGATTTTGAGAATGCGTATGCAGCTACGATGACCTTCTTCGTTAGCACACCATCTCCAAGAAGCTTGCCTGGAATGACTACCATGTCGCCATCATTGCATAGCCTCTCTAACTTTCCAACGTTCACAACGATTCTCTTTCTTCTAGGTCTTTCCAGCAGCTCAGCTACGTACTTCCAGATTCTAGCCTTATTCTCCTTAGCAGCCTTCCTCAGGAATCTTATCAGCATCCTTAGCCTCTCATTTGTTGGGCCAGTAGGGGGTCTTGAGCTTGGCATTGTCAATCATGTGGTGCTATAGCCCCTTTTTAAGTCACTCTACTCTCCGGCACTTAACTTCTCGTACTCTTCAAAGAGCGGATTAGTTACCTCTATTCCAAATTTCCTCAATATTCCCCATGCAGCTATGACTCCTGTTGAGGCTGCGATGTTTATTCCACGTGAGAGACCTGCACCATCACCTGCTGCAAATATGTTCTCGACAGTTGTCTCCATGTACCTATTGACGACAGCTCTCATACTGTAGTACTTTATTTCAGGAGCATAGAGGAGAGTGTGACTTGACGCAACTCCCGGTATGACCTCATCTATCCTATCAAGTGCCTCCAGAAGGTCTGTAACTATTCTGTGAGGTAAAGCAAGAGCAATGTCTCCAGGTGCTACATCCTTCAGAGTTGGCTCAACGATGCTTCTTCTAATTCTGTCCCATGTTGATCTTCTGCCAACTCTAAGGTCACCTAGACGCTGAACAATGGGTTTGCCATCTCCAAGCTTCGTAACCATCCTGGCAATGGCCTTGCCATACTCTATGGTGTCGCTGAGAGGGTCTGTCAGCTTTAGACTAACAAGAAGTGCAAAGTTCGTATTTCTCGACTTTCTGTCAGTGTAAGTTTCTCCATTTACACCTACGGTGCCATCATCATAGTTTTCTCTAATTACGAATCCTCCAGGATTTGTACAGAATGTTCTAACCTTGTCATCGTAAGTCTTCGTGTATATTATTATCTTTGGGTCGAAGAAGAATTTCGTTAGAGGCTCCATAACGTAGTAGGGAACTTCGACACGTACACCAATATCCAGTGGGTTAGGCTCAAGCTCAATGCCTACCTTCTTTGCAACTTCCTTAAACCACTCAGCACCTGCACGGCCAGGTGCGACTAGGAGGACTTTACAATAAACTTCACCTCTATTTGTATGCAGTACAATTTTCTCACCTTTCTTCTCAAAATAGTATACCTCTGTCTGAGTTGCAACTGTGACGCCTCTTTCCTCAATGTATCTAGTCATGTTTTCTATAACTCTTGGGGTATTATCTGTACCGATGTGTCTCTGTCTTATTCGTACAAGCTGTGCACCGACTTTAACAAACTTGCGTTGAAGCTCACGGAATTCATCTGAACTAGGGTCAAATATTCTGTCGGGTGCTCCAAATTTTACAAATACTGAATCTATGTACTGAACAATTCTCTCAGCTAAATCCCAGCTTCCAACAAGTTCGTGAAGTTCGCCACCAACGTCAGGTCTCAGATTGATTGTGCCGCTGCTAAGTGTGCCTGCACCACCTATGCCACACATGATGTTACATGGCTTGCAGTGCATGCATTTTCCTCTAGTTTTCAGGAAGCACTGCCTTTCGAGGGCACGTTTACCTTTGTCTATTAACAGGATCTTAAGTCTCCTGTTAGCTTTCTCTAAGTTTGTACATAGCTCATATGCTGCGAATAGCCCTGCTGGACCGGCGCCTATTATTGCTACATCACACTCCACGTAGTGACCGTGCGTTGTATGTAATACTTCTAAGATTTAAGAATTTTTCAGAAGTGAAAACTTGACTCCCTACCTACTGGGGGCCAAAGATGTCGCGTCTGCGGTCAACCATGTCTTCAGCCTCCTCGCCTGTTCCAATTAACGTTATTGGAACCTTCAGCTTCTCCTCGAGATCCTCTATCCACTTTCTAGCCTCTGGAGGCAGCTCATCCCATCTCCTCTTGCCTCTCGCCTCCGGAAATAGTGCATCGAGCTTAGTTATCGCTATCTGAGTAGGCGAGTTCAGCATAATTGCACGTCGAGCCCACTCCACGTTGAATGGAGCCACTCTCCTAGGTCTTCCTGTTACTGTACCGTACTCGATCCATCCTCGCTTAGCAGCTTCCTCTGGAGGTAGCTCACCAGGTAGCTCACCAGCGCCGACCCTCGTCCAGTAGGCCTTGAAGACAAGGACCACGTCCGTGACTTTCTTTGGCCCTATCCCCACCTCACTCAATATTCCTGAGGCAGTCACATCACGGCTAGTCACATATGGGTACGTGCCATGGTAGAGGCTCAGGAATGTTCCCTGAGTACCCTCTATCAGCACAAGTCCCCCTCTATCAATTATCTCGTGAATCTTGGCTACGGTATCGGTAACGTACTCTTTTAGCTCAGGGAAGTCTCGTGCCAGCTTAAGCACACGTAGCACACGTTCCATCATTGCTGCACCAACCCCCTGACCTGTGGAGCCTATCACCTTCATCAGGTACTCGTTCTCGCGCTCCATCTTTACGTGTCTATCCTCTATGATGCCTGTCTTCTCATCAATCCACACTCTTCCACGAGTCTCCGTCTCCTCGACCTCCTTCAGGAATATGTCAATCCTCGTTAAGGCGCCGGGTGGGACAAAGATCTTAGTCGTCTTGCATACAAATGCTGTTGATATGGTTCTAAGCTTCCACGTTCTTCCACGGTAGGTCACTGTATGACCTGCATTTACTGCACCAGTCCTGACAGCTGCCTCTGGCTTATCAGCCAGTGCTAGGTATGCTGCTACTTTACCCTTGCCTTCATCCCCAAACGCGCCCCCGACGATTACGGTCACGCCCATTGGGCCTCAAGAGTCTACGTGATACGAGACAATTTAAACTAATTATCTTATCTTCTAACATACACTACATACGCAACATCGCTCCCAATCCCTGTCTGCTTAACCTCCTCGACGTCCGAGTCTGTGACATGTAGAACATATGCCTCATCCCTGCGCTCTACCATGACCTTAATGCATTTCACAACGTCACCAACGATGTATGAGGCCCCTCTCCTGACGTAGAGCTCAATAAATATCGGAGATCTCTTGAATAGAACTTTACAACATTTACCACATTCAAGAAGCTGAGCAGCATACATTATTGGAGATGTGCAGGAAATGCAGTTGACTCTCAGAGATCCGTTAACATTTGATAAGAAACGTTGAATAAGTTCCCTATCGAGAATTCCATCAAAGAGCACAGCGACGACTCTCGTCTTCGCAAGATCGAGTGATGGAACTGTGTTCCCTATCTGTATCATCATGGCACGTTCAGGAATCAGATCAAGTACCTGAAATGGAACATTATCTGTGTAGTACACGACGTCTGCACAAGAGATTACAGCTATCGCTTTAGGACTCAAGAACTTACGTAGACCTATACCTATATCTATAAGGTACAAACCCTCTGAGACGGGCTTATCTTCTGGAAATATCTCACAGAGCTTCCTGAAGTTCAGCTGATAAAGATGTCTTCTGCCCTGCTTAAAGTCGCGAGAAACCTTGATTATTCCTAAATTCTTGAGGATTGCAAGGGCTTTCCTGACTGTTCGAGGTGAGAGACCTGTTCCCTGGACAAGGTCTCGGAAGGTGACATTGTCGACACAGTCAACGAGATGACGCACCTTCAGGTAGGTTATTATGTGACGGGCAGAGTTGGGAAGTGATGAAGGGGGTATTGTTCGGGTTTCGCACTTCATGACTTCTGTTTGTATTGTTAGTATTTCTACATTTTATTTATTGGGAGGCGGACTCATGTATGTGCAGGTTAGTACTTTACAAATCTCTTTCTCTTTTTAAAATAGGCAGTGCTGCTTAATGCTAATCAACACTCCAGCAGTGGAGATTTTTGTGAAGTACGTCTGTCCACTGGACTGGCGTTACGGAAGTGAAGAAATGAGGAAAATCTTCCAGGTGGAGAACATTGTCAGGAAATACATCGAGGTCGAGCGCGCGCTTGTGTGTGCCTTAGAGGAAGTTGGGATTGCAGAACCTGGGTCCTGTGAGAAGGTATCGAGGGCAGAGGTCTCTCCGGAAGAAATGTACGAGATGGAGAAGAAGACTGGCCATGACATTGCAAGCCTAGCCTTTCTGCTTGAGGAGAAGTCAGGTTGCAGATTTGTACACTACGGAGCGACAAGTTACGACATTGTGGACACTGCGTGGGCACTGATCTTCAGAGAAGCCATAGGGGTGCTAAAGCGTAAGCTCATACAGTTAATACAGGAGCTGATCGACAAGGCTAGAAAGTTCTCTGACCTAGTGATGATAGGTAGAACACATGGACAGCACGCACTTCCAATAACGCTGGGCTTCAAGTTTGCGAACTACGTGTACGAGCTTGCACGTGGACTTGAAATGTTACTACATGCGGAGAAGCTTGTCGTTAGAGGAAAGATCTCCGGCGCCGTAGGCACAATGGCCGCATGGGGTGACAAAGGCCTCGAAGTTGAGGCACGAACACTCAAACGTCTTGGCCTGGAGCCGCATGCAATATCTACACAAGTTGCTCCACGTGACGGATTCGCATATCTGATCTCTGTACTAGCAATAATAGGCTCACAGCTTGATAGACTGGCACTTGAGATCAGAGAACTTTCAAGACCTGAAATTGGCGAACTATACGAAGGCTTCGAACGTGTTGGCAGCTCTGCAATGCCACACAAGGCAAATCCAGTAACCTCAGAAAAGGTCAGTGGCCTCGCAAAAGTACTGCGCGGTCTAGTGATTACAGCACTCGAGAATATACCACTATGGCATGAGCGTGACTTAACTAACAGCAGCAGTGAGAGAATACTGATACCACACGCATTCCTGATACTGGACGAAATGATCGAATCAATGATAAAAGTTCTAAAGAACCTAGTAATAAATGAGTACAACATAAGAAAGAACTTAGAACTATTGAAAAACTACACACTGACAGAAATGGTAATGAACATATTAATACAAAAAGGCATGCCACGAGCAAAAGCACATGAAATACTCCGTAGAATATCCAAAAAGTACTCTGAAGGAAAAACACTGCAGGAAGCTCTACTAGAAGATCAAGAAGTTAGAAAATACTTGACTGACGAAGAAATATCAAAAATAAGACCAGAAAACTATCTAGGAAAAGTCAAGGAACTAATTGAAAGAGCTATAGAATACGCCAATAGAGTAATATCAACAGCACAATGAGAACTCAGCCATGGCCGTATCATCACAGACCATGGCTCAGATGCTGGACAACTCATCACAATCCAAACACTACTAGACTTCCAACAAAGTAATGACACAACGTTCAGTACCAAGCCGATTCATCAAACACTCAGTTCATCAGGTACTCATCATCTAGCACAGATAGACACTGTAAGAATTAAAATACTTTAACCATCTAATTCATTACACCTTCTACTATCACACTACTACGGTGTCGTCAGATTAAATTCACACTTATCTGAACAGACGATTGAATAGATAATTAGAACAATAAAATTAGTAATACCTTACCAATAATATTGGTGTTGCATGGTAATCGCAGCAAATATGTCAGAGATGTGTAATCTCTTTTTTCCTCATAATACACTTTTCGACCTTAGTAACCAATGGCTTATCTAAGTTTGTCATTGTATAGTGTCATGGTAAATTGTTCCAGACGTGATAGTAATGTGTCAATTAGTATTCCTAACAATATGCTCAACGGCACGAGCACAGCAACCATAGCTACAATGCCTATGGCCACCAACCTCCTCATTAAATCCTACAGGTAAGTACGTTTCCTGACATGGTTAACGAGCAGCTTGTAGTGATGCCGAGCTCTCAGCCTTATCCCTTTCAGGAAATGCTAACACAGCTACTTTACAGCAGACTCACAGAGAAATATCGTCATTAGTACAGTATGAAAAGCAAAATGGTGGGGCCGCCGGGATTTGAACCCGGGATCACTCGGGCCCGAGCCGAGCATCCTACCAGGCTAGACTACGGCCCCCTCTTTGCAAGGGTGTCTCTGCACTAAATTTTTATGTCGTTATTTATTTCTATCCTCATAGTTCGAAGTTACGAGCTTCTAAGCATCACGCATTGCTTATTAAACAGTAACAGTTCGAAAATTACACTATGGCAAGGGTCAGAGGTAAGGCTCTTGCAAATTTTGTACTTAGCATAGTGATGGCTGTGTTAGGCATTGCTGTGCTTGTGACTGGTCTAGTTCTGTGGCTTTGTTTTCCTCATGGGGTTCATGGAGGTCTTCATGGTGCTAAATTTGCTGGGTTAGATAAGGGTACTTGGAAGGATCTTCATCTATATTTAGCATTAACACTGTTTGTACTATGTTGTATACACTTTGCATTAAATGTAGATTTCATAGTATCAGTTTGGAAATCATTATCTAGGGGTGACTCCAAGTGAGACATCTCTTACAGTACAATTTCTTTTCTAAGGTCATTATATATTCTCAGTAGTCCTCTTCTAACAACCCAGCAACAGAACAGCACTGCAATACAGAATGTTGCTGGGTGTCTACACCCTACCTCAATGTGTACATCAAGTATTGTAGGTCCTTCACCAAGTCCCTGTATTCCAATGTTCTTCCTATTCAGTAAATCTACGAGATATTCTTCGAGCTTTGCTATTTTTTCTATAGAATTTCTCTCACCTATCTTTCTCAAAAAGAGGGCCTTCTTAGCTAACTTCACTGCAGAGTCTAATGTAGCTCCAATACCGATGCCAACAATTGCGGGAGGACATATGTATCTTCCATATTTCTCAACAAGTTTCTCGACGATCTTTGGAAGCTTCTCCCAGCCTTTCTCCGGAATTGTGCATAGTGCTCTACATGGAAGCTCGCTTCCCCCTCCCTTAGCAATGTACCATATCTCGACATGGTCCGTGTCTACGTACTCCACGTCTATTACAGGTATGCCCAGGCCTACGCCTGTGCCAGTGTTCCTATTTGTCACAGGGTCGACAGCGTTAGGTCTGAGAGGAATCTCCTGTACAGCCTCTGCATATGCCTCTGTCAGTAATCTACACCAGTTAACAACATGCTGGAACCCTGTACCAATCCTGAGATAGAAGAGTGGCGTGCCAGTATCCTGGCATATTGGCTTAGCTTCAGTTTTAGCTAACTCACAATTTTTCAGCATGCAGTCTATCAATATTCTACACTTGTCACTAAGTCTACTTCTGAGTGACTCTAGAATTTTCCTAACATCTTCAGGCAGTGTTGTCTGTACAGTAAGAATGAGCTCCTTAACACTCTTCTTAATGAGCTCATACACCTGCGAAGCCATGGGCACAAGTATGGAAAAATAAAGTTTAAACTAAGATCTCTAAGGTTAAGTACCTGGTGATGAATCAGGCTCTTTCTGAGCTTTGTTGATGAGGTTCTTTTAAGCTGACGAATTTTACACAACGATAAAGAGCAGATTGTTGAGATAGAACTAGGTTTAGATTGGTGGGCCCGCCGGGATTTGAACCCGGGACCTCCCGGTTATCAGCCGGGCGCTCTACCAGGCTGAGCTACGGGCCCGCGTCTTCGTACGTTCCGAAGATTCTGCAGTTTTTAAGTTTATCTCATAGGGGTACGACAGGTTTGCCATATATCTCGTTTATTATCAATCCAGCAGACGTGTATGTTGCTGCAAGTCCACATATGATACCGTCATATCCTGCAATTCTCAGTATGATCAGCGATCCCGTAGCTAGTGCTGCTGAGAGAGTGAAGAAGAGTATTGTCAGCGTTATGAATACGACACGAAGAGCGTTTGGCCCAGTCTTCATGACACAGGTCGTTAAGTATACTGTGAATATGCCCCACATGAACATCCAGGCAGCAAGCTCGTGAGGTGAGGGAGGTGGAGCAACCTTGAGCCAGTCACACAGCAGTACCATTAGGGCCAGTCCAATCCAGAAGAATCCGTATCCTGTAAATGCTGTTCCGCCAAATGTTGATCCTCTCCTGAACTCCAGTATGCCGGCCAGCACCTGTGCGAGGCCGCCAAAGAAGAAGCCGTAGCACATTGTTAATGTGCTCGAGGTTACGATACCTGCATTGTTCAGATTAAGCAACACTGTGGTCAAGCCGAAGCCTGCCAGGCCTAGAGGTGCAGGGTTTCCGTACCTCTCTGAGGCCACTTGTCCCACAGTATTGTAGTGTAGATATACATTTTGAATTATAGAAAATGTTGTTTCCTCTATGGTACGGTTCTTCCAAGAACCTCTGCGAGTCTTCTAATCTTGCTCATGAGCTGAGAAAACTGTTCAGGAGTCAACTGCTGTTCAGCATCGCAGAGTGCTCGCTCTGGCTCTATGTGAACCTCTATGAGCAGACCATCTGCACCTGCCGCAATGGCAGCTAGTGCAAGTGGCTCCACGAGATCTCTACGGCCAGCAGGATGGCTCGGGTCAACGATCACTGGCAGATGACTCTTGCTTTTTATTACAGGGACTGCAGCTATGTCGAGTGTAAATCTTGTACTTTTCTCAAATGTCCTGATTCCACGCTCAACTATCGCAATACGGTCATTGCCCTCAAGCACGATGTACTCCGCGGCAAGCAAGGTCTCGTCAATGAGCATGCCGAATCCCCTCTTCAGGAATACGGGTTTTCTAACTTTCCCAACCTCCTTCAGGAGATTGAAGTTCTGTGCATTTCTTGCACCTATCTGAATGGCATCAGCGTATTGTGCTACAAGTGACACATGTCTCGTATCCATAGCCTCAGTGACGACGGGAAGACCTGTCTCTTCTCTAGCCTTGGCGAGTATCTTCAAGCCCTCCTCGCCCAGTCCCTGGAATGTGTATGGTGATGTCCTGGGCTTGAAGGCTCCTCCACGAAGTGCGTGGGCACCTGCCTTCTTGACAGCCTTTGCGGTCTCAAGCATCTGTTCCTCACTCTCGACAGCGCATGGGCCAGCCACTATCAGTATGTCCTTACCTACTCTCACTTTTCCAAAATCAAAGCTTGACTCCTGAATGAACTCCTTCGATACGAGCATATATGGAGTTTTAGTGAATATGACTGCCTGTACTGCAGGTCCAAGATCTACATTTCGAAGCTTCGAATCCGGCCACGCAACTATTATGTGCTTATTGTAGACAGTGAGTCTCTTATACTCAACACCTAGGTCGCTCAGCTTGCTCTCAACTTCCCGTGCGGACTCGCCATCCTTGAGTACTATAATTGGCACTAATGTACGTTTCTGTGCACTATGTTAAACATTACCCGGTGTTAGAATGGAACCTTCTCAGATATTTCCCTAAGCTTAATACAGAGATCAAGTGACACTTGTCCAGGAGCTGTCGCCTCCTGAAGAGAGCAGAATATCAGCTTAGAGCCGAGCAGTGCCATGGCAAGTCTAGCTCTTGAGACATTTCCCATAGGTAGCACAGTGACGTAGGGTGGTTCATCTCTCTGATGACTAAGTAAAAACTCTAACAGTAGAAGTAAGTCATGACTACTAGCTACAACAGAGGCTATTTTCACAAGATCAACATTTGGTATCGAACGTGACCTATCATACACATATGCAAGCTCTCGCGAGCTTGGCTTATCGTAGATGTAGTGTTTAGATATTATTAATCCACTATATGATACCTCTCTTAGCACTGCCTCATTCTTTAGAAAGAACTCAAGTTCAATATCAACGTAAGTATTGTCTATGTTCTGTAAATTTTTCAATATTGAAAGCTTGACTTTATGGTCAACCTCTCTGACACCCCACTCTGAGAGTTCTCTTATCGTTATTATTTTGGGTCTATTAAACTCTTTAACGATTCGCTCGACGGCATTCGAATATTCTTCAAGGCTAATTGCATTCAA
>CAYPXK010000073.1:0-13863 GCA_964414695.1 uncultured Thermoproteaceae archaeon | reverse complement strand
ATCACAAACGCTAGTACTAGGAGAACTGAAGCTGCCTTAAGGCTAGGTGCAGCAAATCTGCCTCCCGCAGTCCAGAGACTTGCGAGCTGGCCTATGTAGAATGTGGAAGCTAATACTATGAGAACTATTGCAAGCGGAAGTACTACCTCGCACAGCACCTTAAGAACTTTCATAGCAACCTCAGGACTCATAGGCTGCGTCACTGTGAGCTTTGTGACAGATACCGCAGCTATGGAAGACAGGTAAAATGTCGATGAAATTATCGCAAGCGCAACACCTATCGTTAATATACCTGTAAGGCCTGTCAGTATCCAAAGATCATTATTAAAACACTTGCCTATCAAAATCCATCCTAGCGATATTAGTATTAATGCAAATCCAGCTAGTAACAACGATAACAACAGTAGACCTGAGTATCCTATCATGTTCATTGATAGAGTGTACTGTAACGATATCGCACTTGATATTGGAAATATAGTCGATGTTAATAGTGGTATAATCATGTTTATTATGTTAGATATTGCTAATAGTATGTAACCGACGCCAAGCACATTCTTGTAAGGAATCATGTACGTGTGCGTATCTCTGAAACTTTAATACTTATCTTCAACGAATAGCCCTTTTGGGATAGAAAGATTTGAAATCAGCGTTCAAATCCTTCTTCATCAGGTTAGAGCATCTGCCCTTCTACCTTTCATCACTTACATTTTTCTAATCCCGAGACTCATTTAAAAACTATGAGGCAAGAACCTGAAAAAGTGAACATGCATATTGTCTAACCTATGAGATGTCTCACGGTAGGCATCGCACAGCTTGGCTCAACTCAGGATAAATGCAAAAACCTCGAGAAGGTACATAGGCTCGTAAGTCAGGTAAAGCATGCTGATGTTGTTATCCTTCCTGAATATACAATGTTCTATAGAAAGGACATGTTCTCAAACATTAAAATACTCCGTGAGGTTAGTGAAACGCTTGATGGATATTTTGTTAGAAAATTAGCTGAACTGTGTAGAGAGTACAATATCTACATCATATGTGGAGTTGTAGAATTATCAAAGAACAATTTATACAACACAATTGTAGTGCTGAACAATAGAGGTGACGTAGTGTCAGTGTATAGGAAAACTCACTTATTCGATGCCTATGGATATAGGGAGTCTAGGACCTTCGCAGCAGGATATAGGGAGACCGAGGTATTCACCGTACGTAACACAAAGTTTGGAATAGCTGTATGTTTCGAGCTAAGGTTTCCAGAGATCTTCAGGGTAGCTGCACTTAAGGGATGCGAAATTGTGGTGGTTCCTGCTGCATGGTATCGAGGAGATCTAAAGGAAGAGATTTTACATATTCTTGCACGTGCTAGAGCGCATGAAAATGGAATTTATGTAATTGTATCAAATCAATATTCAGAAGATTTCTGTGGTAGAAGCTGTGTAGTAGATCCGTTTGGAACAGTGTTAGTTGATCTTAGTGTTGGCGAGAAATATATGGAAGTTGAAATAGACGTGGATAGAGTATACGAGGCTCGCCGTATTGTACCTGTGCTAGATCTTAGAAAGAAATTTCTATATACTAAGCTACTACTGTGAAATATATTTCTTAACCTTGTCAATAGCCTCTATCTTAACAGGATCAACACCTACCCTGTGTGCAACATCCACAGTCAACATGCCTAGCAATGTTATACCATACAGTATTTCTGATAGGATACTCCTTCCCTCAAGTTTGATTGTTGTGAACTCTTGATTATATTCATTTAACACGTTCTTTATAGCTGCAATGTGTTTTCCATAGTCTGTTGATTCGAGCAGCTTGGATTCAATTACTAATATTCTGATATTTTCAAACTTTCTAACATGTATCGCAAGGTCGTTATGCTCAGACTCAGGTACGGGACATACTATGACTGGCTGTTTTGCATTTTCATTCATGTCATTCTTAAATCTGATACCTATGCTAATTAGCGGATTTGGCACATATACCATGACTGTATTATTAACGAACTTATCTACAAGATCTCTGTAGTCTGATAGATAGCTTTCGATAGCATTTTTGATAGATGTTACGCTATCTTCAATATCTCTGCTTATCCTGTCTCTAAGCTTCTCGTCAAGCTGTTGTAATATTTTCAGTGTTGGATAAAGCAGATTTGGCAATCCATACCTTGGTGCTGTTGCTTTCGGAACTTTAACATGTGGAGCATTGTTTTCTTTAGCTAATGTCTCAAGTTTTCCACCTGTTGAGATTGCTATTACTGGAATGTTCTTTCTTATACATTCTTCGAAACATTTTATTGTCTCTGTTGTGTTTCCAGAGTAGCTTATTGTAAGTACTAGATATTTCCTATTTACGAATGGTGGAAGTTTTGTATCTTTTACAACAATTATGGGCTTAGAGAAGTCTATACTGAATAGGTAATCTCTAACTATGTCACCAACAATGCCTGAGCCTCCCATACCTGATATGACTATACCCTCGACCTCGTCTGACTGCACTAGTTTACCAACGTCCGGTACGGCAACTTTCAGGGATTCTCTTGCTAGGTCTGGCCATCTTGGATAGTCTATATATCTTGACTCACTAGTCATCATCTGGTTATTAAGTCTTCAGACCTATTTAAGATGACCAAGGTGCTATTCAGAGTAGTAATTAATGACCGCGTTGAGATAGTGCGGGACTGGCCCTGGGACAAGATAGTCCAGGTAAAGGAGCAGCTTAAGAGACTTGGATTTCGTTGGACAGGCGAGAGCTGGAAAGGTAAAGTATTGTCTTTTTCTACAATACTGAAGCTACGCGACCTACTTGACCTGAGACCGAGCGAGATCAGGAAAATCTTAGAGACTTGCATACTACATAACGAGGGTGGAGCAGTAGGCATTGAGGTAAGTGATCCCTCTCTACTGCCTGACGATGTTAGAGAGTGTATAATAGACTCTGTAGAAAATGTGCAAATAGTATCAATCTCCTGCTATGTTAGAAACTTCATAAAGAAAGACACGAAATACCTTGGCAAAGTAGAGAGTTTTGAACAATATGTTGATACAGCATTACAGACATTTAGAAAACAGATCGAGAAGTTTCCTGTCGTTGGGAATCTTGAGCTAGCTATTGAGAGAGCGAAAGAGTTCGTGCTTGAGAGTCCAAGGGCAAGAGAGCTATATGAGAGAAGAGTAGCATGGTGGACGGCGCTTCTACACGAAAACTTCGTCGAATTAAACTTCTTGAAAAAAGGACTGCTAAAGGAGCTTAAGGAGAGTTTGAAAATAAAGTATAACAAGGTTGATGCAGAGGGTAATATTCAGGAAGTTTTAATACCTGCAATAAAGCGTGAGAATGTAATAAAGACAGCAGATGGGAAGTGGCGAATATACTTTCCACAATTCTTTAAATCGAAAGTAGCTGAAATATTGAGGAGTCTGGGCTATGTTGTGAAAGAAGTTGAGTACAAACCTCGTACTGTTAGTAACATTGTTGATAAAGTTACGTTACTTCCATTCCAGGAGAAGGCATTGCAAAAATGGATTGAAAATAATTACAGAGGCACAATAGTCATACCTACGGGTGGTGGCAAGACATTCATAGCACTTAAAGCGATTGCAAAACTCAAAGTTAGGACACTTATATTGGTAATAACTGAGGAGCTGCTGGAGCAGTGGCATGAAAGGATATACAAATACCTGGGCTATAGAGCAGGTAGGTTAAGTGGAAAGTACGATGAATTACGAGAAATAACAGTATGTACTTACCATACTGCAGTTAAACGAATTGATGAGTTGCGAGACTATTTTGATCTAGTGATAGCAGATGAATGTCTTGTAGAGGGCACACTTGTAATACTGAAAGATGGTGGAGCAATTCCTATAGAGAGAGTTTACGATGGCTATAATGTCTTTCTCGGAGGTACCGTCAAGAATTCAACATATTTCCGTAAAGAAGTCAACAAAATATGTGAAATAGTTACAGACTTCGATATCATTAGAACAACATTAACGCATCCTCACGTAGTACTATGCAAGAGTACAGGTACACTGAAGGTCAAGAAGGCACATGAGCTTATGGTCGGAGATTATTTACTAATTCCTGAAGAGCTGCCACATAATGTTAAGCAGAGTGTTTCCTATGATTACCTTGAGCATGTTGTACAGAGCCTTGACAGGGACACCTGTAATATTGAGAATATAGATAAGCTATTCTATGCCCCAAGAGCCGCCTTAAGGAAACTACTGTGTGACATTTATAGAAAGTTTGGCTATGTTGAAGATGGCTGTATTGTACTGAATATTGAATCTAGAGACTATTTAAAGAGAGTACAGTTGCTGCTCCTGAAGTTTGGCATTGTCTCGAAATTACTGTATAGTGGAAATACGTGTAGTTTAAAGATATGTGGAAAGTACTGTAGCAAATTCTTCAGAGAAATACTACATGAGAGCAGATTCGTAGATTCGAGGCATGATTATGATCCCGATATCAGGAGGATTAGGATTGGAAATATTAACTTTGTTGCATTTCCAATAAGAGATATTAGAATTTTAGAAGGCAGCTTCAAGGTATACGACTTCACTACTGATACGCATCTATTTGTTGCTGATGGCTTTTTAACACACAATTGCCACCATGTCCCAGCTGAGACATTTAAGGAAGTTATGTTGAATATGTCTGCACCTTATAGAATGGCTCTATCTGCAACTGTTGAGCGAAGTGATGGTAATGAGCATCTGATTTATTTAGCATGTGGAGAGCTTGTGTATAGAACTACGTATAGAGAATTGATAAAAGAGGGACTTGTAGTGCCGGTGAGGCATTATAGAATATATGTTGATTTATCAGATGAGGAGCGTGAAGAGTATGAGAAGGCTAAGAATGTTCTGCAGCTCAGGAATATTGCAGCTCGAGCAAGTGCGAAAGTAGATGTTGCTTGCAGAATTGCAGAGTTTGAATATGAGCTAGGTAGCAAGGTCCTGATATTCACACAGTACGTTAATCAGGCAGAGGAGATCTACAAGAAGCTGCGTGAGAGAGTTCGCAATGTTGCACTAGTCACAGGTGAGACTCGAGACAGGGATCTCGTGTTGAAGCAGTTTGCTAAAGGCAACGTAAGGATAATTGTGGCAACTACAGTGCTGGATGAGGGTGTTGATGTTCCTGACGCCGATGTTGCAATAATCGTATCAGGTACAGGAAGCTCCAGACAGATGATTCAGCGCGTAGGTCGTGTAGTCCGTGCTGCACCTGGCAAGAAGGAGGCTAGAGTGTACGAGATTGTCGCAAGAAGAACTATTGAGGAGGCATTAAGCGAGAACAGACATCCAAAGGAGGAAATTGAGGAAATTGAGTGTGTGAAAGTGCTTGCTAAGGATCTGGAACGTCTTCTAAGGAGGATCCGTGCCAGGATCCTGCAGACAAGTGCGGGACAGAGCAGGATTTCTACATAATTGGTTTATATATCCTGTAGACTGGCAGAATACGGGGCTCATGAAGGTGCTGGAGGAAATTTTGAACATAGCTCTAGCACTATTGCTTACAATAGCTTGTTGCAAGGCAGTACTGTCAATACTTGGAATATCTACACTAATCATATAACATATGATACGCTACATAGTGACTACGGTAGTGTACCTCATGTTAATGTTATGTATGATAATACTTGCAGAGATAGTGAAGAAGCTGCTTCTTATGATATGATCTGGAAATTTGACTCTATACCACTTTCAGATGCCATTGTGACAATAATCCTATTGTCAATATGCACAGCCCTGGTAATGGCCCTACTGACAGCAGCCAAGGGGGTGGTACTAAAGCATCTGCTATGTACATGCAAGGTGTTTTATTTAACAAATAGAACAATAATTCTATACCTGAATTGTAGATAGGGAAGATGCTGTCCTATCTAGCTACTATACTATTCATAATCCTACTGGTAATATCGGCATTCCTATTTTTACATTATCTACATGTTCATAATTATGTTGCTCCTATAGATCAAGTGAAGAGTCTTCTTACAAGTAGGATATGTAGCTTAATTAAGACGTGTAGAAGTTCTAGTTGTGTAGTTTCAATAGCTAGAGAGTTAAAAATTGAAGGTTATTGTAGAGGTCAGGTAGTTAGTGTATACTGTGAATACACAGCACATGGACAATGCATATTTATTATATCCTTAACCTGTGATCGCGTAAAAAGACTTATCAACATAACATGTAGTGGAGTCCTTGGATGATGTATTCTAGACCAGACTGAGCAGTGATGTGGAACCAGGGTTCTGAACATACATCAGTAAGTGTATTTATTCTCTCTGGTCAATTGGGACAAATTTCAGACCAATTGGGCCTGTGTACTTCTCTAACGGTCTAATGAGCTTGTTATGGTTCCAGTACTCTAGAACATGTGCAACCCAGCCTACGACTCTGGAGATTGCAAATATTGCAGGATTGTAGTCGGGTGGTATGTCAAGTAGGTAAAGTAGGACTCCTGCGTAGAGGTCGACATTTGGTCCTATTCCTTTACTGCCGAGATGTTTTGCAACTGCTTCCTCAAGTCTCACGGCAATGTTGAATAACTTCTCGTAATGTCCACCTTTTCTTTTTGCAAGTTTCTCAGCGACGCGTCTGAGTATTGCTACACGGGGGTCGCGTGCCTGGCCTTTGTATACCCTATGTCCAAAACCCATGATCTTCTCCTTCTTCTTTATCTTCTCGAGAACGTAGTCTTCTACGCGAGACTCGTCCCCTATCTCGAGTAACATCCTCACAACTTCTCTATTTGCTCCACCATGTAGAGGTCCCTTGAGGCTTGATAATGCTGCAATTATTGCAGATCCCAGATCCGTCAATGTTGACGCAACGGTGATTGCTGTGAATGTTGAGTTTGCTAAGCTGTGGTCAGCGTATATTATGAATATTGTCTTGACAGCCTCGTACTCAACCTCGTCAGGTGGTCTGCCCATCATCATGTAGTAGAAGTTTGCTGGATGATCTAGCTCAGGTCTTGGAAGTACGACGTCTAGACCCCTGCTTATTCTATAGAAGTACGCTAGCACAACTGGGAGTTTAGCAATTAAATCTATTGCAAATTCATAGTTATCCTTCTCTGAGCCCGTATTTACAAATCTCTTACAGGTACAGTAATAGTCTAGTGATAGTCTCAACACATCGATAGGATATGCATCGGGTGGCAACGTCTTCAAAATGTCTATTATTGTGCTTTCAATAAATCTTCTTTCTCTTAACTTATTGCTAAATTCTTCAAGTTCTTTTCGAGTAGGTAGTTTTCCATAGAGTAGGAGATATGCAACTTCTTCAAAAGATGCATACTTTACAAGGTCCTCAAGGTCATACCCTCTGTAGTAGATCTTTGAGCTGACAGGGTCTATATAACATATTGACGATTCGTTAACGTAGAGACCTTCTAGGCCCCAGTGAACTTTCACTTTCTCCAGCTCCTGATGCTGACACACTGTCATGATTTAATTAGTCTAGATCAGTACGTGTGCAGACATATAAGCATTAATTGACATAATTGTACACTTATATTCATGAAGCATAGTTGCACATTCTGCGCTCAGGAAGCTGTAATTAGGATTCCACACCGCGGTCTTAAGCTATGTAAAGAGCACTTCATAAACTATGTACAGACTGAGGTTGAGAACACAATATCGCGGTTCTCAATGCTTGACAATGTTCGTAAACTCCTTGTCACAGTATCAGGAGGCAAGGATAGTGCCGTCCTGTTACACGTGCTTAAAGAAGTCTGCGATAGAAAGAAAGTGAAGATTCTTGCGCTAACTATTGATTTAGGAATATCAAATTATAGCGAAGAGTGTGTAAGAAAGGCCTCTGAACTGTGTAAACAACTTGGCGTAGATCATATAATTGTAAAACTGTCAGACTATGGATTTACAATCGACGATGTTAAGAAATTTGAAAAGAAGTTAAGAAGACCAGTGTGCTCTGTCTGTGGACTAGTGAAGAGATACTTGTTCAATAAAATCGCAATAGAGGAACAGTGTGATGCTATTGCTACAGGACATAATATGGTTGACATCTGTCAGTATATACTGATGAACATCTTGAATGGAAACATCGAATATTTAACAAAATTAACTCCAGTAACGGAAGGTGAGGAGGGACTTATTAAACGCATTAGACCACTATATTTCATACATGAGAAGGAGACGAGACTTTATGCAGAGATTCTGAAGTTACCTGTAGTTGATAGAGCATGTCCTTACTCAGAGAGGGGCACATTTAGTACTCGGAAATCAAAACAACCACTTCAAGAGTATGTGAGAGCTTTTCTAATGGAATTAGATGAAAAGTATCCCGGAACTCTCTACTACTTTGTGGAGAATTTCCTAAGAAAAACATTGCCCAGCATCAATGTTAGGCAGAGTCAACAATTCAGGAGATGTAAGATCTGTGGCTTACCAACAACGCGAGATTCTGAGATCTGTGCATTTTGTCATATAGTAGATATAGTTAGGGGACTTAAGTCAGGTACTCAACACGATACATGTGGTAAGGCTGGAACTTAAGTACGTGAGGATAGACAAGCTTAAGCCTCATGAGGCAGTGATAGACTCACTAGTAGAGCAACTTCTTCAGGATATTAAGCAGCGGGGACTCATATATCCAATAATTGTCGATAAGAACACCTTCACAATACTTGATGGACATCACAGAACTGAGGTCTTTAGAAGACTTGGTCTTAAGAAGATACCTGCAATTCTAATAGACTATAAACAGGATTACGTTAGTGTAAAAAGATGGTTCTACATACTGGACGTAGAGAAGCTTGGCGGATTATTTAATCCAAAAGTTGATGAAGTTTTAATAAAATTCATAAAGAGAGTAGTCAGAAGATTAGCGCCAGGAGACTATGAGGCACAGCTCAAACACTGGCGTTATATCACTAGGATATTTCATAAGAATCTAAAAGAACTATATTGGATAATATATGAGGCAGCTAGAGATCTACCATTCAAAAAAGTTCCCGAAGACCAATACAGGAGTGAGCTCCCCGTGATAGTGACACCCTACATATTTAAACAAGATGTAATACACTGCTCACTGTCTGGAAGCTTGTTTCCACCCAAGACCACGAGACACATATTCCACTTCGAGATACCTGAAATAAATTACAAAATCAAGTTCTGACCTTATTATCGATAAGCATGTTCAGTATAACAACCTCCTGTTCAGGACTATAAGACTTTGGAAAACTAATTTTAATACACTTCTCTACAGGTTCTATAGTGCTTTCAGAATCTTCTACATATGTTATGTATGTAAATGAGCGAGGTATCTTCTCATGACTAGATAGGAATTCACTAATCTTTTTTCCATGTTTATCATCTCTCACAAAAATAGCATCTGTATAGAACTTTCGTACTATGTCCCTTATGTCAGCTTGTAGAATATATACGCCACTGTGTGGTGACTTCACCTTGCCGAGCATTTTAATGGCCTTATTTATTATGCCGAACGCAGACGGCTCATCAGCTCTGAGCTGTCTAATCTTTGATCCATAGAACAGCAGTGCATACCCGGCATCTCTCAAATATAGACAGCACACTGCATCACGCCTTATGGATCTCGATATCATCAGTGATGCAACTAGAAACCTTGCATGGACACCACGTCTTTCCTGTACAAGTCTGCTCGATGTTAGTAATATGAAGACTCGCATATCCCTGCCTTCAGTACTATGCTGAAGCAGTTAAGAATAGTCATAACAGGAACGCCAGGAACAGGTAAAACAACGGTAGCTAAGAGAATATGTGAAAAACTTAGATTAAGCTACGTAAATCTTAATGAAGAATTAATTAAAAGAGGACTATGTAAATACAACAAGGATCTAGCAACATACGAAATAGTTGATGTAGATAAGGCTGCACAGGTACTTGATGAAGTAATGGAACAGCACACATGTGCAGTTTTTGATACATTACTTGTAGAACTTGTACGTGAAGACCTTGTAGACTATGTTGTTGTTCTCCGTTTAGATCCATATGAATTGTATAGAAGACTCAGATATGGGAGAGGGTGGTGTGGTGTGAAGTTATGTGAAAATGTTATGGCAGAGATACTGGACTACTTTCTAATAAAGTCGGTAGAAGCTGTTGGAGAAGAACGTGTAGTAGAGGTTGACACTACAGGTAAGTCAGTTGATGATGTTGTTAATGAGGTTATAGATTTCGTATTGAATAAAAAGAGGGGTAGGGTTGGTATAGTGTCATGGCTTAGCCAGGTCAATCCCAGTTTTCTGCTATGTCTAGACGCTTGTAGAGAGGGACTTGTAGATCACTGTGATGATAACCTACAGGAAGCTACGGAAGCTCAATAGTCTGCAGAGGCCTTGTGTGGTATTCTCCTAATCTCGAACAGCAGGGCACGTTGCCATCCGAATCTTTCAAGTTTTCTAGAGAGCGCACGCAGCACACCGCTTCTGAGCGAGATAATGAGAGTCTTGACTACCTTCCCCTCCTCATCAATGTACATCCTGACCAGTATCTGCCTCTTATTTACCTCGCCGACGTAGCTTACCTTTTGAAGATCTTTTGGAATAAGCTTGTGAAATTCTTTCTCAGCAAGCTTCAGCAGCTTCTCATATTGTTCAGGAAATTCTTCCTCAATGGTCGATATGTTTCTCACACCTGCTACCTGCAAGTCCAGCAGCGCAACATCAGGATCCTTACGCAAATTAAATATTGCAACACCGTGTATCCTTATTGAGGACACCCCGTGAGCACATGCATGGAGCCATGTTATAAAGCTTTTTCGTGAATCTCGGCTCAAGGCCTCTACACTAAAGAAACGCCTATATACCCTTGCAATATGTACTTTGGACACTTGAGACTCAAGCAATGTTCGAGCTGAGGCTGAACCCTACGGAAGAGTATGTTATAATTCCTCTAAGAGTTCTTGAGAAACTTGTCCGATACGCACTTACTCTATGCCAAGAGAGGTGTCCTGCTGAGAGAGATCCCGAAGCATGTGTGTACCTTGTGAAACTGTGTAAATTACTCGGACTTGGAAAACCTCCATGTGTTGAAAACGAGTATGAAGATTTCACTATAGAGACCTTCAGGAGCATTGTTAGGGAGATTGAACGAAAGTACGGAATGAAAATTTACGAATTTATTAGAAGAGTAAAACTTAGGGGACCTAGAAGTCTCGAGGAGAACACTGACCTGCTTGAGGCTGAGTTTGCGGTTGGTATTCTCCAGGTGCTGAGCAAGAAGCTTGAGGTGTACATTGTTAGAGGCTCTGATCTTCGAATTATCAGGAGTTCGTAGTGAGTGCCTCTGAGACTGCTTGCACTATGTGCTCTATCTCCTTTATGGAGTAGGTCTTTGGCTTTACAAGGTAGGCACCACGTCTACGTGATACAACCCACATCTTGTCTACGCCAAATCTGATGCATAGGAGATCTCCATCGAGCTTAATCTTCATGTCTGCATTCCCGTCCTCACACAGTGACTCTATAACATCGTCCTGAATAGGCACTATGTCGAACACCTTGTGACCAACCTTTACTCGCATTCTTCATCACTTGTCTAGTACATGACTATTAGCTCAATTACTTAAAATAAGTCACTGACATAGACCTGTATTGACATCAATGTGCGAAGTGCAGTCTCCCTAAGCTGAGCAAGATCATTACCCACGCTCAGGTTTTTAATTTCCGAAATTACTTGCTGAATATGCTGTTTACGAATCCTGTCTGTGTAAGGTGACCAACACTTGAACATTCTGCAGAAGGTTGGCCTAATCTCATATATTCTACATGTGGCGAGACCATCCTCTGAGTAGTGCAGGAAAGGGCATGGCCTCATGAGAGGAAGAGCAGCATTCCATACTAAGAAAATTGTAACTTCAGAAATTTTGTCAATAGACATGTTAGTAACTTTGAACAATGTTTCAACTACGTTACTATCTGATACAAGTTTTGAAGCATCGGATAAGGTTATTGGAGGTGCACCTGTTGTACAACAGGTACCACATCTAACACATAGTTCAAGTTCATAAAGTTTCTCAAAAATTTTCTCAATGAAAGTCTCTCGTAGACCAAGCCTACGTAATGTTCTGTAGAGGTCATTCACACTTTTTAGATGTATACTCTTTCCCTTGTATATGACCTCTATATTGTCCTCTGGTAAAGTTATCTCATACTTATGTAGACATTTTCTGAATTTTATTTCAATATCGTTAATTTTTATTGAACCTTCTTTACAGAGTATTCTCATCTCTGTAAATTGTCTCCACATGGTCTGCTTTATAAGTACAGGATACTAGAACGTGAATAGAGATGTCACGTCTTGATCCTCTTGAGGATCTCGTTTTGGCAACTGCTACCCATAGATGGGTTTCACCACGTGAGCTCTCTAGACTATACGTGGATACTGACAGAGCCTACACATTGCTTGAGAAGTACTTCTCTGAAAGATTTATCTTACAGACCTGTCATAGAGTTGAATTCTACGTATATCCATGTTGTGAGATTTCTCGCATTAAAGAATTTCTAGGCGAACTATATGGAAATGATAGTGATGTTTTAAGAAATTTTCAGATATTTACAGGTCGTGAAGCTGTGAAACATCTACTCAAGGTTGCGGCCGGCCTTGACTCAGCAATTCTTGGTGAGTGTGAGGTTTTGGGACAGCTTGAGTCTGCCTATGACTATGCAGTCAAGAGGAGACACGTCAAGGATGTTCTACGAACTATTGTTGAGAGAGCTGTAAGATTTGGAAAGTATGTACGGACATGTACAAACATTGCTAGAGGAGTAACAGGTTTCGGATCGTTAACAGTCCTGTATCTGAGGAAGCTGTACCAGACTCTCGATGACTTGAAGATCCTGCTAGTTGGTGCAGGTGAGATGGGGTCAACTCTTGCGAAGGAGCTACATGATGCAGGTGCACGACAGGTAGTTATACTCAACAGGACTGTCGACAAGGCACGAGAACTTGCCGAGAAGTACGGATACCTATACGATGTATTGACAAAGGAGACCCTCCTGAAATACCTTCAGGAAGTTGACGTTGCAATCTTTGCCATAGCTACACGAGAACCAATCCTCACAGGTAAAGACATCTCAAACCTTCGAAGAAAACCCCTCATAATCGACCTCGGAATGCCACATAACGTATCTGACGATGTTGACACAGCAATAGTCTGGCTAGAAGACCTAGCAAAAATCGCCGAAAAATACAATAGAGAAAAAATGGAAGAAGCAAAGAAAATAGAGAACCTAATACAACAAGAAATAGAAAACATAACACTAGAAGTACGAAAGAAAATCCTAAAGAGACTACTATCAGAATACATCAAATTCTCCTACACAGTCGCCGAACACGAACTCAAACGAGCAATAACATCAAGACTCATAGACAAAAACCTCGAAAACACCATAAAAATACTACTATCATCAACAATAAACAAAATAACAAGACCAATAATTAGACTAGTAGAAGAATACTCAAAAGAAAAAGCACACGAAATACACGAAATCCTAACAACACTAACAAAGCTAATAAAGGAGGAATTCAACTACCTAAACAGCACAAATGATGAAAATGGTAGCCGCAGATCAACAAATGAAGACGGTCCAAAGCGCTGACCCCCTCAAAACCCTACAAACTAGTTGAGCCCTCCAACATCACGACAAAATCTCCCTAACTGTCTCGTAACATTCACTCTATGGTTTAACCCTAACAAAGAACATAATTCATGTTTCAGAAGCCCCACAGAATGCTCACATAGATTATTAAGAAATTTCCTATATAATTCCTCTTGCACAACTCCCTGTCTCTCTGTACGAGGGGAGAAGTTAGAGACTTTAATTTTTCTTAATTTCAACTTCTTTTTA
>CAYPXK010000072.1:0-1678 GCA_964414695.1 uncultured Thermoproteaceae archaeon | reverse complement strand
GGGAAGACTCGTATTTCAGGACTGCAAAATTCCTCCTTTACCAGGTTCTTACGTATACGTGGTAAGGTCACCTTACTTACTCCAGAAAGTGACAGGTCAGGGAGATTACATACACGTCGGTAAGCACGTATATAGTGGCTGGGATGTGCCACTGCTACATAGGCTAGTTAACCATCATGTTGGAATATTTGGAACAACGGGCACAGGCAAGTCAAGGTTAGCTGCACTTCTTGCACTTAAACTAGTTGAGAAGGGGTGGCATGTAATAATTTTCGATCACACAGGTGTCGACTATGTTCCTCTGCTTCAAGAGAGGGCACATGTGTACGAGTCAGATGTCATTGAGGTTCCACCTGACGTGTTTGCTAGGACAATTCTAAAGATGTCGAAACTACCTCACTACTACTCTGAGTACATAGAACTTGCAGTGCTGACCTACGTAGGTGCTGTGGATGTGGCAAAAGTTTTGCCTAACCTGAAAAAGAGGGCTGTACAGCACCAGAAGAAGCTTCTCAATGGCGGAGATGTGGTTGAGCATGAGGACGATGAGTCTAGCGAAGAGAAGAGACAGGGGGGTAACAGGAAAGTTGTTGATGTGTCTAGGTTTGAGGAGTTCCTGATTCATGTACAGGAAGTTATGCAGAGCACTGGAGCTAAGGCAAGCAGCATTGCCAAGGTCACGGCTTTCCTGAGGGCGTTTGTTGATCCAAGAATATTTGACGAGTACGATAGGCGAAAGGTTAAGCCAATACAGGTTGTCGAGAAGGCTCTTCAGGATGGTTTAGTGATAGTTGACTTAAGTGCAGACAGGGAGCTCGAAATTAAGCAGGCGATTGTTGCATCAATAATAGAGGCAGCTTGGAGCCTTGTGAAAGAGAGAAAACAGCCACTGAACCTTGTCTTCATAATAGACGAGGCGAGGAATTACGTGCCTGCAAGGGAGGAACCTCCCAGTAAGGACCCGATAGTTACCACAGTAAGAGAGGGCAGGAAGTGGAACCTGTCGGTAGTGTTAGTTAGCCAGCGCTACGTTGGTGATATAGATCCTGACGTTAGAAGTAACTTGAACACGATATTCTTCGGAACCCTGCCAAGCACAGCAGACCTAAATGAGATGAGTAAGTACATAAACCTCGCAGGAATAGACGAATCAAGCATAGTGAGACTTGGACAGAGACAGTTCTATGTGACGGGACTAATGAATCCACTAAAGACTCCGATACTAGTGGAGGTCTACAGTGTCACAAGTAGTTAAGAAGTAGACGTATTGTATACGTTGACGTATTGCTGAATACAAGACTTTAGACCTCGTGTAGATACGTTCATTGTCTTGACTGTGTATGAGTCGTATGAAAGTGCGTGTTTACCTGTTGCCAAAGACTTCAAGGAATTTACTGATACTAGTTTCTATAAGTGTACTAATTAACATATTCTTTGAGCCTGTCTATGCATTAGTTTCGAAGTACAACCCGGTAGTCTCGGTAATCTTAAGTGCAATATTGAGTATTCCTCTTTTGGTTGCAGCGATAGTATATTACATAATGAATATGGCAACACTTAGCACGGATGGATTGCGCTCAAGGAAAATTAACATTAATGTATCTGAGATGAAGAGTGTTACTGTAGATCTACGTAAAAGGATAGTCAATATAAATCTGAAGGATGGTCGTTCAATTAT
>CAYPXK010000071.1:0-7286 GCA_964414695.1 uncultured Thermoproteaceae archaeon | reverse complement strand
TATGTGGAAGGAACAAAGTGTAAGATATGTGGAAAAAGTATTGAGGAAGGAGAGAACCTATTCAAGACACTAAGCAACATATACAAGCATTTCAAGGAGAACCATCCCGACGTAATTGACAAGGTGAAGAGTGAACTAGCTGCTGCAACAGCCTAAGATGGTTTTATAAAACTTTTATCAACTTCTAACTTAACAACCTCTTTTCCTGTAAATAATTCCAATATCTTTACACACACTTTATCTTTATCAATGTCTATCAACGCAAATGTTGGTGGATAGCCTTTCTTGTCAGTTGTCTTTAGATGACCTGGATTTATTATGAGCTTTCTATTTCTTATCTCTACCTTAGGTATGTGTGTATGACCGTGTAATAGTACATCTACTTCACCTGAGTTAATTACTTCCTGTGGATCACGCTCTTCAGGTGGATCATTCTGGTGTTTTGTATCGGTGTGGGATAGCAGTATTTTCAGACCTTCTACCTCTATGGTCAGTCTCCTCTTTGTACTTGGATCCTTGTAGTGTGGTTCATAGACCCCCGGAACCACGTATAACGTTGCATTAAGCTGCTTCAGAGGCTCGGCATCGGGAGAGTCATCTCCAAGATGTATCACAATGTCAGGCTTCAGCTCCTGTGCCTTCTCTATAAGTTTCTTAACATTATCAAGTTCTCCATGTGTGTCAGACACTACCAGGAGTCTGACCATGCTCTCCTACTATGTGTAGTGTGTTAGAACTATATTGTTAATCTAGTTTTCACTACGGGCCTCACTGAGCCTTAACGACTTCTGTAAGAACCTTCTCAATGTCCTCAATCGTTATTTCAGGCCAGTACTTTTTCAGAAATACTAATCTTGCACCAACTATGTAGGGTATTAAGAAATTGCTAATTCGCATTTCTCCGCCTGTCCTGATAACCACAGCGGGTGGAGGCGTGTCCGGCATGTATCTTACAATGCTCAGATCCCTACAGGCTAAGAGTTCCTCAATTACAGGAAGTTTACCATACTGCCTTGTCCTATTCAGGAGCACATGAACAGGCTCTGCAACACCACCATACGCAACAGCAAGGTTAACTATGCAGTTAGTGTTGTATTCAGTAGCTTTCTCTGTTAACTCAATTTCTTGTTTAACCTCTTGAGGTAATATCTCGCGAACACCTATAACTCTAATTCTCACGCCCTTATCATACGTTTTAGGGTCCTCTCTAACTTTCCTGAGTTCCCTAATTAGAAGTTTATAAAGAACTTCTAATTCTACTCTCGATCTATTCTTTATGTTCTCTAATGAGAGTACGTAAAATGTTAAGTACCTAATTCTCCTAGTCGTTGCATAATGTTCAACGATCTCACGAATCTTACTTATCCCAGCTTCATATGCCTCCTGGAGAGGTACCTTGTTCTTAAGGGCCCACCTCCTGTTTCCGTCAGGTATGAAGGCTACATGCAGATCCATTACTTGAGACTATGCTATGTACGTTCTCCCTTTTAAATGAGCACTACTCTAGGTAGGTCAATGTCTATAGAGGAAATAGCATCAAAAGTATGTAATGTGCTATTCAAATGGATTGATAGGGATGTACGTCTGTACCCGGTGATAGTGGGCTATCTATATACAATGAATATAGATCCAATACTGACGCTTGTGACTGAGCGATATAGAGATGCTGTACAAAATCTTGTAGAGTTTAAGGAGGACTTGAGCAATATTAGAAGACTCCTATACTCTGCAGCATATGAGGATTATGAATCGCCAACTATTCGAGATATAACGTTTGTCGATAGAGTTAAGGCAAGTATCTGTGCAAAGTTAGCAGAGAAGTACTGTAATAAATTTGTTAGTGTTCTAAAAGAATGTATTCAGACAACTGAGAGTAAAGATCCGACGAAACTCATAACGCTGGGAACGATATTGAGAATCTTTGAATGGCAGCGGCTGCTCAACAACGAGCTCATCAGAATATCGATTAGACAGGACATATTGTCAGGCTGGCTTAAGGGCGTCGAGCATGCACTTCAGGATCTTGTAGGAGATGTATGTGGCATCGAGAAGCTAAGAGAATATGTCAGAAGTCTCGATTTGAGAGCACTCGTTTACGAGACGGTGCCTGTAGGATATGCTTCACTTGATACGTTAGTATGTCCTGCATGTGTTGAGCCAGTTCTAAACGAGCTAGTTGACAAGTATGGCAGGGTCAACAAGATTGTAGAGCTCTGTAGAAGGTAGTGAATTTGAAAACGTTAACATGCTACTACTGCAGGGATCTGACATTGTGGAGCATCTACATCAGAATCAGTCATTCGAGGTAACTCCCTGGGAAGTACGTGGAAAAGTTGACTATAGAAAACTCGCAGAACACTTCGGAGTCAAACTAATATCACAGGAAGAGCTTGACCGCTTGAAAAGACTGACCGGCGAGCTGCACTATCTTCTGAGGAGGGGATTCTTCTTTGCACATAGAGGACTTGATGTAATATTTGAGAGAGTAGAGAAGAAGCAGAGATGGGCTTTATATACAGGTCGAGGACCTAGCGCAGACCTACACTTGGGACATATACTTCCATGGATCTTTGCTAAGTGGCTATGCGACAAGTTCAACGTTGAGCTATTTTTTGAAATGACAGATGACGAGAAGTTCCTTATTAGAGATATTCCATTAGAAGAGGCTAACAGATACGCTTACGACAATGCTCTAACACTTATAGCACTAGGCTTTAGACCAGATCAGCTTCATTTAATAATTGATACAGAGGACATAAAGTACCTGTACAAGATCGCTATACGCGTCGCAAAGTGCCTAACCTTATCAACTGTCAAGCACACTTTCGGATTCTCAGACTCCACAAACATTGGTGCCGTATTCTTCCCGTCACTTCAGATAGCCGTAGCGTTTTTACCAACCGAGCTCTATGGTGAGGAGACTCCTGTCCTGATTCCAGCTGGCATAGATCAGGACCCATACTTCAGGTTAGCCAGAGACATTGCCGACAGGTTAGGCTATCCGAAGCCCTGCACCATATACTGCAAGTTTGTTCCAGCATTGACAGGTGAGGAGAAGATGAGTGCTTCTCGACCTGAGACAGCCATATACATAATGGATGACGATTCCTTAGTAAAGAAAAAAATAATGAATGCATTGACTGGAGGACAGCCAACAAAGGAGCTTCAGAGAAAGCTTGGAGGAAATCCTGACGCATGTGTTGTATACAAGTACTATCTCGCTTACGTTGATGACGATTCGCTTGTTGAGAAAGTGTACAGTGACTGTAAGTCAGGAAACTTGATATGTGGCGAGTGTAAACTTATGCTATATGAGAGGATTGTGAAGCTACTACATGAGCTGAGGGAGAGACGAGAGAAGGCTCGTGACAAACTTGAAAGCTACAGAATTAGTAATAAGTTCAAGTGAGTTCAGGATGCTGTAAAAACGCAGAATTTTCCTCACTTCTTGCCAAGTTCTTAACGTCCTGATATCACAAGGTTTTTGAAAAGAGAAACTTTCTAAACGTGAATAACCTCGTAAATAATGAGTTGGGCTTATATTCATGGTTACCATACCAATCACATGCCAATCGACCTGACACCCTACCTGGAGAAGGAGTATGAGGTTGACTGTGATGGACAGGTCATTAAGCTAAAGCCAGTCAAGGCATGGGTACTTGCACCAAAGGGCAGGAAAGGTGTCATAATCGGACTATTCAAGTGTCCAAACGGTAAGACCGTCAGAAAGGCAATCGGAAAGACAGAGCAGCCAGTCGAGTAAAACAATACGGAACTCACAAAATAACATTATTTCCCAATCTTTTCACTCTCCGGTCTCTGCTTTCCTCCGTCTCGTTAAATCTCATTAACCTTCTACAGTCTCACCTAGCGATGAGCAAGTTCAAGAAGGTTGATACAGCAGAGCCGCCTTTCTACATGTTCGTATATGATATACTTGTCGATCCATCTCTCGTGAGCTTTCTACTTACAGGAGACTCAAGTCCAAAGACGGTGCAGAAGCTTATTGATAGTAAGATATGGGCAGCATACATACGAGGATTCAGGAGAATATTCTCAAAGCAAAGTAGGACATTTGGAATTGTACTTACGCTAGAGTACACAGGTTCTGCTGGGGACGAGGTATGGGGAGCTGTAGTCGAGATTGACAGCAAGGAGGAGCTAGAGAACATTTTGAAACTCTACGATTTTGACTATGAATTCTGGCACATTGAAGAGGTGTACTATCCTGATGGGTCGGTATCTGACGCATATACAGTTATCCCAACGGGAGAAACAGCAAAACCAGACCTGCCCCACTGCCTCTATGTAGCAAGACTATGTGCAGGAGCTAATTTCTGGGATAGAAGAGTCAGAGGATACAAATGGAAATTCTTCAAGAACCTATACAATAAGGATGGCATACCCATACTTGCAACATCATGTAGATGCTACTTAACAGACTACACGGGAACAGAAACTGAAATACAGTGCACCTGTGAGGTCGACGGCTTCAGTTGCAAACTATAAAATACTTCCCTCACAAGGTACTACTTGGGGGATGATTAAAACGCCAGTGGGCTGACAAAGTGATGACCGGCAAAACCGATGACCCTGCATCAAGCATTAGAATATTTATGAAATTTAGTTAAGCATGAGCCCCGCCCAGAGGAACCCCAAGTCATAGAGGCCTCTTCGGGCCCCTCCTTGAGGCGAGGGCCGATTACTATACTATGCATATGTTATTTAAACCCTTGATCTATAGAACTGTACTACTCTTCAAACAGATTAAGCCCTGCTCTTGAGAGCCTGTACAGAGTAGTCTCATACGGGTCAACACGCTCCTCTTCTAGTGTCTGCACGAGTATAGGATCTATAGATGCAAGCTTTTCAAACAATATTCTTCTCTCATCATTTGACATTAATCTAGGATCTGTCACTGCTGCAACATAGACCTCAACACCGTGTTTCAATAGGTTCTCTATGGCTTTGAATTGAAGATTTAAGAACTCTCCTTTGGCACCGGTAACTTTTTCAAATTTTTCTTCTGTACCTGCCTTAATGCTTACTCTAACTATGACTTTTCTATATTGAGCTATCTTTCTAACATATTCTTCACATGCTCCAAAGAGTATACCGTTTGTCTCAAGTATGAATGTTGAAATTTCAGGTACATGATCCACAAGCTCCAAGATCTGCAATAAGTGATCAGGACAGAGTGTAGGCTCACCACCTGAAATTCTTGCACGTTCAACATTCTCCTCTATGCATAATGTACGTAACTTCTCAACAACCTCTTCAGGACTGTAGTACTCTCCAAATTTTTCAGGAAAATCTCGAGAAATGTCTGACCAGCAGAACACACATCTAAGGTTACAGCCAACTACGTATCCTGTTGCAATTCCCTGATATACTCCAACTACGTAGAAGTCCGTGTACTTCCTTAGGACCTTATCTCTAGCTCTCTTGCATACTATTTCCTCTGTTCTTCTTGTAAGTTCAAGTGGATCAAAACGAGGAGTCTCAGGCCTTATTGCACGTATGTAGTTCATTGCTCTCTCCTTGGGTAAGGTTATTCCATGTTTTATCATTATGTTATAGTCGATGTCCCTAGAGGACTGGTGTATTGAACTGTGTGAACTAGTTAAGAAGAGCATGTCCTGCAAGCCTAGGATCTATCTTGTAGGTAACATTATTGCACTTGCATGTTCACGCGAGGACATAGTTGAGACATTTAGAGCAATATCGGAACCTCCATACATTCCTGAAGAGCTCAGGAAGAGGACTGCCAAGAGGACGCCGGGACTTGCTATACATGATAGAACTATCCTTATCGTGGACATACCGGACTTCGAGCAGGCCTTGGTACTTGCTCAACGTATCTCACATGAGCTACGACCATATATGCCGTTCAAGGTCAGTCACGTGGACCTTGTAGTGACCTACAGATGTAGTGAGGATGGTGGACTTTTCACAAGGTACCTAATTAAGATAGTTCTAACAAAAGTAGCAAGCTCTGAAGATATTGAGAAGATTGTGCAAATTGTGAAGAACTTAGTGGAGAACGCAGTGACGGTTTATTAAATAGATACAACACTGTCTGGACGTGGCAACAACAACATTAGCGAGAAAGAGTGAGCTGTGGGTAGAGAAGTATCGACCAAGGAGATTAAGCGAGATAGTGGATCTTGAGGAGGCTAAGAAGAAGGTTGTTGAATGGATAAAGCAGTGGCTTTCAGGTAAGATTCCTGAGAAGAAGGCGATCCTGTTGGTGGGGCCTCCAGGGTGTGGTAAAACAACTCTTGCACATGCTGTAGCTAACGAGTTTGGTCTTGAGGTGCTTGAGCTCAATGCTAGCGATGTCAGGACAGGAGAGAGGCTTAGACAGATAATTGGTAAGGCAATGAAAGAGTACTCACTGTTCGGATTTAAGGGACGTCTTATCCTGCTAGACGAGGTTGATGGTCTTCACGCACGTGAGGATAGGGGTGGATTGACCGCTATCCTGGAACTGATTGAGCAGACCAGATGGCCAATAATAATGACGGCGAACAATCCATGGGATCCGAAGTTTAAGCCTCTCAGAGATGCTGCAGAGGTAATTCAGGTAAGGCCACTCACGGAGGATGAGATCGTTACGGTACTGAGGAAGATATGTAATGCAGAGGGCATAAAATGTGAAGAGGAGGCGCTGCGACTAATTGCAAAGGCTTCAGGAGGAGACCTACGTGCAGCAATAAATGACCTACAGAGTGTTGCACAGGGAAAGAAGGTTCTGACGAAGGACGATGTTGTACGCCTATCCGATAGAGCACATCAGTACGACATGTACAGGATAATGGACAAGACATTCAGGATAAAGAAGATTGAGGAAGTTCGACAAATCTCATTCTTACCAAGTTTCGACTGGGAAGCCTTCTTCCCCTGGGTCACGGAGAACATAGCTGTAGTATACGAGAAACATCCTCAAGCAATGGCAGACGCATATGACAACCTGTCAATGGCAGACGTCATTCGAGGCAGAATAATGCGCACACAGGAGTGGGAACTCATGCCCTACATGATCGAGCTCATGATAGGAGGACCAGCACTTGTGAGAGACAAGCCCTCACTGCCCCGATTCATAAGATTCCAGTTCCCTCAGAAGCTACTCATACTCTCAAGAACAAAGGAACTTAGAGAACAGAGGGACGCTTTCGTAGAGAGATTGAGACAAAGTTTACATGTAAGTTCAAGAGTTGTAATAATGGAATACATACCCCTCATAAGATTTCTAATAAAGCATGATAAAAACTTTGCAAAGAAAT
>CAYPXK010000070.1:0-31835 GCA_964414695.1 uncultured Thermoproteaceae archaeon | reverse complement strand
TCCCCACAGGGCCTTTCCCTGCCCTGATAGCAGCTCCAGGTGAGCTCGTAGGGAACGCCGAGCCTAACGCCTTCTTTGACTATGTCTGCCTTTGTTAAATTCACAAATGGAGCCCATATCCAGATCTTGACATTGCGCTCAACGACAGCTGCGCTTCCCTCAATTACTGCATGCTGAACGGCCTGTATGAAGCTGAGTCTAGTGTCAGGATAGCCAAGCTCAGCATCGTACCTATGCACGGCTATGCCTATTATGCCCTCATCGTACCCCTTCTCCAAGAGAAGAGATTCAAGCCATGCAGCAGCAATACTTAGAAACAGCAGATTCCTCTGCGGGACATAGTCTCTGCTGACCTTAGTTAACGCTACCTCAACACCATCAACAACAAGTCTTGACGCGTATATGGCCCATTTTAGACAGGATATGTCAACTATCCTGTGCTCCTTAACGCCAGCCTTCTCAACAAGTTTCCTAGCACACTCTATCTCACGAACATGCTTTTGACCATATGTGAAGGTGAGTGCGTACAGGTCAGCTTTCAATTCCTGTTTTGCTTTCCAGAGAAGTGTAGCTGAGTCAAGTCCACCACTGACTAGGAGGATACAGCAAGCACGAGACATCTACAGAAGATAAGGGACAGAAACAGGGGAGGACTAAGCTTACTTCTTTTTCTTCTTTTTCTGAGCCTTTTTCTGCCTAATTTCCTCTCTAATTTTGTCTGCCTCTTCCTTCGGCATGTTTCTGAGCTGTATGTACAGTGGTTCTATCAGCTTTCCAAAGGCAGGGTCATCGTATACGTGGACCTCGACCTTGCTCTTACCCCATCCAAACTCTGTATATATGTGGCGGACAAACACTCTATCAACCTCAACGCCAAGCATCTCAGCAATCTTCTGTCTTACCTCAAGTCTTGGAGGCGTTGGTAAGCCAATGTGCCATATTTCGACTATGAGCTCTCTTCTGCGCAGAAGTGGATTCTTCCTGTCCTCGGCAATTTTGTAAATTATCTTACCTGGCTCAACTCCCTCAGGAAGTACCTTTACTAAGTTCTCAGGTATGCTCATGGTAGCGACTTATGTGACCTCAGCGCAGTATTTAAACTTTGTTCACTTTATGGGACATCGATTGCAAACATTCCCTTTCTATTAATTCCAAGCATCTTTGCGAAACAGGACTTCTCGGGGTCGATCACTATGATCAGTCCATACCACTCGTCTGAGAACTCCTTACCACCACATACGGGGCATGTGACCTCGTTTTCAGGAACAATAGCCTTGCAGTTTCTACATGCCTTGTATCCTGGCAGTGCACGCTTCCTTGCCCTTCTTCTGCCAGTGGTCGTTGACATGGGCCTACCCTACCTATATGGGCATGTTGAAATATTTAACTTACTTGCCAGGCTTTGCAGGTGCCTTCTTCTTAAGTGCCTGTATGTCTTCCTCAATCCACTCAGGCTTTCCTAAGAATGGCTGTCTTGCCGTCAGTCCAATTCTGAGAGTTAACCCACGTGCCGTCAGTGCATAGCTGACGCTGACTATCCTGACTCTGACAACGTCTCCCTTGCTTAGTCTTCTCTTAGTCTTCTCGCCAATGAAGGTACCGCTCATTTTGTCATAGTGAATTATGTTGTCATTCATCATCTGTGTCTTATGTAGAAGGCCTCTAACAGGTCCAATCCTGATGAATGCACCATACTCTGTTGTCTCAACAACATCGCCTTCAAGAACCTCATTATTTAGTGGTGTGAACACTAGGACTTTTAGCCTGACTTTGTGATATGTTGCTCCATCTCCGAACGTTATGATTCCCTTCTTACTGACCTCAAGTGACAGGATCTTCACAAACACACCTATGTCACGCTCAATCTTACCCTCATACTGCTCGCGTAGCTGCTCATAAGCGACCTTCTCTAGAGGCTCACCAAACCTTGAAGGTGGTATCCTGACGTAATCTTCAACAGTAAGAACACGCCACAAGAGTATCAGCCATTCACGTCAACATAATACCTGTTTAAAAACTTACTGCTCAAGCGTAAAGAATCTACCTTGACGAAGATATACTACGTCTATACCATGTTCAATTAATCTTTTCCTAAGCTCTAAATCACAGGTTACTACAAATACTTTATAGTTTTTTCTTAGAAAGTCTGCACAACAGAGCACAGCATCATCAGCTCTCAGATCTGTGCATATGCGAGCTATTGACAATTTATTTATTATATGTTGAATACATAGCTTAGCTGCAAGTGCGGTCTTTCTATCCTTGGATTTTGATAAAATTTCTAACTCTTTCAAGACAGGTATAGGCACTACTGGGACATGCGGACCTACGAGATACCTGACCTGTGTAAGTGTGTCAATCTTCTCTTTAAATATCGCTATTAGAGAGCTTGTGTCATATACGACTAGCGGTATCTTACTCGTAGACAACTGTTCCTCCCTGTATTGTTCCATATCCGACGATTCTCCATCTGTTTTCTACCTGCTTAGTTAGCACAACCTTGGATCCCTGCTCTGCACATATTGCTTTTCGTAGCGTGACTACTATCCTGCCGTCCTTTCTGACATCCTTCACTAGTCCAAGAACTGTTGCTGCGCCTGCGTTAACCATCAGGACGTCCCCCTTCTTTATCTGGTACTGCTTGTCTTTCCTTATCTGCTGATAGTCTAGCTCAATCTCTGACCACACAGGTGGAAGCTGGTTAGGATAGCCGACTACGCTTCCAACAAGTGCGTCCGCCTTGGTTAATGCCGGGTCTAGCTTTGTTCCAATTCCAACAAGTGCGCCAGGTCTTGCATAGTCGACGAACTCCTTGCCTATCGATATTGATACTACGATGGATCTCAGTGGAACGTGCTTTGCACCGACCTTCAGTCCTGGTCTTATCTCAATTTCGTCTCCAACCCTGATTTCTCCTCGAACGAGTACTCCTCCTAGTACTCCTCCGACTAGGTTCTCCGGTGGAGTACCTGGTTTATTAACGTTGAAACTTCGTAAAACATGCATCAGAGGTGGACCATGTGCAAACTCTGTCTTCTTTGGGAAGTACTCATGCATCAGCGTTGCAATAGCGTCAATGTTGACCTTGTGTAATGCAGATGCGGGAATTATTGGAGAGTTCTCTGCCCATGTTCCCTTGAGGAACTTCTTAATCTGCTGATAGTTCTCGAGCGCCTTCTCCTTTGGGACAAGGTCTATCTTGTTCTGTATAACAATCATCTTTCTTATTCCCATAATTGTGGCAGCCAGGAAGTGTTCCTCAGTCTGTGGCTGTGGACATGGCATGGAGGCGTCAATTATCATCAGTGCACCATCGACGAAGCCTACACCTGCAATCATTGTTGATAGCAGGACCTCATGTCCAGGGACGTCAAGTATCGAGATCTTTCTAATGAGCTTTGGCTCAGACCCATCGGGGCACTTTCCGTCCTGTAGAAGACCGTCAGTCACGTATCTGAACTCGCCTGATGGACACTCGTATACTCCAATGGTGACGTATCCAAGCTTTATTGTCATGGCTCTCTTAATCTCCTCACTGTGCCTGGCTACCCATACACCACTAAGAGCCTGTACAAGGGTTGTCTTTCCATGATCTACGTGACCTAGCGTTGTGAGTATAGTGTCAGGATACACAATCTTCTCCTCTGACATTAGCAACCTATGAGAAGCATAGCAGTATTAAAAACATGTCATCATTGAGTTTCTCCAACTTTACTGACGATTTCCTGTAATGTAAGTTCATCAATGTTCGTGACGATTAGGTCGAAGTCCTGATTGTTGACAATGAAGGCTACGGCTGACGATATGTCATGTGCTATGCATAGGGCAAGCCCCCTGTCAGTCATGAAGAAGCCGTATCTAGCCTTTGTTCCAGGCATGGAGAGTCCAAGTATCTTGTACAGTATGTTTATGGAATTTGCAGGCAATATCTCTCGAATATCTTTTAAGTTCAATATAATTTTCCTTCGTCGAGTTACAGCAAGTATTCTTTCCTTAAGAGAAAGTTCTAGCACTACCTTATCATCTTCTATAATCACCTTGACCACCTATGGCACCTACACAATATCTAATAGGGCACCGATTAGACTTGTCGGATCGTCGAGAAGCATAGATTTTCTCTGTGCATGTTGCACTTCCTGAAGCATATATGGAAGCAGTTTAAGCGACAGTGTAATAGGCAGCGGTATAGGCAGACCAATGAGTGGACCAAGTACAAGAATCGTAAATATTAGCTCCTTCTCACGTAGCTCTGATTCAACGCGCTCATAAGCAATTTCATCTAGATATTCTTTGAGTCCTGTAAATATGTTTTTAAGAATTTTCTTTATGTTCATGGCAGTGTTTTTACTGTTGCGTCTTTCTACTTCTAATAAATAGGCACATGAGTACTATGTTCAGTGCTAAGGATATTCCAAGTATAGTGCCGACTATTGCACCTGTGAGCATTCCCATGCCTCCTCCAGCCATCAGGGATGGGACGACAGTCATCTCATACCATACTAGTGCACATGTCACGGTTATCCATAGGAATAGTGCAGGCACGATTACGAGTAGTCTGGAGGCTGTTCCTCTGCAGATTCTGTAGATCCACGCTGATATTACCATAAGTGCTAGGCTTGCGAGAAGCTGGTTCATTCCTGAGAAGCTTGGCCACAGTATCAGGAACGATCCGTTCCATGCAAGCAGTAGGCCCAGTAGAACTGCGAGTACTGAGGCAAACCACTTGTTTGTTAGTGCCTTCTTGATGGATGTTGAGCGTATTCCCATCATGAGCTCATGCCATGAGAATCTTGCCAGTCTTGCAGCTGTGTCAAGCGAGGTCAGGGCAAAGCCTGTGATCCAGATTGTTGCGAATATTGTCATAGCCTTAATGTCGAGACCGAATGCCTGATGTACAGTCAGTGCATATGACAGTGGTATGAGCTTCCACTTGCCCAACGTCTTCAGGAAGTACGCGTACTTGTCTCCAAACAGTCCTGGGTTGTGAAGCATTGACGTGATTACTGTCTTGATACTAGGTGATGCAATCATGAGCATCGCAGCTGGCACAAAGGCTGCCATCGTTGCAACTACCATTGTTGCCAGAAAGCCCTCGCTCAGCATTCCACCATATGCCACTAACAGTGCATCAAGCTCGTTCGCAAGCTGTTTCGACGTTGTTCCTGAAGCTACTAGGCTATGAAAGCCTGAAAGTGCTCCACATGCCACGATCAGCGGTATACATGGCCAGAAGGGCGTAGGTACGCCATGTATTATCCTGGGCGCAAAACTCGTTATTGCAGGAATCTCCGCAGGGTGCCATGCAATGACTGCAGCTGCGCCGCCGATGATTAGGCTGGCCCACAGTATGAGCACATTTGTGAAGTCACGTGGCTGAAGCAGTAGCCATACAGGTAGGCTAGCTGCAATTACACAGTATATCGCCAGGATGAGCATCCATAGCTGACGTGTAGATATTCCAAGCATGGCAGCTAGGCTAGCCATTGCGTGACCGAAGGCATCTCCAAACATGTAGCCCACTGCGACTGATATGATTACTGATGCGATAGCTAGCAGTGTTCCACCTGTCACACCTAGCCTAGTTCTGTACATTACTAGTCCAACGAGGACAGCCATGCCAATCAGCACTATTGCAGCTAGTCCACTTCCTGGGACACCTGTGAAGAATGCGGATGTGACAGCGATGAATGCAGCTATTACAAGTATTAGTGCGAACCAGACGTAGAGATTGAATATGTATGAGGCACGCTTGCCAAGTAGCTGACCTGCTATCCAGCTTATGCTTCTTCCTTCATGTCGTACAGATGCCATAAGCGACAGGTAGTCATGTACGACGCCGATGAAGACGTTTCCAAACCATATCCAGAGCAGCGTTGGCAACCATCCCCATGCCAGCGCTATGGCAGGGCCAACTATTGGTCCTGCACCTGCAATACTCGCGAAGTGGTGACCATACAGGATGAACTTCGATGTTGGTGTATAGTCAACACCATCGTAGAATCGCAGTGCTGGAGTTACCTTACTTGGATTTGCCTCGACTATCTTCTTTTCTAGATACTTGCCATGTGTCAAGTATGATACTACGTATATCAGGACGGCGAGCAGTATGAATATGCCTGTTGGGATTGGCACAACGCCAACTCAGAGCAGTGGTATATGGGTATTACGTTCACTATTGTACATCTTCGATCAACAAACTTACAGATTTGTAAATAATGTACACAACTACTCAATATAGCTCACCTTAATTCTCCTATCACCATCGATGCGCTCTATCTCAATAAGCTCAACAGGAACTTTCTGACGACGAGCCTCCTCAACAATCTGCTCAATGAACTCACGACTCTGAGAAGTCACAACTAGCTGACTCACAAGCCTCTCCGTTATCAGCCTCGTGATGAGCTCAGCAAACGCTCTCCTGACCTCAACATCGACATAGGGTATAGGCTCATCCATTATCAAGAAACTGACATTGTGACTTGCAACAGTGTACACAGACAACATGAAGGCAAGCGCAAGAGTGAGTCTCTGGCCATCACTCATCCTGGATATGGGAACCTTCCTTCCTGTCCTCCTGACACCGTACAGGACGTACTCACTTACAACAACGCCAAGTCTCTCACGTGTACTGATCTCTATGCTTGCACCAGTCAGGTCAGGATGCGGATATATCATCCTGAAATACTGATCAACAAGCGAGCGAGTGCGCTCAATCATTCTCTCTCTTAAGTCTTTCTGAATCTTTTTCAATACATTCCTAATATCATTAAGTCTCCTATAAATAATCTCAAGTCTATAAACTCTATTTCTAAGCTCTTCAACAGTCTCCACAGGTATCGAACTTAGAACCTGTTCAAGCCTAGAGACTTCAACAGACAGAACATTAAGTCTCTCCCTAACCTGTTCTAATTTTCTAGAAACTTCAGAGATCTCTTCCTCAATTTTAGAGGCTCTTGAAAGGTCAAACCCACTTTCTTTTAACTTTTTCTCAAGTTCGCGCTCTTCACGTATGAGCTCTCTATAACGTTTGATCTTCTTAAGCAACGTTAATGCAACATCAACCTTGTCTAGTCTTGACCTAACCTCATCTATTATAAATCTTAAAGTCTGGGCTCTCTTCTCTATTAATCTTCTTGTCTTATCAATGTTTTCTAACTTTGCAAGAACCTTACTGTAATTCTCTCTAAGCATCTTTAACCTAGTGTAGAGTTCCTCATACTCAGATACGATAGGTTTCAATGATTCCATCTTAGCTAAAACATGTTCAAGCTCGGAGAGTTTCCTCTTAATTTCATCAATATTATCAAGATATTTCTTATAACGTTCCTTAAGTTCCTCTAGTCTCCTCTTTGCCTCCTGTCTCTCATGTTCACTGAGCTCATGACCACAGATTGGGCATGTTGTTAGTTTTCCATCGACAACAGCTTGCAGGATTGTTATTAGAGAAGATGCTATTGTTACGTCAGTTCCAGTCTTCTCGAGACTCTCTCTAAGACGTTCAATTTCTTTTCTAATGGCCTCAGGTTGACCGTACTTACTCTCAAGTTCCTGATATTCGCGAAATTGTGCCTCAAGCTCACGTAATCTGCGTTCTATGCTCCTGATTTCATTACTAAGTCTCTCAGCCTCAATTTTAAGTTCCTCATGGGCTTTAGATAAATTCTCCTTCTCTTCATCAAACCTTGATAAAGAATCTTCTAACCTTCTTACAATATCGTAAATTTTTACAGCTACCTCATCAATATTATGAGACGTTATGTTCAGACTACTCAACTCCTCGGCCTCCTTAGAAAATAGAAGTTCCTCAAGCTTAGAAACTAGAAAACTTCTAATTAAGTCAAGTTCTATTTTAATAGAAGTCTCAGATACATCACTCTCCTTGCCACTTATCTCCTCCTCAAGTTTTTCACGCTCGCTTCTAACCTGTAGGTACTTTATATAAACATTTTCAAGATCTCTTAGAGAACTTAATAATTTACTCCTCTCTTCTATAAGTTTACTGTACTTTCTCTGAAGCTCTTCCTCGGTCTTTTTTAATTCCTCAATTTCCTCCTTCATTTTAGCTAATGCTCTTCTAGCCTCCTCAATTGAGCCATACCTTGCTATTATTTCTGGCAGTTCTTTGTATGATGATAGTTTGTTTTTCTCTTGTTCAAGTATTTCTTCAACTTTTCTTATTGGTATTGATTTGTATATGTTCTCCAGTATGTCTATTCCAAAAAGTTTGTCTATTGTTAAGCTTCTTTTTGTCGAAGTTCCATATACTAGACCTTCTAGGACTCTGTGTGTTACTAGTATGAATCTTGAGAAGTCTTCTTCATCTAGTCTAAGTATTTCTGTTATTATCTCGGTGGCATCGCGAACTGTTGATGCTACTTTCTTTCCGCCTACAATTAGCTCAACCTGATGTTCTCGTGCAGAATCACCGACGCGTTTCAGGGCTCTGTATATTTTCAGAATCTCGCCTGTGTCCTCTCTTACTAATGTTAGAGTTACCTTTGCCTCATTTTCTTCCTCGTTTATTAGATCGACAAGCTTAGCTATTCTCTCCTTGACCTCGAGCTGTCTTCCATAGAGGGCATACTCTATGGCTTGTACAATGCTTGACTTACCTGCACCTACAGGTCCATATATTGCTATTATGGGCTTCTCAAACGGTATTACGACTCTTCCTCGAAATCCCCTGAAGTTTACAATTTCTAATGACTGTAGCCTATACTTCGTCATTCTTCTTTAATCTCTACACCTATCTCCTTAAGTAAACCATACACTAGTTCACGAACCTTCTTTTGACCACCCTGTTTATAGGCCTGGTAGAGCTGCTCTGCGAGCTTGTAGGTCTCCTCATCCTGAATTTCACGTCGGAGAAGCTCAAGAACTGTCTTATCTATCTCAGTGCTCATTGACCTGTGGCTTTTCTAGCAAGTATTTGAACCCAAGGATTATCTCGCAGAAACTCAGGAACGGCCTCACTTACCGACTCTGTGCTCGTCTGCTCGATTCTTGTACCCTCAACCTGACGTACCGCACCTTCGCCAGTCTTTGCTTCACTCACCGTTGAGCATATGTTCTTAAGACGCTCTATCTCTATCTTCAGCCTATCTATAACATTCCAGATGTTTGAAAGCTCCTCCCTGAGCTCGGCAGGCACAGTCCCCGTAGCTGACTTCATTTTAGACTCAAGCTGTGATAACTTATTCTCAACTGCAGCAACCCTAGTCTCGATTATTCTAAGTTCCTGAGACATTTTAGACATGTACTCTGACACAACTTCCTCAACAATTCTCCTGAGCTTGTCAATGTTTTCTAAATCAAGAACTTTACGAGTCTTTATTGCAGGACTTGGGAGAACTTCATCAACTCTACCACTCTCAATGTCTATTGCCAACACGCCAATTCCTAATTTTTTCAAAGTTTTTCCATCTAATAAATGTGCGTGAGATGAATTTACAGCAATGTAAACTTTGTTATAATTATTCCTCTCCTTAGCCAACTCCATGAGTGCAGAATTCAGTTGATCAACATCTGGAAAATCTTCGAAAACTACGAGCTTTACGAGAATTGCATTGTCACCTTCTCTCATCAGTACGGTATCGTCCCTAACTTCTTCGATAACTATTCCACGTTCCTTAGCCCATGCACGTAGTATTGGTATTGCCTGTTCAACTACTATTGATGACACGTCTACTCAAGAAGTAGCTATAGGTGGGGTGTGTTATGTCTATCTCTTTCCTGGTGTGGTTCACTTCCAAGTGTACCAGCCTTCCTTGTACTTGTCGCTCCATTTTACTGAGGTTGGTAAAGCATAGCCGTAGATTATGGCTCCTCTCCATACACTGAACTGTGGGTCTTTAACCATCCTCACGTTGAGCTTCTCAGCAAGGTCGGGAAGTCTCTCGGCAACCATTATGCGTATCTTCTCGGTGCTTGTCACAGCAACATCCTCGAGTCCCGGTGGTACGGACCAGTTGAATGCTCCACCACTGAGTATTATTGTCCCGATGATCTTTTCCTGAATTTCGACAGGTGTCTTCTTTACACTCATTATGAGTGCCTCCGCTAGATCCATCTCACCGTAGAATACCATGTCTCCGACAACGACATCCTCTATGACGAGTCTACCTGTCTGTATGTAGCTTGTGAACTCCTCATGCTTTGGATTGAAGATTATCTCGCCGATTAGGAATCTCATCCATGAGTGCTCGACGAGCTCGATCTCCACGAGTGGCCCAATCTTGACCTTGACTGCGAATCTCTTGGGGTTCTCCTTTGCTTTCCTGATGGCCTCCTTCAGGTCTCTGGGTACTAGACCTATTTGTCTCTTAACAATCTCGACAACATACTCGTCCTTTGCAAGGTCTCCATAGCCTGCATCTTTCAGGATCTCCCTCGTTATGGCATTAGCCTCTGCTCCACCTCTGTTAAGTGCAACTATTCCCTCTCTAATTGGGCCATAGCTTATTGGCACGACCTGAATATTTCCATGTCCTGCCTCAATGACGGAGCACGTGACAGCTTTCTCAGCAATGGCAACGGCAAATGGCTGGTCAACTATTGTGACAGCTGCAATTAGCTTACCTTCAAACTCCTCATCTACCTCGCGGTGTATCTCTATCATCTTCTCTCTCATGTAGTCTGGTGCCAGTGCGCTCAGTGCAATGACAACATAGTATCCTCTGAAGTCTGGCTGATTGGCAGCTTCAGGATAGAATTGCTGAAATCCAAATCTCACAAGCTCCTTAACGATCTTCCAAGCATCCTCATCGTCACGTCTTATTATGCCGTCCTTTAGTGGCTGACGCAGATTCCTTGCTGCATCTCTGATGGAGCTGAGATACTTGGACACGTCGTCACCAACAACAACTCCACGCTCAAGGACTGACTTCGGTATGAGCATCTTGACACTTTCAGGAAGGTCTCTAAGTAGCAGACCGCGACTTGGAATCATTCTCGGCTTATCACCTAGGGTTATTGGACCGTACTTGAAGTAGCCTGTTCCAAAGTCCTCTGCATACGTGTACTTTAGCTTATACCTTGACTCGTCCGTAAGCATTCTTACCTCAGCACGTACTTGACGATTACATATTCTTTACTGAGCATTATGTACTTCTCGTTTCCCCAATCCTGCACCTTCATGTTCTTTAAATACTCCTGCAAGCTGGGACTAGCCGACTGTAGCTTCCTCAGACCTTCCTCAACTTCCCTAAGCACATTATCAAGCACATCCTTCGAGTAGACCTCGAGGTACAGCACATAGTTGTACTTTACGCCATTATCGACAACAACTGCCTTAACGTTGTTCTGGTACTTCTTCGAGAGAACCTCTCCTAGACATGTGAGAAATTGTCGAGTAGCCTTAACCTCGCTTGAGGTATCTATGTTCTGTAGACAAGATTCAATGCTGTTTCCACCCTGCATCTAGCTAGAGAGCAGTGGTAATACTTTAAAAGTCGTACCAAGTGCAGTCAGACTCGGTGCATATACATGGCAGCGCCAGAAGCAGTAATACTAGTAGGTAGAAAGCCAGCAACAAACTACGTAATCGCAACAGTAATGCAGTTCAATGCAGGAAGCAAGAGAGTGATCCTAAAGGCAAGAGGATCAGCAATCGCAAGAGCAGTAGCAACAGCAGTAATGGTAAGAGACAGATTCATGCCAGGACTAGTCGAGATCAAGGAAGTAAAGCTAATGAGCGACAAGATACAGGCACAGGGAGGAAAGGAGAGATACGTAGCAGCAATCGAAATAGTACTAGAGAAGAAGTCATAAAATAGCAGAGCCTAAATAAAAACAAAAACAGCGAAGAAAACAAAAGACATTTTTTCAAATATTTTCTTAATAAAGCCCAACTAGATTCACACTTAGCCAACAATTACCCAATTATCACAATACCGCTACACATCCCCTCAAGTTTTTGCACATTCCTAGAGTATTGACTTCTAAATTTTCTGAGGTTCCCCAAATCTGTGTCTAAGAACTTGAAAAATTAAAGAAGTCTAGATTTGCGATTGATGAACGATACATGTCTCAGGGTCTTTCATTTAGGGGATATGTACTGAGCAAATCATTGACTTTTGATGCACTTGGCAACAGAATGGTTAAGATAGATATTGTTGAGGAGAGAGAACTGCCGGGTCCCGTTATTGCTGGATCTGATGAAATAACACGTCTTGCACGTGAAGTAATGCCACTTGTTCAGCAGCTACTTAAGTCAATACCATTCCCTGGTCTTGGCAGTACGTCAGGCAAGATTCCGATTCCGCGAATCACACTATGGTTATCAGAGGAAGAGATGGAGATGTTTGGAAGAGTCGATGTAGGAGACTATGTCGAGGTTAGGATAAGTTCAGGAAAGATTGAAATAAGAAAAGTTGAACCTGAAGAAAGTGAACCAGCCAGCTAAAAATAGTCTAGTAAGGTAAACCGAATCCGTAGTCCTTTTCGAGCTTCTGGAGGTCTTGAACCTTAATCTCAATTTTTCTACCTGTTGGCAGTGTCCTTACGATTATGAACGGCAACTTGCCCTGTTTAAGCTCCTCCAGTGCAATTATGACGGGATCACGTGTGTTTAGTTTAGATACATCGATTAGTGGTTTAGCACCCATCGCGAGCTGTTTTGCACGTGCAGCAACTATTCTCGCGATCTCGTACTTTGTCAATCTTGGGGGGTATGGTAGAAGTTTTTTCTCAAGAGCCTCGATCAGTTCCTGTACAGACTCAAGTTTTACGTTCTCTAAGTTAAAAACCTGAACTTTCGAACGTCGAGAAGGAGTAGACATAGTAGGTCAGGAGAAGAGAAAAGAAGGATTTATTAAACTTTTGGAACCTAGCTAAGAGTTTTAAAGTTTGGAGAGAGGGGGGAGAACGACCCTGTTTTTCCGAACTTATGTGAGTGTTTTATTCTTCTCTTTCTCTATTACTTCTCCTCTTCGCTCTCTGCTGTTCCTGTCTTCTTTGTCTTTCCTTCACCCTTTGATGGTGCTGCTGCAATGATGTCGTCGATTCTCAGGATCATTATTGCTGCCTCTGTTGCTGCCTTAATCACGTTCTTCTTCACTAGCAGTGGGTCAACTACGTTGAGCTTGTACATGTTGTCAATCTTGCATCCTAGCACGTCTACTCCTGCATCTACCTCACCTGCCTCGTGTCTTCTTCTTAGCTCTGCAATTGCATCAACTGGGTCTAGTCCAGCTGTCATTGCCAGTATTGTTGGTATTGCCTCTAGTGCCTCAGCGAACTTCAGCACAGCTAGCTGCTCCTTACCTGACAGCTTGCGACCCCACTCTCTTAGTCTTCTGGCAATCTCAATCTCAAATGCTCCGCCTCCTGGAACAACCTTTGGCTCTCTGTATAGGTCACGTACTACGTGTAGTGCGTCCTGAATGCTTCTCTCTGCCTCATCTAGTATTCTGTCTGCTGCACCTCTGATCAGGATTGTTACTGCTCTTGGGTTTGGACAGCCTTCAATGAATACCATCTTCTCTTCTCCGACCTTTCTCTCCTCGACAAGCTTAGCGTAGCCTAGGTCTTCTGGTCTGATGTCTCTTAGGCTTGTGATGATCTTTGCACCTGTTGCTCTTGCAACCTTCTCAATGTCGCTTCTCTTTACTCTTCTAACTGCGAGAATGCCAGCCTTTGCGAGGAAGTGCTGCGCAATCTCGTCGATACCCTTCTGGCAGATTACTACGTTCACTCCAAGCTCCTTGAGCTTGTCAACGTAGCTCTTCAGGATTTTTGCCTCCTCGTCCAGGAATGCCTTGATCTGATCTGGCGATGATACTGTGATCTTTGTGCTCCACTCAGGCTTCTCAATCTCTAGTGGACAGTCTAGGACAGCGATCTTCGCGTTCTCAACTCTCCTAGGCATGCCTGGGTGTACAACCTCCTTGTCAAGTACGATACCATCAACGAGCTGTGTCTCGAATAGTGACTTTCCTCTCTTCTTCTCTATCTTTATCCAGTCTAGGTCGAGGTAGTACTTGCCGTCTCTTATCTCTACAGCCTTCTGGCATGCCTCAACAACGATACTTGCAAGGTACTCTCTTGCTTCTGCAACTACCTTGCTGCTGAGTGCGTTCATTGCTACCTTAACGAGCTCCTCCTTGCTCTCGACGTTGATTGGCTTTGCAATCTCATCAGCTATCTGCATTGCGTAGTCTGCAGCCTTCTTGAATCCTGAAATGATGATTGTTGGGTGAATACCCTCATCTAGCAGCGTCTCAGCTGCCTCGAGCAACTTGCCAGCAAGCACGACTGCTGTTGTTGTACCATCACCAACCTCTGCATCCATTGCCTTTGCAACCTCTACAAGTAGCTTAGCTGCTGGGTGCTGGACCTCCATCTCCTTCAGAATTGTTGCACCGTCACCTGTGATTGTGACGTCTCCAAATGCGTCGATTAGGAGCTTGTCCATTCCTCTTGGTCCTAGGCTTGTCTGCAGTATCTCTGCAATTACCTTAGCTGCCATTATGTTGCTCCTTCTTGCGTCTGTGCCAGTTGTTCTCTGTGTGCCCTCCTTGAGAATTAGTACTGGTGCTCTTGCTCTCTGCTCACTCATGGTTCTCGAGTACGTAGGTAAAAACCACTTCTATAAAAACCTTTCTGTAGAGCACATTTAATAGCACAGCCATGGTAAGACAATGCGATGTCAAGCAAAATTGATCCGGCGACAGTATTCACCACCGCGATCCTGATAGTGCTCATAGCAGTGTTAATACTCTCTGCAGCTCACATACTGACGCCTCCCTGGGCCGTCGTTGGAAGCTACAGCATGGTGCCAACGCTGGAGATAGGTGACATAGTGGTTCTTGCACAGCCACCTCACTGTGTCTCATGCCTACTAGGAAAGGTCATCGTATACTCGATGCCGGGCATGCCCTGGTATGAGATCGTGCATAGGGTGATTAAGGTAGAGGGACAGTACATGAGGACTAAGGGGGATGCAAACCCCATACCTGATGCTTGGAGAATAACCTTACAGAATGTCCGTGGCGTAGTTATATTCGTTATTCCTCATATTGGACTCATAGCACTTGCAGTAAAGTCAGGCGTCGGTGGCATCGTACTGTGCATACTTGGTCTACTCTACATGGCTGTACTCTACGTGATCTCGAAAATTGTAGACAAATAGCAGGATTTATCTTAGCCTTGAAGTATCTCAGTAACGTATGAACCTTGAGATTGCGAAGCCAGAGACAACTGAGACTGAGGGAGAGGAGCTGATACGTGGAAAGGATGGGAGAATATTCAAACTTAGAGAATTCAAGATGAGTGACCTTGACAAGGTAGTGAAAATAAACAGGACAGTACTTCCTGAAAACTATCCTCCATACTTCTTCGTAGATCACTACCTGACATATCCAAAGGCATTCATAGTTGCAGAACTGGATGGGGAGGTCGTTGGCTATGTCATGTGTAGGGTAGAGTACGGATGGTCGTTTATAAAGAAGGGAGAGCCAGCAAGAAAAGGTCATGTCATTTCAATAGGCGTGCTTCCACATGCTAGACGTATAGGAATTGCATACAACATGCTACTACGCGCATTACGTGCACTGAAGAGACACTACGGTGCTTCAGAAGTTTATCTAGAAGTCAGGGTATCAAACATTCCAGCAATTAGTCTATATAGAAAACTTGGGTTTGAGATTGTCGATGTGATACATAGATACTATCAAGATGGAGAGGATGCATATATAATGGCCCGCTCTCTGCAGGATCTTCAGTAAAATGTTGACGTATGATAATTTTTCACAGAAACGTATGTATATAAGACCTTGAGCACTGAGTATTAGAGAACTACGAAAGTGGAAATGAGAGACCTTGTAGACCTGTGTGAAGAGGTTAGTAAGAAAATATGCGAAGACCTCACAAGACTACCACTTTACATACTCTGCAGTCTTTGGCGTCAGGCAAGGTACTGTGCCCTTCTTGGATTACGATGTCTCGATGTGCCATCAATGAGCAGCAGTACCATGCATGATATTCCTGAAGAGCGTAGAGAGCTCACAATAAGAAAAATTTGGAGAAACTTAAGGAAGGAGATTAGACAGGAGAGAAGATTCGTAATATATGATGATGGTGTTACGAAGCTTAGCATCGTGCTTCTTCTAAAGAAGGGGCCGCTCTATGTTAATAGAAATTATAATATTTCTGTTGATGATGTTGATAGGAACCACGTTGATTGTATACAAGTTACAAATGTTCATAAACTCTACATATATGTTGAAGCTCATTTAGAGCGTGAGAATTTACTTAAGATAAATGTTGTGTACATATTGAAGAAACTCTATGAGGCAGGATACTCAGACCTTGCAGATGAACTTGTGAGACTTGTAGCCTATCTAATACTGTTTCGACAGGGGCAGTACTACGTTCTGCCGAGCCTATACAAGTCACTGAGCTTCGTGTTCACTCGCTTGCAGATGTTCAGTGGCATACTCAGGGACATTCTTGGGCCTCTCGAGTCCATGACATTGGAGAAGCTTAGAAATGCACTGAAGCCCATTAGAGATGTTCTGGAGAATCTTGGAAAGATATGACACATGGTCATGATGTTGGAAGGTTATCTTCATTATCCCGTGATGATGTTTGCAGACTGATAGACTTACAACGCCTTGAGAAACTGAAGATCACGGTATAGATGACTCGTGAACATGGACTTACAGGTATTCTTGCCCTCTTTAGACTTTGTCTAAGTAACCCAGTATCAAGATACATAATTAAGGCCCTCCTGAAGGAGGTCGAAATTGAGGGTGAGAGACGTCCCCTACTTGATATTGCCCTTGCATATTTTGCAGGTGTTGCACATAATCTGCCTCCCTCAGCAAGGTTCGTAAGTGAGCTCTTCTCAGCATGGCTTGAACTGTCACTTGCACTCCTCAGGACAGATGACAAGTTTGCACGTGAGCTTCTCGCAGACCCGCCTACAAGACGCGGTGTTCTGCTTGTGTTCAAGTCAATTGCCGCTAATGGACTTGGAAAACCCATGCTCTTTGAGGCACCGTTCTTCGTTGTCTGGAACTTCACAAACATGTGCAACCTCAGATGTGCTCACTGTTATCAACGTGCAGACGGCAGATTACTTGAGCGTGAGCTTAAGCTTCCTGAAAAGCTTAAGCTCGTAGAGGAGCTTGACAGGATGTTTGTGTGTGGAGTCGCGTTGAGCGGCGGCGAGCCCACTATACATCCTGACTTCTTCACAATAATGGGGGAAGTCGCAAAGAGAGGAATGTACCCAGCCGTCGCAACCAACGGCATCGCTCTTGCAGACCCACATTTTGTTAGAAAAATGAAGAAAGTAGGCATCAGATACGTGGAGATAAGTCTCGACCACTCGAAACCTGAGATTCATGACAAGTTCCGTGGCGTAGTAGGCGCTTGGGAGAAGACCGTCAAGGGGATTAGGAACTGCGTCAAAGAGGGCTTCTTCACAGCTATCGCCACCACGGTCACAAAGTTGAATATAGACGATGTGGAGAACATGCTTGACTTAGCCGAGGATCTTGGCGTTAGGAGAATAGTATTCTTCAACTTCATACCTGTCGGCAGAGGACGAGACAACTACAAGCTGGACCTTACACCTGAGGAACGTGAAGAATTCATGAAACTCATATGTAGAGAATCCAGGAAGAGGAAACTCGAGATTGTCACAACAGCGCCACAGTATGGCCGTGTTGTACTTCAGGAAACGCAGGGTGAGTTAGCTGCACCTACACACTTCACACCTGCACTGAAGCTCGGTATATACAAGGCAGCAATAGAGTTCATAGGTGGATGTGGAGCAGGCAGAGTCTACTGCGCAATAGAGCCAGATGGAACAGTCACACCTTGCGTATTCATGCCAATTCCACGCGGAAACATTCGTGAAACAAGTTTTTACAAAATTTGGAAAGAAGATGAATTAATGAACAAGCTACGTGACAGAACAAATCTAATTGGAATATGTAGAAGATGTAAATACCGTGACATATGCGGAGGATGCAGAGCACGTGCATTCGCATACTTTGGTGATCCACTTGCAGATGATCCAGGATGCATATACTGTAGAAGAGAATACTATACACTCTGTACAAGACCTGCAGAACCTGAAAGAAGAAAGTATGCAGTACTTACATGGAAAGTATAGTGCCGACAATACTCTAAACCTGCCATGACAAGTTCACTCGATGGGTAAAAACCTGTTTGTACTCGGCAGATATCCCAGAAGTACAAAGCTGAGAAAAACGCTCAGAGACTACGACGAAGGAAGAGTCACAGACTCTGAGTACCTTAAAGTTGTGCAAGAAGAAACAGCACTCTACTGCGGCGTACAGATTGGTGCAAAACTAACAGCTGTACAGGATCCAGCACCGGAAGAACACGACATATTTAGACCCTACGTAGAGTCGTGGAGAGGAGTATACTACAATGGACTTCTACGATATTTCGACAATAACTTTTTCTATAGAATACCTGTCTTTGTTGAAAAGCCTGATATACAGAAGTACTATATTTCAAGACGTGTAAAATTAATTAGAGAGCTCGTTGGACCCGACTATCCAATAAAGATAAGTATTCCAGGACCAGTAACATTTGCATACTTATCAAAGTCCGAAATTGATAAACGAGAACTCGTATTTGACATCTGTAAACTGTTAATAATGGACATATCACGAGCAATGGAGTTCACGACCGTTGATTTTGTACAAATTGATGAACCATTCCTATTCGATGTAGATGCCTCACTAGAGCATGTCGAGCTTGTTGAGGAGTATTTGAAGGAGTTTAAGAAGTTGAATACAAAGATAGTGTTAGCAATATACTTCAACGCTCCTAGACAGGACATATTAGAGAAAGTTGTTGAGCTACCTGTCGAGTGTATATGTATAGATGTTTTATCATATCCGAATAGGGTCATAGAGGTTCTTAGTAGGAAAAAGCCCTCAGCACCACTAGCACTTGGTATAGTTAATGGTAGAGAGATAATGCAGGAAGATTATGCTCATGTGAAAGCATTAGTCGAGAAGATATGTAGTATCGTTGGGAAAGATCTTATCTACGGATTAACAACGACTTGTGGTTTTGAGCTTATTCCACCTAAGGCGGCTATTGAGAAGACTATTCTATTGGGAATGTATGGAAATAAAATTATCGAGGAGGTGTTAAAGTAGTACTGTAGGGGTCAACATGTATACCTTACCTAAAGCCTTCATAACTACAGTAGTTGGAAGCTATCCAAGATTTCCTGAAGCTCAGGAGGCACTTGAGAAGAGGAGACATGGTCTTATTGATGAGAAGACATTCCGTGAAATGTGTAAGGTAGCTATTAGGAAAGTTGTTGAGGATTACCTCACTGCAGGTGTTGACCTGATAAGTGATGGAGAGCAGACACGTGAAGACATGGTTGTACACTTCACAGAACGAATGGAAGGTTACAAACTTGGCGATTGGGTTAGAATATTCGACAACGTATATTTCAGAAAGCCAATAGTTGTATCAAAAGTCGGATATCGCGAACAGATGATTTTAGAAGATTGGGAATTTGCACAAAGTATAAGTCAGGGAAGACCTGTAAAATTCATAATAACAGGACCATACACAATAGTTGACTGGAGTTTTAATCTATACTATAAGAACAGGGAGGAGTTAATAATAGACGTTGCGAAAGTCCTAAGGAAAGAAATTGAAGAAGCTGTAAGAAGAGGAGCAAAATTTGTACAAGTGGACGAACCTGCACTATCTACAAGGCCAATAAAAGAGGAGGCAGATATACTAAAAGAGGCTCTGAAAGTAATGTTAAACGGCTTAGAATGCAAGAAGATTATTCATATATGTTTTGGTAGAATAGAGAAAATGTTACCATACATACTGGACTTCCCTGTAGATCAGTTCGATCTTGAATTTAAGAACAGCAACTTCAGACTATTGAAATACTTGAAGGAGTACAGTTACAATAAGGAGCTTGGTTTTGGTGTAGTTGATGTACATACGCTGCGCGTTGAAACAGTTGAAGAAATAAAGAAGGCAGTATATGAGTTATTGAAACTTGATATCATAGGTCCAGAGAAGATTTACCTAGACCCCGATTGTGGTCTTAAGCGTCTACCTAGAGAAATTGCATTAGAGAAATTGAAAAACATTGTAAGAGCCGCGAGAGAACTGAGGAAAGAGTACGGTTACGAGTAAGAGTTTTATATGAAATAATATTTTGCAATTGTTTTATTACGCTCCCTCCAGCTCGTGCTCTTCTGCTAATTCTCTACTTAGTTCCTCAGCAACTCTCCTAAGGTACTCCTCTACAAGTTCTACAGGTGTTCCACGCTCTACGAATAATATCTGGACATTGTTTGATAGGAAGTAGTAATAGCTAAACCTTGTGCTCATTGTGCCTATTATTATATTCACATCGTTCAGGACTTTCTCATGGAGTAGCTTGCAGTACTCTTCTTCGCTCATGTTACGTACATCTTCTCTAGCTATTAGTGAGTTCTCTCTATCCTCGACAAATGTCAAAGTTCCAGCTTCCTCATCCATGTCATATATCTTGAACTTCTTTGCTACTGTGAACATTCTCTCCGACACCATTGATCCATCGTCTGTTGCTATCGCTATCCTTATCATGTGCTTAACACCGTCGAAGTGTATAAAGTAGGGCACTCAGCTAGCAACGTTGTACGAATAGGCTAACAACATACTTAAAACGACGTGTCAGGTATCGACGTTACTCTTCTTAAGCTAGCTTAACGTTGTCTCAGCGGTGAAGATAGGCTATTTGACTACTCTTGACTTTGTACCTAACAGGATTGTTCTTATACCAATCGGCAGTCATGAACAACATGGACCACACCTCCCATATCTGACAGATGCAATAATTGCAGAGTACGTATGCGATGTTGCGGAACGTGTACTTGGTGATATGGTTATAGTAATGCCACCGATATACTACACTTGCTCCGTAGAGCATCGAGACTTTCCTGGTACAGTATATGTGATGCCAAGGACGTTCATGAGGTATATGGAGGATATTGTAGAGTCAATAATTGAGACGTTCTCTCCACGTGCAGTGGTTCTCGTGAATGCACATGGCGGAAACTGTGAGATACTCGATCTTGTTGCAAGAATGTTAAACTATAAACATGATGTAAAAACATATCACTACTACATATTTAATGACAGGGTACGAAGAAAACTTAGAGAAATAATAGGAGAATCTTACATAGATCACGCAGGCTTAATAGAGACCTGCATAATGTTAGCAATAGATGAGAATCTTGTTAGAAAGGAAAGGATAGTAGATATCGTACGTGAAGGCTCCTTGAAAATTCATAGAACAAAAGAGATATCTGACCTAGGCATAGTGGGTAAACTAACTCGCGATGTGAGTATTGAAAAAGGCAGACAAATACTTGAAGTTATAATTAATGACCTACTTGCACAGCTTCAAAGAATTGCCAAAGAATGATTTCTCCTACTACAGTACTTTAGTAGATGCTGATATTATCCTATCCATCACAGACACGTAAATTCCTCTTAAAGGAAGTGCTTCAACAAATATAACATCAGGCCTCATCCTCATTGCTGTTCTAAACATCTTGTATACAAGCCTTGCCGTTGATAAGGGATTATTATGTGAACCGAGACAGAAGTACGTCACGTTCTTAGTCATTACTAGATCCTTAAGCATTAATGATAGTTCTATAGTTGTTGAAATCATGACTTTCTTACCCTGCTCAAGAGATTTTAGAGTTTCTTCCTGGATCTTCTTACTAATTTCATATAGATCTCGACCTGTAACTACTATTAACTCAACGTCTCTTAGATATTTTCGTCTTGTTTTTAGTAGCTTTTCTACACTTTCTGGAATGTCTATTCTTATGCCAAGTTCTCGAAGTGTTTCTATTGGAATTGCACCAGGTCTAAGAAGTTTTGGAACATCTTCTGAGAGGTCTATCACTGTTGAATCTATACCAAGTTCACATTCTCCAGCATCAACTATTATATCTATGTTAGATCCAAGATCCTCAATAACGTCATACACTGTTGTTGGACTTGGGTTATCATGAATGTTTGCACTTGGCATAACTGATGGGCCGACTCTTCTCAGTACCTCAAGTGTGAGAGAATGTCTTGGAATTCTTATTCCAACCTTGTTAAGTCCCGCAGTTACGTAATCTGGAACTTTGTTAGATTTTTTTAATACGATTGTCAGGGGACCAGGCCAGAGAGATTCTGCTAATAGTTCAGCAACTTTGGGCATCTTGTCCACTAGCTCTCTTGCCTGCTCAATCGAGGCCACGTGTACAGTCAGTGGCTCGGAGCCACGTCTCTTCAGCTCGATTACCCTACGTACAGCTGCCTCGTTGCTCATACAAGCAACTATCCCATAGACAGTCTCGGTGGGCAGCACAGCTATGCCTCCTTTCTTCAGGACATCAACAACTATCTCAACAACTCTTGTGCAGGGGACTCCTTCCCTTACATTCAATAGCAGCATCTTGATCTGCTAGATTAGCTTAGCTTGACGAAGTACCTTATTGATGTTTTCCTTAACGGCCGACACAACGTCGGGATGAAGTGCCGTGTCCAGCGTTTTGACAAGCTCATCAGGACTCTCGGTCACGAGCACAGGCTTCATGTCAAGTATATGTCGCAAATCTTCACGTATGTGCCAGTTACCTATACCGATGTAGTATTCAGGAAGTATCTCTCTAACAATCAATACACGTGCCTGCAGTCCCTTCCTGACAAATGCCTCAAGGATTCCCATTCTAGCTGCTTCGAAGCCTCCATCCATTGTCTCAACATCACCACGAAGATCCTCCTCAATCACAACTGAGAGCACTGGTCTATCACAAAATCCGGCTCTGCTGTACCAGAACTCTATCCAAGAAATTCTTAATGTATCCGGCATCAGCACTACAGTAAACCTATTGTTGAGGTAGGTAAACTGGTATATGTAAAACTTATTAATAACTTTCTGCTTCTTAACCATTTGACGAAGATACTGTGATAAGATTCTATCAACAGCAGTTATAGCCCATCTAGTTGGTACAAGTTTTCTAAATCTTCTAGTTCCAAGTAATCCAAAACTGAAAGCTCTCTGAATAGTATAAACATCGATTCCTGATTTGTATAGATAAATCACTGCATCTCTAGCTTTTAGATCTGTATCATATATAACCTTCTCGAGAGGCTTCTCTATTGAAGGATTTGAACTTACTTTTAATGAACCTCTAACTCTGACACTTAGCGGCAACAGCCTTAAATCGAATATAAGTGATCTATCAAGTATTTTCTCGACATTAACCTCCAGATCAACAGGTCTTGAGGCAACTTGTACTAATGATAGCTCTTTCTCGAGAAGCTTATCTACGTCTGTTATGTTCACCTTGTCCGTTACCGACACCATACTTGACCTAATTCGCACAATATCGTCAAGTGTTAGTCCACGGGACCACCATCCTGGAGGATCCTCGTAATTCCTCGCCTGTTCTCCCTCAATTTCAGGGGGCAAGTTAACCATTGTGGAGACTTTTGGATAGCCCTGTTCTCCAACTACTCCACTAGGTGGGGAAGCACCATAGACGCTTCTTCTTAGACTGACAGTGCTGAAGGTCTTGACAATGACACGTAGGCGCTCCTTAACTGGACATGTAGGTAAGCCACACAGCCTCTTGAATGTCTTACAGCGATAACATAGCTCAGGTCTAATTCTCACGTGAGGCATCCACTCAACGGGTAAGTTCTTGAAAGACCGGATAAATATAGTCCTTGTTCAGATTAGGTTACTGGATAGAGACTGAGGTTAAACCTCGTACCAGTGGTTCACAATTGGCACAAGTACAGGAACTTCGGTCTTCTCAACTACTATGTCACCTGTAGCGTAGAAGTGTGTGGGAACAAGTAGCTTAGCTTTAGCTCTCTTAGCTATCTCGATAGCATCTTTTACGCAGCTGTGACCGTAATCTCTAGCCTCTTCACTGAGACAGCTCGTCTCGTGAATCAGCACATCGGCGTCTAATGATATTTTGATAATGTTTTCACAGGGAGCTGTGTCTCCACTATATACGAGGCATTTGCCACTAGCACGCTCGGTTACTCTAAATGCTAAGCACTCGACTGTGTGTTTAGTCAGTACGGCACGTATCTCCACATCATCGTCCTGAAACACTGTTGAAGGTTCCTTAACTTGCTCTTCCTTTATAGGAATGTACTCTACTACATTGTTCGCATGCTTTTCGATTCTTGTAGCTTTGATTAGAAGCTTGAGGTCTTGAATAACTGATTCTAATGCTATAACACGTATCTTTCTATTGACTTTGAGATGACTCAACCATATGACAAGTGTTGGAAATCCTAGTGCATGATCCCCATGGGAATGTGTTACAAGTACGAGATCTATATCTTCTAAATTTATGCCTATTCTCTGCAATCTTCTAACACATCCCTCACTTGGATCTATTAGAATTGTGTGACTTCTAGTCTTCACAAGTATTGAAACAAAATCGAGACTTGGAGGAGATATCCAGCCTCCTGTACCTAGTAGTAAAAATTTCATACCTTGTTATTAAATGTGTTTATTGAATTTCTAGACACTGTAGTATTCTACGACGAGACTCGTACACCTCCTGAAGCTTGTCTGCTAGCTGTCTAGTCGTTCTGCTCAGCAGGAACTCTCTAGCTCTTTCACGTGCATTCCTGCTAAGTCGCTCCCTCTCTTCAGGATGGTCAAGTAGATACTCTATGTACTTTGCTGCTGTGTCAATATCTTCTGGACCGTTCACGTGGAATCCATCTACTCCATGTCTAACGACCCATCTCTGTCCATACACTCCTGACGTTATTACAGGTACACCACCGTACATGAACTCTATCTGTGTAAGTCCGAGCGCTTCCATTCTGCTCATTATTATGTTCAGGTAGCTCTCTTTGATGAGTTTGATCTTATCTATGTGAGATAACTCACCTGTCAAAGTCACGTTTGGCAGGTCCTTAACCTCTTCAAGAACTTCCTGCCACTGATCTCCAGGTCTTCCAGCAATTACAAAGTGTACATCCTTCCTATGTCTTAATTTTCTTGCAATTTTTGCGACTGCGAGTGGGTTCTTCCTCTTCTCAATAGTTCCCAGGTAGGCAACTATCTTGACGTCTTCAGGAATGTTGAATCTCTTCCTGAAGTCGCTGGAGTCTATCTTCTCAAAGTCTGCAAATTCATCATCATCTATTCCACAGGGATAGACGAAGATCTGCTCAGGCTTTGCACCCATCATTATCATGTCCATGGCCTCGATGGGTGTTACACAGAGAACGAGGTCAGCCACAGAGAATATGAGTGGGAAAAACAGCTTATTCCAAGATATTCTGTATGCACGCTCAACAGGCTCATAGTGGAGAGGGTCAGGTGGCTGATAGTGACTCATGTGACAGTAGACGATGTCCTGACAGTCCGCTCCAAGTATTGCACCAGTCCTGATCCATAGGACGAACTTCGAGACATCTTCAGGACCGTTCCACAGCGTTGAGTGTGTTATCAGTATGTTTAAGCCAAAGTCAGAGACTATCTTTCTTAGTGTTGCTATAAAGTCTCTGAACATTATTCGTCTAGGAGGCCACGTTGCCGTATATGAGGGAACACGAATTGTAGGAAGACCAATGTAAGGATCTTTCTCAAAGAAGACGTAGGGCCTGCCATCAAAATCCTTTTCACTCAGAATTTCCTGATTGTCGTGGTACACGCTCGTAATGAGATAAGCATCATGACCAAGCTTTCTGAACCACTTGACCATCCGCTGAGCAGCCAGCTCCTGGCCTTTCGAGTTGCTTGTCTGGTACATTATGACCCCGATCGAGAGACGCATAAACTTATGGTCTCAAGATTGAGAGACCCCTTATATCCGATTACCTTTGATACCTCTAGGAAACATTTTGAATTAGTAACATGAACGGCTGACTAGACTTCATGTATACCGCATGTGACTCATGTGTAACGCACTTGAATGTAAACGAGTTAGAAATACGTGTTTCGGTTATAGGACAGTGATTACCTTATATTTCTCTTAGGTTAGCTGAGAACGATCGAGGTTGCCTCTGCGTGTAGACGATCTGCCAATCGATGAGAGATTGAAAAGGATAATAATTGAGAAGAAGGGCATAAGAGAGCTGTATCCACCTCAGGAAGAGGCCATAAGGGCAGGTCTTCTTGAAGGTCAGAACCTCGTACTTGCAACATCCACTGCTACTGGAAAGACGTTCCTGGCCGAGCTTACGCTTGTCAACTCTGTACTTAAGAAGAGAGGAAAGGCAGTGCTCTTAGTACCACTCAAGGCACTTGCCTACGAGAAAAGTCAGGACTTGAAAATTTACGAAGAACTTGGAGTAAAGGTAGCTGTAACAACAGGAGAGTACGATTCTCAGGACATGTGGCTTGAGCAATATGACATTATCGTTGCAACATATGAAAAATTCGATAGTTTACTTCGACATAGGGTAAAGTGGTTGAATAAGATATCGACATTAATAATAGACGAGATACACTATATATCAGATGAGAAGAGGGGACCAATAATAGAGTCAATAATTGCGAAGTTAAGGATGCTTAAGCTAAATATGCAGATAGTTGCACTAAGCGCAACTATAGAAAATGCAGAGGAGATTGCAGAGTGGCTTAATGCAAAGTTAGTTAAGTCAGATTGGAGACCTGTAAAACTTAGAGAGGGAGTATATTTTGACGGTAAAATAATATTCGCTGATGGCGAGGAGAGACACATAAAGAAGTTAAAAGACCCAGTCATAGACCTTGTCATAGATTGTCTCGAGGAGGATGGACAAGTTTTGATATTTACAAACTCTAGAACAAACACTGTAAAACTTGCAAACTCGATTGCTCAGTTCATAGCAAATTACAGTAAGAAGCTTGTAGACTCTAACGAGCTTCAGAGAATATGTTCAAAAATTGAGGAAGTCTCATCGTCTAAGCTAATAGCTGAGGAGCTCAGAAGGGTCGTACGTTATGGTGTTGCATTTCATCATGCGGGTCTTGAGCATGAGGTCAGGAGAATTCTTGAAGATGCTTACCGAACAAGGAAAATAAAGGTCGTAGTTGCGACCACGACCCTTGCAGCTGGTGTAAACCTTCCTGCACGAAGAGTCATAATTCACGAATATCGTAGATACGAGCCAGGTGTCGGATATGAGCCCATTCCTGTAGCTGAGTATAAGCAGATGGCTGGACGTGCAGGAAGACCGCGCCTGGATCCTTATGGTGAGGCTGTGCTCATTGCACGAAGGGAGACCGAGGTTAACTATTTGTTAGACTACTACATTCGCTCAAGTCCCGAGCCAGTGGTCTCAAAGTTTTTACATGATAAGAATCTCTATACACACATTCTTGCAGCTGTTGCAAGCAGTTATGCGAATAGTATAGATGATTTATGCAAATTTATTCAACATACACTTGCGGTTAAGCAGCGTCCAATGCTTCCACTTTATACAAAGCTTCTCAGGGATAAAATTGTGCAGATTGTGAAGTTCCTAGAGGAGAGTGGCTTCGTGTCTGTTAATGATAATGGAACTATAAAGCCTACAAGACTTGGAACCATAGTTAATTTAAACTACATTGATCCTCTGACTGCAAGTATATACATCAGAGGATTACGCGCACGTGAATCTGCGAGTGACATGGCTTACCTATGTCTTCTTGTGAAGTCTAGTGAGGTACCTAAGCTTCACATCAGACGTAACGAAGTTGAGAGATATATTAACATATTGAAGAGTATATATAATGAACTTCTGTTAAAACCTGTTGACAGTGTAGAGGAGTTAGAGGAGTTAAGTGAAGGAGAGCTTGTCAGTTTACTTGAGGAGATTAAGACCGCATGCATGCTATACGACTGGATTAATGAGAGTCCTGAAGACATTCTGGTCATGAAATACGAGGTGGGTCCCGGAGACATCAGGATGTATGCAGAGACCCTAGAGTGGCTATGTCATGCCCTTGCACAGCTTGCTCATGCATTAGAGATGCATGAGCATGCTAGGATGCTTGAGATACTTAAATGGCGCATAAGGTATGGAGTCAAAACTGAGCTAGTTGAGCTAGTTCAAATTGAGGGAGTAGGAAGAGCGCGTGCACGTGCGCTCTATGATGCAGGCTTCAGGACGATTGAAGATCTTGCATCAGCCACACCGCAGCTTCTTGCCTCTAAGGTACGTGGAATAGGTGAGAAACTTGCAAAACTGATCATAGAGTCAGCAAAAGAGAAGCTACGATCAGGAAACTATGTAAAAGTCACAAAGACTGACATAGATCAAGAAAGTAAGAGACAGCCTCCTAAAGTTAGTACCCAAGTCACAAGGCAACGGTCAATTCTAGATTTCTTAATGTAGCACCACACGTTGAATATAGCTTAGAACTAGATCAAGGATTTAAGTATACCTGATCTCGAGGGTATGAGTGAGCATATGAGCATATTTGATAAAGTATGTTTTTTAGAAATTCCTCTCTATGATAATATAGATTATCCATACATAGTGAAGTATAGGCCAAAGATAAGTACTTACGTAGAATCGTTAAGAAATACGAGAAGTTTTGATAAGTACTTCAGAGAGGGTAGACTTGAAATAAGAGAAATTACACAGTTGAAACAGGTGGAAAATATTGATAAGTTCATTAGAGAAGAGTATACTAAGGTACATAGTGAACAGCTATATCTATCATTAAGATCTCAACCTCACTTTAAACCATTAATGCACATGTTTCTGACATTGGCAGATGAGATTATTCGAGCAGTCAGAGAAGGTTACATACCAGTAACACCCTGTATACCACCTGACTTATGGGCTGGGAAGACATATGTTAGAAAGTGTAGTATATTCTCGTTCTGTACATACCTAGCGAAGAGGCTTGGAGGTAAGACTGCGATTGTGTCGCTGGACGTTCATTATGGATATGGAATTCAGGACATACTTGAATATGAGGAAGAGGGAGAAGGGGCAGAGGGGCTCAGTGAAGAGTATTTTGAAGAGCCTATAGTTCAGGAAGAAGAACAGGAAGAAATTGAAGAAGGTGAGGAAGGAGCGGAAGAGGCGGCCGAGTCTAGGACGAAGATCTTCTACCTTGCCGTGTGCAGCATGGGTGAGGTTGACTCTAAGATATTCAGGAAAGCTAAAAAGAAGAAGTGGCTCTTCCTGCCTGTAACGGTCCCACCTGGAGTAAGAGATGATGTTTATCTAAAGGTTGTTGACTATGCATTTAGAATTGTTCGAGTATACGAGCCTGAAAACATTATTTTCCTACTGGGATTAGACATGTATAGGGAAGATGTGATAGGAGAATTTGTTTTATCCTGCGATGCATTTTATGATATAGGCCAATTGATAATGTTCCTTACGCAGGCAATGTACCTAAAAAGTGTCATAATCTTAATTGAGTGTGTATCTACGAAAGAATCTATTCAAAAACCATTTCCAAATCTTATAGCTGGCCTACTTGGCGCAGAGAAACCCTACTACGATCCTATACGCAAGGAGAGTACACAAGCTGTTAAGGATCTAACAAACGAAAGTTTAGAAAAACTTAGGAGACTACTTATCAGACACTGGAAAGTTAAGGTTCCTGCAAGAATTCGTGGATAATGTTCCATGTGACTCTTCTATAATATTCCGCTTGATCACGAACATTTTCAGCATATATAATGTCTCTACCTACGTTCACAACAGTGACCCCGGGCAATGCAGCCCTGACCTTATCTAACTGACCTCCCTGAGCACCAACTCCAACAAGGAATAGTACTCTTTCACTACCTACAATTTTTCTTATGGTTTTTATATCATTAACGTCTACATGACCGGTGACTCCGACAACACAACCATCTGCATCGCATTCTTTAACCTGCTCAGCTATTCTCGTAAAGAGAGGCCTCCCTCCATGCATAGATTCCTTGAAATATATTATAGATTCCTTATTAGACATTAACGTTAGTACAAGCACTCCAATGCCTAATTTCTTGCATATTTCTACAACATTGCATAAGTTACCAGGCAGTGGGTTAAATGTTACGCAATCAAATTCTATATCCTTAATCCATTGAAGACCTATGTTAACGGTGTCTGTTATGTCGTTAATCTTACAGTCAAGTATTGTTAATAAATTTCTCCTGTGAGAGTACTGCACAATATATTTAAGGTTCTTGTACGAAAGAGGAAAAACGTACCATATATTGAATTTTACTAAGACTGCATAATCGCATACACTATCGATAATGTCAAGTATAAAGTTTAAGTATGCCTCCTCTAGCGAAGCTGCATTCTTTAGATATTTTTCAGGAATTACAAAGCGCTCACGGTGCCTAGGCAGTGCTGGATCTATACTTACACATAGTATGGACTTTTTGTCTTCTACAAGAGATTTCAAATTCTCTCTGAACACGCTAGTGAAGCGTTGCTAAAGAGAAAAAGCTTGTTTTATTTTACGCCTGAGCAAGATTCAGGTCTTGTTAAAATGATTAACTACTCTTGGCCGCACTAAGCTTTACGTATCTTCTAAAACGTGCAGCTGCAAAGAAGCTTATCGCTGACCCTATTGCTAGGAGTATTATTCCGGCAATGTAGTTAACCATTGGTGCCAATGTTGAGGCTGTCTTAACTGTCACGTACACTGGTGTACACATAGTCGTGAGTAACTGTGTACACGAATCTTTAATAACTTTTTCCATGTTAATTATTACCTTCCTAAATTTGCAAGTAATATACCTGAAATACACAATGCTTATTAAGGAAGATACCGTCAATTAGCACGAGCATGTGTGCACCTGTATCAGTAACAACATTACATGCTGTACTTACGACAAACCTACTTCAAGCATGGTATGTTAGTCAAGTACTCGGAGCTGTAGGTACAGTAGCCGCAGTGCTACTATCCTTCAGGAACTCGCTCATCAACATAGTTAAGGTGAAGCTACCCAAGCTAGTAACAGGATTTGTCACTCTTGTAAGATCACTAAGAATACGTTAATAACACTTACATGCACATCTTTATTAAAACTTAATTAGAACTCTATTAATATGATATTTACAAAGCTTATAAGACCTACAATACTTCAAGTTGAAACGACAAACGATTGCAATCTCAATTGTAAAATATGCATGAGAAGACACTTAAAGAGACCAGTCGGCTATATGTCATTTGAAGAATTTAAGAAACTTCCACTGCACGAATTTAAGGAGATATGTCTACATGGATGGGGTGAGCCTCTTCTCCATCCTGATTTATTCAAATTTGTGAAATATGTTAAATCTCTTGGATTAAAGGCCAGCCTAGGTACAAACGGCCTTCTTGTAGATAAGAGACTTGATGAAATTTTTGAAAGTGAGCTAGATGAAATAGCATTTGGAATATATACTCTTAAGGGTAGGTCTAAGGTTATTGAGAATCTTAGAGAGTTAATTGAAGAGAAAAAGCGTAGAAAAGCTAAGATTACAATATACATAGATATAACTATTTGGCGTGATAATTTGGAAGAGATTCCTGAAATTGTTAAGCTAGGTCTTGAGCTTGGGGTTGATGGTATCGTACTACATAGAGTATTCAACATCTATGGTGTAGATCCCGATGTAGAATATATAACAGAAGAAGAGGAACGTAGACTTTTTGAAGAAGTTAAAAAGATAGGTGGTAAAAAAGTGTATTTACCTATAAAGCATTTCAATCCCTGCAGAGTTGTTCTACATACGATGTTCGTAACATGGGATTTCAAGCAGACTCCCTGCGTCTTCCTTTCAGAATATTACTTAGGTGATGCAAGAACAGATTTTAAAACAATGCTTGAGAGGCATTTAAAGTTTGTAGCAAAGATGAGAAA
>CAYPXK010000069.1:0-5886 GCA_964414695.1 uncultured Thermoproteaceae archaeon | reverse complement strand
TAAGTATTGTTCTTAGCAGAATATACTGAAGCTTACTATGCTTAATAATGTCGCGTCGTGAAATCCACATCTTAGCCTCAGGATTGTGATGTAGACGACCAAGTCCACTACATTCAGGATCAACTAGAATTACCGAGAACTTCTCTATACGTACAGGGATCTTTGTAGAGTCTGCACAGATATAATCACTAAGGTTGAGTCTCAGTCTGAGGACATGTCTCTTTATTTCGAGCACTCTTCTAATGGAGATATCTATACCAAGGCTATAGAACCCGTACTGTGAGACATGTGTAATTTTTCCGCCAGGCCCACCAGTGACGTCTATCATGTATTTTGTACCCTCTCCTCTCAAGTCTCGAAGTATTGAGTGGCCGAGCTTTACACTTGACTTATCCTGTATATGGTACAGCCCCTCCTCGTACTCCCTAGTCTTAGCGGGGTGTGTCTCATACCTCTCTATTTTCAGAAGATCTTCGAAGTGAATATCTTTGACACAGTAAATTCCATATTTCTCAAGTCTCTTAATCAGTGTATCGGCATCAACTAGATGTGTAGATACTCTAAGGTACCTGGTTGGATCTCGCATAAATCGCTCAAGAAGACTCTCAACATTCGGTATCTTTGCTTTCATAAATTCGTCAATTACCCATCTTGGAATTGAGTACTTAACTACTAGTTTTTCAATATAGTTAAGACCTCTTATAATATCATCCTCAGAGACGTCTCTAAGTTTTTTCAATGTGTTTATCTTAACGTTAAACTTTCTACAAAACCACGTGAATTTGCTTAGAGGGAAGTCTCTGTACATTAGCTCAAATACTACGACCCTTACGAGATTTCTATTGAATTCGTCAAGTTTTTCTATATTAATTCCAAGATATGCGGATGCTGCTCTATCAAGAAGTTTGTATCTCCGTGCAACTTCCGTGGTTAATACCCTGACAGCAGGCTTTAACTTTTCGTAACGTCTGTTCTTACTAAAGAACTGTGAAGCTGCAAGACGTAGACTTACACGTTGCTTAACGCTAAGTGTCAGTATCTCGGCAGCAATTTCCTCAATTCTCATTTACTCTCACACAAGAGGCTCACTCGAGGTCAAATACCTATGAATAAGTTCAGCAATTTTTTCCTGCTCCTTCCAGTACCCTTCAAGCTTTTTTGCACGCTCAAGTTCTCTAAGTACGGGCCAGTACTTTGGATGAATTTTGCCTGGAGGAGCTTTCTCAAAGGGCGTGCCAGGAAGTGGCATAAATGTGTGACCGCGAATTATACATCCTCTCTTGGCGAGATACTGCATTAGCTTTATTGTCTCGTCAATATCTTCCTCAGTCTCCCCTGGGAGTCCAAATATTAAGTCTACGTACGGCTGAAAGCCATACTCTATCGCGATGTCAACTGCCTCATATATACACTGCGAGTCGTGACCACGACCAATGTAGTTAAGTAGCCTGTCGCTTCCCGTCTGTGCACCTATTGCTAGTCTTCTGTTTGATACATACTTAACAACGACCTCGAGGACTTCGCGCTTTACGAAATCTGGACGTACTTCACTTGGGAAAACTCCCAAGTTTATGCTTGCCTTACCTTCACAAGCCTCATACGCGGTCTTCAGTAGCTTCTCAAGTTTCTCTGGTCTAGGAGTTCTACAATCTGAGCCATACGCAAAACCGTTGGGCGCTAGGAACCTAAGAATCTTCATGCCTCTCCTGAAGTAGTGTCTACACCATGTGTACACATAGTCTAGCGACCTGTACCGTACCTGGAATCGGTATATTCGGGGTGTCTGACAGTACTTACAGGCATGTCTACATCCTCGCATTATCTCAATAGGCGCATATAGTCTGGCCCTGTCACTGCATGGTGGAAAGCTAAGAATGTTCTTAGTGAGCTTGAACTCTGTCTCCCTCACAACATCTCCAACGGCGTAGGCAATGTTTGGAACTTCTTCAAGTGTTCCAACATTGAAAATGAGGACATCCAATAGCTTCGGTATAGATAACTCACCTTCTCTAAGGACAGCAATGTCAAATCCAAGTCTCCTAATGGTGCCGACAGGGTCACCTGAAGCGTGAGGGCCACCCGCAATCATTACAATATTCTTATATCGTTTCTTAAGATCGCGAAGCTCTCTAAACTCGTTTATTAAATCAAATATCTGCGGAGTCATTAAAGAGTACATCACTATTACTTTGTCATATTTTTCGCAGAAATCGCGAACATTTTTCACAAAATTATCTTTAACCACTTCATAATTCACGAATTTTCTCGAGATGACATATGACTCGATGATAGGAACAACATAGGCTAGGCTATACCTATTCAAGTCAGTTAATCTGATAACAATCATAGCATTATTGGAGGGTCTACGCATTGGTCGGTTAACTAACAACTAAAAACTAGGGTAAAATCTAACCTATGCATGTTGAACATATACGTAATAGATGCCGAGACAAGAAATATACAGTCAGTACAGATATCGGAACAGGAATTCCGAAAGCACGTTCACCCAATATTCCTGATACCGAAAGTGACCTTGAGACAGCCCTACATCATGATAGCGGCTCATCCTGCAGCCTTGTTTAAGCTTCCGGGAAGTGACGCTATACACATACTCTCAGTTGTGAACAATAGGATTCGATACTTTAGAGTAAATTCAACTCTCGGCCAGATACTAATTGCTAATAACATTGCTGCATTAATTATCGAAAAACCTAAAGCAGACGTAGAGATATGTATAGAAAATGGAAAAATAGTGTTTAAGACATGCAATAGATACTCGCTACGTATTTGTAAAGATGTAATAGAGAGTGACATTGAGTTAGTTAAGGGAATTGAAACTTTACAAGATGCAACTATCTTACTTCACGCTTCTAAGAACATACCAGAACATGAGGCAACAAGTAATGAGATAACGCTGATGTTGAAGAGAATGAAGGCTCTTCAAGAATTATGTCCAATATTGTCTGGACCTATAAGAAAGGAGGGAATAATATCACTTATAAAGAGGCTTATAGATCTTGAGTTTGTTAGAGAAGTAGAGAAACTATTGAAAATCTATAAGGATAGTAGAGTTGGCTCTGCTTACTGCCCTGTTAAGTGTCTCAATGAAGCGGCAGAGTACTCTAAGCATTTTAGTCTTAATAGCCTAGAACTTATTGATTACGTAATCGATAAGGAAATCTTTAAGGATATTAAGTATCCGGACACGTACTTCATCGTTCTCACTCTCTACATGTTGAGAATGTCTTATCCCGAATACATATCTGATAGGATTGATTTTGTTAAAAAGATTGCTAAGCTATACTCAGGTGTTGTACTTTGTGGACTATGTCCTTTCTATACTATTCACTTTGCTAAAGATAGACTACTAGATTTTGAGCTATGTAGTAAATTTGTGAAATTCTTAGCTTGTTCTGATGTATGTATAGAACGTATGTTAGATGAGCTGTGTATATCATCAATATGTGAGCTAGATATTGAAAATATACGTAAGTTATACGACAAATATATCGTTAATGCAGGTCCTTATGAGTACGTTGAGGATGTTCCAAAGATTCAAAAGATTAAGGTTCCAGTTGTTCAGGCTGCCATTGATTTAGTTGCACCTATTGAAATTATTGAAGATATTGTTGAAAAATGTGTTAGGGGTGGAATAAAGATAATTGAAATTGGTACACCATTATTAAAGCGTTTTGGTTCTGATATTGTTAGTAAAGTTGTGTATCTTCTAGAAAAGCTAGGCAAGAGGGATGAGATTGTGCTTTTTGCAGATACGAAAACTATGGATGTTGGTGATCTTGAGGCGAGGATCATGTATAGGGCAGGAGCAGACATGGTTGCTGTCCTCGCGGCAGGTGTTATCGACAAGATCCTCGAAGCGTTATACGAGGCTGTTAAGCATAACAGGGCTGTGCTTATCGATCTTATACAGGTGGAGGATCCTGTAGCATTTGTTGAAAAGAACATTGAGCTTCTTAGAAGGTACAGAACGTGGCTTGTGCTCTGCATTCATAGAGGTATAACAGAGCAACTTAGAGGCCGAGGTGTTACAAGTGATGTCGAGCTCATTAAGAAGATCAAGAACCTCGTGCCTGACGTCCTGTTGGCTGTTGCAGGAGGTCTGAAGCCTGGAACATTGAGACAGATTAGGGACGCTGGCGCTGACATACTGATCGTTGGTGCAGCATTGTATACCTCAAGAGACGTGTATGGCACAGCTAGGAAGCTTGTAGAGGAGGTCTCGTAATCAGCACCGTGACCCTCTCATCAGCTGAATTTACTCAGCGGGCACCAGTCCCCCATTACCCACAGTTCATCACTGTGTTAGCGTGAACTTTGTAATAATGATCCGCTTGCTGAGTATTCATCACTTTATCAGTGTAACTCTGACTCTTCACCCTTGTCTTGTGTATTAAGAATCGTTTATAAGTATCTTAAATTACTCGCTTAGCACGATATGTCGACACCGCTTGAGAGAATAAAGCCAATGTCCATTGGTCAGGAGAGATTACTCAACGCACTGACAGACACAAGAAACGAGATTGTAGGCGCCTTCGGACCAACTGGAACAGGAAAGTCACTGCTGTCCTGTGCATACGGTATAACAGCCGTACTCTCGGGACAGTACAAGAAGTTCATAATTGCAAGACCTGTAGTTGATGTCACGACAGGGGAACTGATAACACCTGAAAGACTTGGAGACCTGTACTACAAGATCGCTGCATCATACCTAGAGGACGTCCTTGGAGACATACTGACACGTGAGGAGATATCAAAGCTTATTCAGGAAGGAAAGGTCATCGTTACAGACGTGTCATATCTAAGAGGAAGAACATTCGATGACGCAATAATATTCCTCGACGACGCACAGAACGTACAGCCTGAGAGCGCGGCAGAGATCTTGATGAGGATTGGAAGGAACTCAAGACTAATAATTGCAGGAGACCCAGTGCTTCAGAAGCCTATTGGTCTTGAGAAGGATGGAGCAACACTACTACGTGAGGTGCTGCTAAATGAGGAGAATGCCGTCGTAATAGACCTCGGACTAAAGGACATCGTTAGACCTGGCGCTAGGAGAGGAGTTAAGGTGATTTTCGAGCTGAGAATGAGAAAGAGAGAGCTAACTGAAAGTGAGAAACAGCTGCTGGACCTAATTAGGGTTAACGCACCTGACGCTGACATCGTAACAGTAATCGAGTTCAAAGCAGAGAAAGAGAGCCTAGACATAAGGTCAGAAAATGTTCCAGACGCACTAATCATCGCCAAAGAGGGACATCTAGGTAGAGTAGTTGGCCGAGGAGGAGAGAGAATTCGCAGTGTCGAGAATGAGTCAGGTCTCAGAATTAGAGTCGTAGAGATGACTCTTGACTTCAAGAACTGGATAAGAGCAATACACCCAGTGTCCTGGATTGGTAAGCACATAATCGATGTAGACTTTGCAGGACCTGAGCTAGCTGTCACGGTCAGGAAGAATGCCTTTGGAGCATTTGTTGGCCAGAGAGGAATATATGTCAGGTTACTCGATAGAGTGTTTAGAAGACTAATAAATGTTGGAATAAGAGCGATGGAGAGTGAAGAATAAGTCTAAAAACAGTTTTTACATTCAGACACGTATTGTAAGATCAGTAGTGTTTAATTAGTGTCTTATTTTTAAAAAGTTTGAATTCTGTTAGGCAAATACTTCTATATTTGCGTGAACCCTTCTGAGATCTTCCTCACTTTTACCTAATCTTTTCATGAGTTCTGCAACAATTGAATCTAAGAAAACCATCGTAGTTATCTCGAACAGAGTTCCAAGTGGAGCTAATGGTTCATGTATTCCCAGTATTTGGCGAGCAAAATAGTCATCTATTTTGGCTGTCTTCGTTCTACCAGGCACGTAGATTA
>CAYPXK010000068.1:0-2298 GCA_964414695.1 uncultured Thermoproteaceae archaeon | reverse complement strand
TCATTTGAAGCACTTATAAACAGTCCTGAACGCGTCATAATATTTTCCTGTATTGCACGTGAACTGTACATCTCTTTTACAGAACTTCATCGAGAGCTTAATTTACCAAAATCAAGCCTTCATCATCATCTGAAAATTTTGCAACAGTCAGGTTGGATTACACAGACTCAGGATAGGTCAAGGCGAAGCCTCTACATGCCCACGGCAATAGTCTATCTATGTTATGAAATGAAAGAACATTCATTAGAATTCTCTAGAGACTATGTAGGAGTGATAGTTCCACACTGTAGATGCGTGATACTACGTGTAGGTCAGAGACCAACATTCACAACCTGTCATGGAGACAGCTGTTCCAGGAGAACTGAATGTATTAGAGAACTTAGGAAACTTGCAAGAAAATTAAATATAGAAATTACAAGCGAAGAAATTGCAGAGAGTGTCGCAGAGGTCTATTGGAACCTTGCAATTAACGAGCTCAAGAATTACATGTCTCTTCTATCTCCTCTTGTTGTTATTCCAATAAACAAGACTAGGACCCTGTGTAGAGAAGTATTATTAGCGTTCTAAGGTCTTACACATATTATAGCACACTTACTGCCTAGTGCATTTACTTTAGCTATAGGAATTTCCTTACGTAGGCTCTTGTAGATCTTCTTAATAATAATCTGAGAATCTGGAACTGCTAAACATATAGAATCGCCACGGTAAAGTACCATAATTGGTGGATCTCTACACATTTTTAGTATATCAAGTTCGTAATTATGTAAGCTCAACTTAAGGCTTTTACAATCAGATTTCATATGACCTTCCTGAAGGTAGTATCCTACTCCAATAGATATTTCAATATCTTCGTACACTGGCCTGACATTAGAGACGTTTAGTAGCTTAGCTAATTGTCTAGGAAAATATTTGAATATCTGTCTCCTACCTTCCCTTTTAATAAGAACGCGGACATCGATAATGAGAAGCTCGTTGGGCATTATGAAGTTTTTGAAATTTATTCCATGAAATCTATCTTTCACAAGTATTTTCACAGTGTCAGAGAGAGGTGACACTACGTACCTTGTGTAAATTCCATCAGGATGATTAATTAGGTAAGGCCCCCATAGCTTCACGTAGTCCGAGACTAGGAGCCAGAGGCGGACATCCCTAAGATATGTGCAGGCCACTATCTGAGCCTCATCTTGAGGATTTTGGTAGGCTGAGGTGAGCACAATCTTCACATGATGCTTCTCGTAAGTTAATGTGGGCCTTGCCACAGGTCGAGTATGGTAGTGTTAATTTAACGCTCTCAACCTCCTAGCACTGGCAGAGCCCTTGAGACGGATTGAGGTTATCTTTCTTGGAACATCTGCAGGAGCGCCAACTAGGGAGAGAGCACTGTCATCGGTACTTGTCGCAGATGGGCATAGGTACATACTGCTTGACTGTGGTGAAGGTACACAATACCGATTAATGAGCTGCGAAGTCTCGGTTCACAGGATAGATCTCGTACTTATAACCCACCTACATGGAGACCACGTGTTTGGTCTGCCTGGCCTCATAGCCTCAATGACATTACTTGGACGTACACGTGAGCTCACGATAATTGGACCCTCAGGAATATACGAGTACCTCAGCTGTAACATAAAGTTTCTTGGAAGGCTACCCTTCAAGTTACAGATAATTGAGGTTGAGCCACCTTCAGAGCCTAAGGTCGTTTACTCATGTGAAAATTTCCAAATTCAGGTAGTTAAGACATTACATAGCTGTGAATCGATAGCGTTCTCTCTAGTGTGGAGGATACCTGTTGGTAAATTTAGACCAGAGAAAGCACAGAGACTGGGAGTACCTGTACACTTGTGGAAGAGACTACACTATGGTGAGTGTGTTATTCTGGAGGATGGTAGGGAAGTGTGTCCTGAAGATGTTGTTGACATAACTACACGAGGATTCCTGAAGTTAACATACACTGGAGACACTGCTCCATGTGAGGAAGTTGTGAAACTTGCAAAAGACTCGGACATGCTTATTCACGAGGCAACGTTCAGTGAAGATGAGGCACCTGAAACTGTGTGGTCTCAAGGACACTCACGGACTGTTGATGCTGCAGAAGTTGCAAGACGTGCAAATGTTAAGATGCTTATTCTCACTCATATAAGCTCACGATATCAGGGACTTGAAGATAAGCTGCTACATGAGGCAAGGAAAATCTTTCCAAACACATTCATTGCACGTGACTTAGAGAAGTACTACATAGTAGTATAGACATGGCTCGAAGAGTTGCCGTACTTTCAGTAAATTATAGGAAAGCATACC
>CAYPXK010000067.1:0-36417 GCA_964414695.1 uncultured Thermoproteaceae archaeon | reverse complement strand
AGGTTGGACAGAGATCTTGCGCTTGTTGAAGATAAGAGGGAAGGACTACCTAGTAAATGAGTTAACGGAATTGAAGACTATGGCTGACCACGCAAGAAGAAGCTCTGATATTACCCTTGCCGAGTATCTCGTTACCAAGATAAAGGATATTATAAAGCAATGTCTCTAACAATAAACCGATCAGAAGCATATTACGAAAACTAGTAAGAGGTATTAAAATAAGTGGTAGCCGGGCCCGGATTCGAACCGGGGTCGGCGGGTCTGTCGCGGGCGGTCCGCGGCCTTTTTGTGTTGTCTGTGTAGTGTCTGGTTGTGGGGTTTAAAAATCTTTCTCTGTTTTTGTGAGTGTTGGTTCTTGAAGTATTTTAGTGTTCATGCATGTGGCTAGGTTGTTTATGATGTCGTTTATGCATGTGGAGACTTTTTCGTGGGGGATTGGTGATATTCCGGCAACTACTATGAGCACGTTTCTTGTGCTGTCTGTGACGGCTGTGTGCTCGCTGTCTCTGTGTGGGAATATGTGAAGGATCTGTCCTCTGTCTGTGGCTAGGACGATCTGGTTGTCTGATAGCACTCTTTCAGGACTTCCGAGGGGTTTCACTTTCTCGCCCTGTTTTGCAAATCTTAGAATGAGTCTTCCTGAGTCTAGCTTATCAGTGTCGTATAGTCCTACAGGCAGTGCATGGAGTATGCTCAGTGCATTTCCAATATCTACAACAGGGTTTATACGTGGAAGACCTTCCCCACGTAGAACCCTCCTAATGAGAGCCTCATGAGCAGGACGTTGCTTAGTTGGATCAATGCCAAGCCTCCAGTAGAGGTCACGAAACGGCCTCACATGTGGATGATCTTTAAGAGCCTCCAAGCTCAGACCACTCCTGACAGCAGCAATGCACTTCTCTACAAGCCTGTTAACTGCGTCAACATTTACACTATCCTGAGCTACGCTGACCACAGCATATGCCAGATATATGCCCAGACTCGCAACTGGGGAATCAACGTCTATTGTTACCTGCACGAGAGATAAAATAGCGTAAGAAGACCTTACAAACACGACGCAACGTGGGAAAATGAGCCTACTCGACATACCATACCTGATACTATTAGTAACTCATGGAGTGGCAGCATGGTACGATTACAAGACCAGAGAGATACCTGATAAGGTCTGGATTGGCGCAATGATAGCCGCATCATTTACAATATACGTAATATTACACAGCTCCATAGTCGACAAAATTCTATACCTATCAAATCTTATAGCAGGACTTGCACTAGCGTCTCTCTGTTACATATTTAAAATAGTTGGTGGAGCAGACATAAAATCAATAATCGCCATAGCTCTCTCATGCCCCCCTCTCGTCCATATCTCTAACTCACTTCTCTTAACAGTTCTAAACCTTCCAACAATTGCAGTAGTGTCTAACGCAATTATAGTAGTTGTACTATATACACTTTACATAGTTTTTAAAAACTTGAAGACATTCGATATATGTACTAAGAAGTACGTTATCAGCAGCGCTAGAAAGATTATACTATTCATTACGGCGCTATGCGTACCCGTTAAGGAAGTTCTAAAGAATCATCATAAGTACGCTGTCATACTTGATAGAGATCCCAAACTTGTGTCACTGTATAGAATATGTTTAGAAGATCCACGAGATCTACTGAAGTCACTTGTCGAAAAGGGAAAAACAAATCCAGAGGACTATGTGCTCGCAGTGTACTATATGCCCTACATAGTATGCATATTTGTTGGACTCCTGATATATTATGTTGCTCATCTAAGTGTTGCAGCCCTGGTGTATAGAAGCATAGCAACGTTAATAATGATACATCACTAGAACACAGGACAGAGCATGGAGGAGACACTGCTGAAGCCAGTGCGCGGAATGAGAGATCTTCTACCAGAGGACTACTATCCACTTCTCGAAGTTGGTAACAGGCTATGTAAGGTTGCTGAGCTCTATGGCTATCAGAGAGTTGAGACACCTGCAGTAGAGCACTTCGAGATCCTCAAGGCAAAAGCCGGCGAGGAGGTAGTAAACGAGATATACTACTTCAAGGATAAGGCTGGGCGAGAGCTAGGACTAAGATTTGACTTAACTGTTCCAATAGCGAGAGTTGTATCATATAGAAAAGACCTTCCAAAACCAATAAGATGGTACTACTTCACAAAAGTATGGAGATACGATGAGCCTCAGCATGGACGATATAGAGAATTTCATCAATTTGGCATAGAGCTAATAGGAACTTCCAGCGTCTATGCAGATGCCGAAGTTTTGCAACTTCTATCAGATTCACTGCGCTATGTCTCTTTGGAAAATTTTGAAATAAGAATAAATGACAGACAGGTTGTAGAACATATCTTAAGAAACTTAGGCATAGATAGTAACGAGTTAAAAGTAAGTATATTACGCATACTTGATAAACGTGGCAAAGTGTCAGATGAAGAATTAAGAAATATGTTAACTAACCTTGGCCTAAGTGTGAACATTGTTGACGATCTCCTAAACATTGCAAATATTAAAGTTCCATTAGAGAAGTCTGTTGATATTCTTGAGGATCTTAAAGTTCCTGAACATATAGTTCAGCGCTATTCAGTACTTATAGAAGAGCTCAAGACAAGCAATCACATAAGTTCGATGTTCTATGACTTCAGCATAGTCAGGGGACTTGATTACTACACAGGCTTTGTATTTGAGGTATATGTTCCTGAGTACAGACTCGCAGTAGGTGGAGGCGGAAGATACGATGATCTCATAAGAATCTACTCAGGAACAGAAGTTCCAGCACTTGGATTTGCCATAGGTGTTGAGAGACTTGTAGAAGCCTTAACACTTCAGAATAAGCTTCCAAAACCTAGACTCGGCCCTGACTTCTACATATATGTAATCAAGCGAGAAGGTAAACTACGTGAACTATGTTATAGAATCGCCACGGAGCTTCGTAAGCGTGGTTACAAAGTAATTATCGAGAACAGTGACAAGAGTCTACGAGCAGCACTAGAGTATGCTTCGAAGCTTGGTGCACGCTACTTCATAATTGTGGGACCTCGCGAGGTCGAGCAGGGCAAAGTCAAGCTTAGAGATTTAGAGAAGTGGGAAGAGAAGGAGATCGCAATCAACGAGCTGTTGGGACAATATATTTAACAGTTCTTGAAATTATCTGAGATATATGGTTGAGAAGACGAACAGAGGACAAGAATCGGGTAAAGACAGCTATAGCAAAGCAGAGCTAATTGGAGTTGTCGACTACGAGGGAGATAAGGCACTATTACTGTTCTATGTTGAGGAGTGGGGCGGATACGTATTACCAATATGTGTTGATTCGTCCGTAGCATTTTCAATAAGAAAAGCTATCGAAAACATAAACTTTCCAAGACCTTTGACACATGATCTTCTAGTAAACATATTAGAGAAGCTCGATGTAACAGTTGAAAAAGTTACTATTGATGCAATGATAAACAACATCTACTTAGCAACAATAGTACTTCGCGACAATAGGACAGGCCAGATATTTCACATAGATTCAAGACCGAGCGATGCAACAGCCATAGCCGTAAGGACAGGTGCACCAATATATATTGCAAATCATTTGAAAAAATATGCACATCCCTACTCATCGTATATGAAACTACTTAGAAAACTAGGTTTCTCAACAAGGATCGTGGAAGAGAAAGATGAGGAAGAAGAACAAGTTACAACGGAGGAAGAGGAGGATCAGTAAAGGGGGAGTCTAATCATTCTCTCATTTCGGGGACAGCAGTTCATCACCTATGTGCCGATAATTAGGCGATGTTTTTAATCTTCTGCACATCGTATGCTCAGGCTAAGACAGTGCAGAGCTCTCACATCTTTCCCTCATTCAGGAATTGGGTATTAATGATAATTAACTATGTTGTTTATAAAATTATTTTGAAGACAGTGCTAAGCACCTGAAAGCATTTATTGTATATGCATCTGGCAATATTGATAAGTTAATTCTACTGTACCTGTTAATGAAGAGAATAGTAACTGTAGAAATTATACAATACTGAATTAAAATAATAACGCGAGGATTTCTAATGTTTGGAATTTTACTTCCTTCTGTATCTCTGTTCGTGTGGTATGATCTGTGGACATCTTCTTCCTGTACATCTTGCTGCAATGTGACCAACCTTCTGTCCAGGTGGTGCATTCTTTGCGACTGGTGGACTTCCTGTTGGGTGGTGTCCTCCTCCGTGTGGATGTGCGTATGGGCTCATTGCTTTGCCTCTCACGGTTGGGTACTTCCAAGCCTTTGCCTTTGCTCTATGGTACTTCTTTCCAGCTTTGACAAATGGTTTCTCTATTCTTCCGCCTCCTGCAACTATTCCGATTGTTGCACGTGCTCTGCAGTCAACTTCTAGTATCTTTCCACTTGGGAGCTGTATGACGGTCTTTCCTTGGTCGAGCTTGTGTGATAAGACCACTGCGTATGTTCCTCCTGCACGTGCGAACTTTCCACCATCGCCAAGTCTCTTCTCGACGTTGCACACCATTGTACCTTCAGGTATCTTGTACAGTGGCAAGACGTTTCCTGGAGCTACCTTGGCCTCGGCGCCTATCTCAATCATCTGTCCAACATACATGCCCTCGACAGCGTACATCAGCATCTCTCTTCCATCCTCAAGTGCTACTCTCGCGACAGGTGCGTTGAGGCCTGGAACGTGCATAAGCTCCTTGACTATTCCTCTGATAACTCCATTCATCTGCTGCTCATCTGGAGGTATGTACTTGACGGGGCCTGGCCTCTTCCAGCTTGGGCTAATGAATGTTGGTCCAGCTTTACCTCTGCGCTGTACTAGCAGTCTCTTACCCATTGAGTCTCAGTCCCCTCGCCTTGAGTAGGCTTATATACTTTGTCGCAAAGATTCAGCTTAGCCCAGCTCATCAGTAGTCAGACCTCACAAGCATCATCATTGCTTCGATAAGAAATTGGCACTTGGCAATTATTAAGCTCTGCAACATGATGAGGATCGGTCCTCCTGAGGAGTGATGACATGGGAACGAGCTGACATACGAGACCTTGCACGCTCAAGAATGATGATATGTCAGGTCACTGATACATGATGAACGAGGACCAGCTGAATCAGCATGGGGTGTAATCATCATACATCAGACGCCACTCTCGTCATCACGCTGTCCGCAGCACTGTAATAATTGTATTAAGGTGATGAGAAGCCTGGCAGCCTGAACAGTGATGAGGGAGGACTTAACTGAATAATCCTGCTGAAGGTTCTTAGAACTTACTCAGCGATAATCAGCCCTCATCAGCGGTCAGCAAGGACCAGGATCATCATTCAGGTGCAGAAGCTAGAGGTTAGCAGAAGAAGTTAGGAAATCAGCACTGCTATCGGTCATCCTCACTCAGCTCTCAGTAACGTCATCACTAGGTTAGAAATTGTGCAATGGTTTTATATAGCTAAATCAGAGGTCGGTCCACTCATCATGGCCTGGTCAGGAAGTGAGGGGAAGGTTCATCACTTAGTTAAATGATAGAGTTATGTTACTCTTAAGCGTATCTGCACGCAGCATTGTGATATGATGTTGCGAGCTGTGTATTGTGTCCTAATAATTTTAATTTTAATACTCGTCTTAGCTTTACTACACATTGTATTAAACATACCGACAGTCAAGAAGTTTATGAAAGACGTCTACACTAAGTTATACAGCACATCGCCTCAGCTGGCGGTCTGTCTAAGCTTCGTTTTCAAAGGCTTCAGCACACTGTGTGAATTTGCATACTCGCTTGTTCATCTAGTGGTATCATTCTTAATGTTGCATCTGTAGGTCAACTAAGCACAATGTACATGTACAGACCCTACATTCCACCTAAAGCACTTGACTATCTGAAGGATGTCATTGAGAGTGGCTGTCTTGCAGGTACATGCAACAGGTACGTTAAGAAGTTTGAGGAGGAGCTAGGGAAATTTCTAGGCATAAGAAACGTCATTGCAACATCTTCAGGAACTGCTGCTCTCCACGTTGCCTATCGTGCAGTTGGTGTTGGACCGGGAAAGATTGTTGCAGTGCCCGGCTTCACCTTTGTCGCGACTGCATCCACTGTTCTCCATGCAAATGGTGTGCCACTCTTTGTTGACATAGATCCTGAGACTCTCTTCGTAGATCTAAGAGATCTAGAGAAGAAGCTCAGGAAATACAACCCAGATGCTGTATGTGTAGTACACATTGGTGGCGTACCGGGACCAGTTGATCAAGTGAAGAAACTGTGTGATGAGCATGGTATTCCACTCATAGAGGATTGTGCACAGGCACTAGGTGCAAGATACCTTGGTCAACATGTTGGGAAATTTGGCATAGTATCAACATTCAGCTTCTATCCAACGAAGACAATCACGACAGGTGAGGGAGGCGCAGTCGCAACAGACGATGACAACATTGCTCAGGTAATGAGGCTGCTAGTGAGCCACGGAGAGGAACGTCGCTACTACTATATAGAGTTAGGCTACAACTACAGGATGAGTGAGCTACAAGCTGCGCTTGGTCTAGCACAGCTAGAGATCATTGATAAACTTATTGAAACTAGGAGAATATTTGCAACAAAATTCATAGAAGAGGTACAGAATAGATTAGGAGATTTAGTAATATTTCAGAAGGTATTACCCAACTCGGAGCCAGCTTGGAATCTAATACAGATTATACTGAAGGTAGAAAAGATCCGAAAGTCACGTGATAAGATACTTGCAGAACTTAGAGCAGCTGGACTTAACATATTTACAGTAGCTTATCCTATTCCCCTGCCTGAGACGCCTCTCTTCAGATATCTGAGGGGTCATGGACTGGGATGTCCATATTCATGTCAGTTCCTCAAAGTTAAGATAGGGCCAGACACGTTTAATTTACCAAACTGTAAATACGTGTGTGAACGTATTCTAACAATGTTAGTACCGCCGAACCTTACAGAAGATGATGCTGCAAAAATAGCCGAGTACTTCTGCAACATTATAGAGAAGACTTCCTAGCTTCGCCTAAATAGTGAAGTTATAACGAAATCAACTATAAACACTATGAAGAACTTTACGATATCTATAGAATTTATAAGAATGTAAAGTAGTGAGGGAACGAGTGTACTTATGCAAGAACCTACGATGTTTACAGATTTTTCATGAACAAAATATTTGAGAATAGAGAACAGTATCGCAATAGAGAGGACCGTATATATGCCATGGTTTGCAAATATTAGACTCAGGGACAACAATATGGAGAGGGGTACCTGCTTTATTAGGAAACCTTTTGAGAGATATACAATGTCCCGAATATAGTTTAGGGATTCCTTCAATGTAAGTTTGCTAGAACCTTTCTCTCTTCTTTTAAATACTATCGGTACCTCGCAGACGCGTGCTCCCTGTCTTATTGCATTTAATAGTATTTCAAGAAGTATCTTGTACCCTCTCAATCTAGTACTTGATATTATGTACTCTCTTCTCAATGCGAAGAATCCGCTCATTGCATCTCTAACACTTCTACTTTCTGGCACTAACAGCCAGGCAAGCACGTTAGCGCCAAGTGATATTATTTTCCTGATGCCGGTAAGCCCCAGATCTTTCCCTCCTTTTACTCTGCGTGATCCGACCACAATATCGTAGCCATTCTCAAGCTTCTCCAGTAGTTCAGGAACTTTTTCAGGAGGGTGTTGAAGATCCGCATCCATAACCACAATGTATCTTCCTCTTGCATGTCTCATCCCTTCAGCGATCGCTGATGCTAGACCCATCCTTCCTGGACGTACAATCACCCTCACAGGATAGCTCTTAGCAAGCTCCTGTGCAATCTCTGCTGTTCCATCAGGACTATTGTCATCGACGACTATTATCTCATATCTGTAGCGGTTTCTCAGTACAGTGTCAAGTTTCTTCACAAGTACTGGAAGGTTCTCTGCTTCATTGTACGTTGGCACTATTATAGATACGTCCACTTGCTGCGACATTATGCTATTAGTCACGTTCGGTGCGTTGTGGTAAAATAATGTCTTACTCACCGTGCCTCTTCGCCGCAGACTTACTGCTAATCGCTTACTGTCGAATACTTGTGGAGTGTTCGTCGAGTTTGTGTTATCAGGTCAGTTGACAAAATGTCTATCAACGAGCCTGACTATAACTAGATTCCGTGTCTGAGACAGGACGAGAAGTCTCAATACGATGGCACGGCAGAGGGGGTCAAGGTGCAGTCACGGCAGCTCAGGTAGTCGCAACATGTGCAATAATGAAGGGGCTCTATGCACAAGCATTTCCTGAGTTCGGACCTGAGAGGAGAGGTGCCCCTGTCAGAGCATATACAAGACTTAGTACCCGACCCATAAGACATAGAGAGCCCATAACAAGTCCTGACTTCCTTGTAATACTTGACCCATCGTTACTTCATATTCCTAACACACTTGACGGCGTTAGACCTGATACTGTGATTGTCGTAAATTCTCCAGAGCCACCTAAGCTTGATATTAAGTGTCGAAAAATTGTGTACGTGGATGCTACAGACATAGCAATGAAGACCATAGGTAGACCCATAGTGAACACAGCGATACTTGGCGCACTCCTAAGAGTCCTCGATCTAATAAATGTTGATGAGATACTTAACACGTTAGGAAAGTTCTTTTCAGGAAAAGCGCTGGAAGGTAATAAAAAGGCCGTAGTTGAGGCATACAACATGGCTAAGATTCTCGAGGTGTAAACATGAGCCTACCAAAGTGGTACGAGCTTGCACTTGGTGGAGCTATAACGGAGCCGGGAAGCACTAGGAAGATAAAGACGGGTGAGTGGAGAACATTCAAACCTGTAATCGATCAGGAAAAGTGCATCAGATGTAGGATATGCTGGGCGTACTGTCCTGAGGGAGCTATAATAGAGTTCGATAAGGAGTATGTGACACAGAAGGGAGTCAAGTACAGTGTCACGTACGAGATAGACTACTACTACTGTAAGGGGTGTGGAATATGTGCAGAGGAATGTCCTGTAAAAGCGATAACGCTTGTTAGAGAAGAGAAGCAGTAGACAGGGGATAGGCTATGCGTCTTGCACTGACCTCGAACTACGCGACGGCATATGCAGTGAAGATGTGTGATGTTGATGTGATACCTGTGTATCCAATTACTCCACAGACAACGATTGCAGAGAAGCTAAGCGAGTTCGTGGCTGACGGTGAGCTTGATGCAGAGATAATACACGTGGAGAGTGAGCATAGTGCGCTCAGTGCCGCAATTGGCGCATCTGCAGTAGGTGCACGAGTCTTCACAGCAACATGTAGTCAAGGCTTAATGCTTGCGTATGAGCTTCTCCCAATTGCGGCAGGGCTGCGTCTTCCCATAGTTATGGCCGTTCCATGTCGTGCAGTCTCAGCACCAATCTCAATTCATGGAGATTACATAGACCTGATGCTTGCACGTGACACTGGCTGGATAATCCTGATAGCGTCATCGGCACAGGAGGTGTTTGACACAGTGATACAAGCATTCAAGATCGGCGAGCATCCTGATGTCTTGTTGCCTGTGATGGTTGCATACGATGGCTTCCTGATGAGTCACACAATTGAGCCTGTCGAGATTCCTGATGATGAGGAGATTGTCAGGAAGTTCGTCCCTAAGATTCGTGCATGGCTAACACTTGACCCATCGAGACCTATCACGATGGGGCCACTTGCGGGACCCGACTGGTACTACGAGATCAGGTATCAGCAAGTGCCAGCCATGAAGAATGCGTACAGAGTAGTCAAGGAAGTTGGACAGGAGTTTGGCAAAGTATTTGGCAGGTACTATGATGTTGTCGAGACGTATGCAATAGAGGACGCTGACTATGTCATGATAGCATACGGAGCAACATGGGGCTTTGTTCAGGAGGCCATCGATATTCTAAGACGCGAGGGCTACAAGATCGGTGGTCTGAGAATTAGATTGCTAAGACCCTTGCCAACGAAAGATCTTGCAAAGTATCTACAGGACAAGAAGGGATTCGTCGTGATAGACAAGTGCTTGATAACTGGACTACCCGTAGGTCCCGTATTTCAGGACATCGTCACGGCGCTCAAGGTGGAGAACGTCGATGTGCCAGGAATAAGCGCCGTGCATGGGGTAGGTCAGAGAACAATGTACGTGAGAGACTTTGTGGAACTTGCTAAGCATGCAGTAAAGTGCTTCGAGGAGCGTAAAGTTCCTCAGGAATCAATATACCTTGGCTTGAGGACATGAGTATAACTGTAATATCTGGACCCGGTGGTACAAGTATGGAGATAAAGCTCTACAAGAGCATAAAGGAGCTCCCAAGAGAGGAGAAATTTGCGCCTGGACACGCAATGTGTGCTGGCTGTGGTGCAGCTATTGCAATGCGTTGGCTAAACAAGATTGTTCCAGATGACACAATATTCGTAATTGCCACAGGATGTGTAGAAGTGACAACAACAGCATGTCCATACACTGCATGGCTCAGGCCGTGTATACATGTTGCATTTGAAAATGCTGCTGCCGTGGCATCAGGAATAGAGGCCGCGATAAAGATCTTGAGGAAGAAGGGCGTCCTGAGTAAGGACATAAAGGTTGTCGCAATTGCAGGAGATGGAGGAACAGTAGACATCGGTCTTCAGGCACTTAGCGGAATGTTAGAGAGGAGACATCGAGTAATGTATGTACTCTACGATAATGAGGCCTACATGAATACTGGAATCCAGAGAAGTGGAGCCACGCCAATCTACGCATGGACAACGACAACGCCTGTGGGCAGAGCCCTGAAAGGAAAGCTCCAGTAGAAGAAGGACATAGACGGAATAGTAATGGCACATAAGATACCATACATGGCAACTACAACAATAGCATACATACTCGACATGGTTAACAAGTTCAAGAAAGCACTAGAGTACACCGAGGAAGGACCAACATTTGTCCATGTGCTCTGTCCATGTGTGCCTGGTTGGAGAATTGACCCGCACATGACTGTCAAATTATCAAGATTAGCAGTTGAGACAGGAATGTGGATAAACTATGAAGTTGAGCACGGTGTATTCAGAGTAACTACAAGAGTTCCGAAGAGGAAACCAGTTGCAGAGTACATCAGGCCACAGGGAAGATTTAGACATCTCACAGATAAGGACATCGAGTACATACAGAAGCTTGTAGACGAGAATGTAGAAAGGATAAACAAACTTGTTGGAGAACAAGTGATAGGACCTGTAGAAACCGAGACTGAGAAGAAATAGTTTTTAATAACTGTCAAATTCTGAAACAGTCTACTATAGGCTATACCTTCAATAGTGTAGATTTCACTATTTCAAATTTATCTAATATATAATCTACAAGTTTCGCATTTACAATGCCGTCAATTATTGATATTGGTAACTGTACAGGCATGTAAAGCAGAAACGTTATGCATGTATAATGCAGAACATTCAGTATAGTAGGTCCACCCCACGCGAGTGCAAGTTCGAGAGATGTAGTTAAGTATACTCCTAAGTCTCCTAAGACACCTAGTATGAACAATAGTATGCTTCTGTGCGGAGTATGCGTAGGTAGTACAAACCTCCTCGCTATATAGCCGGTAACTGCTGGGACAAGGGCCAAAGATAGCGTATTCGCTCCTAGTGTAGTGAAGCCTCCATGTCCATAGAGTGCTTGCAGAATAAGTACACAAAATGACATTAGAAAGAGCTCAGGTATAGAAACGATAATTCCTGCAAGTGGTGTGCCGCACGGATGTGAACAGGACCCTGCCACTGGCACAGGTATGTGCCATGCGCTTAGTACAAACACTATAGCCATGAGCAATAGGAATAGCTTAGCATACTCAGTACCGTACTGCCTTATCCGCTTCCTAAGTTCTTTAGCACCAAGTATCACAAGTGGTGTAACAACGAGAAAGTATGCAAAACAGTGTAGTGGCGGTAAAGCACCATCAGCTAGATGCATGTCCTGAAGACTATGGTTTCAAACTTTAACTTTGCTAATATTCTTCTCGAAAAATTCGTCATAGTTAGACAATGTTGATAAGGAATGGTTAAATCTTGAAACCATGCCTACGCCTCGATGAGACTGAGCAAGACAATGCTGCTGTTCCTAATAATTGCAACAATAACATTAGCAACAGTCATAACATTAGGAACGCTAGGCATAAGTTTTGAAGAACCTGAAGATATTGCCTCAGTGAAGATATTCCATATAAAATTACATCAGCTCATCCCAGACTCTATAGCCAACTTTCTTGCAATAGTACTACCACTGATAATTGGTGTAATACTCGGATATATTCTAGGTGACAAGCTATGACATTTGTAATAGATTACGATCAGCTAGTTCCGATACTGTTTTTCGTAGGTCTACTGATAGGCTACGCCGCGAGAAAAATAGTTAAAAGGCGTAAAGCATCCATAGCTAGGGTAATATCGTTCCTGTTAGTGTTCATTATAATATTCATAGTAAAGTCAATATATGCACTCCTCGCACTAGCAGCAGTATTTATTGCTGTTGGAGCGCTATCAATTATGCATAGTGTAGAACGCGAACGACATCTAGCATATATACTAACTATTTTATTGACAATAATTGCAATTGCACTAGCTACAAGTCTCGTAGAATCTCCATATGCTGCTCTGATAATATCTCTAAGGGTACTAACACTAGGTTTCCTATATATTACACTGTTCTTAACGCTACCTACTATAGAGATGACATATACTATAAGGGTACTGTTCGGAAACTATATTGCTACACTGTTCTTAGTATCTATGCTAATATTTAGAAAAGTGATAGACATCATAGAGAAAATACAGATTAGCATTAAAACAAAAGGTATATCTTCATTTGGCTTAATTAAGAAAATTGTATTATCTGCAGATATAGTAGTAAGAAGAGCTGTTCCCTTAATTGAGAGATCCGTGGATGACATAGTTACGGCATTGTATGCTAGAGGTGTTGATTTATCCTCAAGCGTCGTGTATGTACCTGCTGGAGCGCTATTTACTAAAGATGATGTGTTCCTGCTTATCTCAGTAGTTACTCTACTAGTTATTTCAATAGTATTACTATGTCATCCGTAATAATCTTTGACGATGTTTGGTTCAGGTACAGTTCAAGAGGTGAGTGGATCTTGAAAGGCATATGTTTTAAAGTACCTTACAGATCCATTACATGTATATTAGGGGTTAACGGTTCTGGAAAATCTACATTATTGAAAATAATGGCCGGAATTTACATACCCCAGAGAGGAGTTGTAAGAATATTCGACATCACATTAAATAAGAAGACAAGCAACATCATTAGAGACTTTGTAGGTCTTGTACTTCAGGATCCTGACACTCAGCTTCTGATGCCGACAGTTCAGGAAGAGCTCATCTTACCGCTAGTCCTGAGAGGTGTCCCTAAGGATAAGGCAATCTCTAAAGCTAGGGCTATCGCTTATGCACTTGGAATAATTAACCTGCTTGACAAAAAGGTAGACGAGCTAAGTTATGGTCAGAAGAAACGTGTAACAATAGCATCGAGCCTTGTACATGATCCAAAGCTTCTGCTTCTCGATGAGCCAACGCTGGGGCTAGACCCAATGGCATGTTTTGAAATTATGGAATTCGTCTCAAAGTTACCTAAGAGAAACATCACTGTAGTGTTCACGACACAGGACATCGACATAGCTGCCTTATATGCAGATTACGTGATAATTCTGAAGGATGGCAAAGTAGTTGCAGAGGGTCCTAGAGACGATATACTTAGAAAACCAGAGACTATGAGAAATGTCTGCGGACTCAGATTAACGAGGATAGGACATCTATTTGAATTAGCTAGTAGAAGAAACCTGCTAAAATTTGATAAATTGCCTCTAACGATATCTGAAGCATTGAAAACGCTCGAGAAGTTGTTAAGGAACGGAACTTCTTAGCGCTTGGTCAATATCTTCTACAATGTCCTCGGGATCTTCGAGACCTACACTCAGTCTCAGGAGGTTTTCCGTTATTCCAACCCTTCTCTTCTCATCTGCACTTAGGTATCTGTGCGTAGTTGTATATGGATGTGTTATTATAGACTCCGTTCCTCCAAAACTTACGCCAGGCACTATCAGCTTAACATTTTTACATACTCTAAGCGCTTCTTCGAGTCCTCCTTTAACCCTGAACGATACCATTCCACTTAAGCACTTCAAATACTTACATGCTAATTTGAAATCTTTATGATTTGAAAATCCTGGAAATATAACTTCAGCTACCTTTGGATGATCTTGTAAGAATTCTGCAACTGCACGTGCATTCTCTTCATGTTTTCTCATTCTTACGTGTAGAGTTTTCAATCCTCTATCTATTAAATATGCTGTAAAAGGCTCCATTATTGTTCCCTGAAGACGTCTTATATCCCATGCCTGTTCTGCATGTACTTTATTTGTAAAAATTGCGAATCCTCCAACTACGTCATTATGCCCAGATAAGTATTTTGTTGCACTATACACTGTTATCGAGGCACCATGTTCAATAGGTTTCAGGCTGTACATCGTCGGTATTGTATTATCAACCACAAGAATTGTCTCTACGCCTTTCTCAGTATTTTCTTTACAAATTTTAGCAATTTCTTCAATATCATAAACTCTAAGCAGAGGATTCGATACCGACTCCACTAGCACAACTACTCTACAGGATTTCACATTTTCTAAATTATGAAGTGCGTTCAGTATGTTTTCAGTACCAGGATCAGTTTCTATTAACTTGCAGTTGTATAAATTTGCATACTTTCTTAGCAGAATAACAGTAGACCCGTACAGATCTAGCGGTGCAACTATTGTACAGTCCTTTTTCACTAAGAGCGTTAGAATACAGTTAATTGACGCTATTCCACTTGAGAAAGCTAATGCATCTACACCTCCTTCAAGCTCGCTGATCTTCCTCTCTAGGTATACCACTGTCGGGTTGTCTTCCCTCCCATACTTGTAGGGTATGACATGTGGCGTCTCTTTCTCTTCTCCTGGAACAAAACGATATACCGATGACAGAAACACAGGTTCGATAATGTTAAAAATGTTAGGAAATGTATGCTTAGCCCCTCCGTGTATTAGTTTTGTGTCGAACTTCATTTGCTCACCTCTTGTTATCTATTTTCACTATTTATCTAAAATGTCGCCACTGTGTAGGTCTTTAGCTAATTGTGCACTGAATTAAATCTAGGTAAAACTTAATAGTTAACAGGGACGTAGCAGTTGGGATAACGCATGAATAAGAACGTTCTTAGGCTACTTGTAGCCTGTGTTGCACTGATTGCAGTGTTTGCAAGCGTCATTGCTCATGCACAGACAGCACTCACACCAATACAGAAGGGACTTAGCAGAATAGGTGCTGGTCTAGCATTCGGTCTCGCAGCTGCAGGTGCTGGAATCGGAGTAGGACTAGCAGGCGCAGCTGCAATAGGCGCAATAATTGAGAGGAGAGACCTATTCGCAATGTACCTACTATTCATTGCACTGGCTGAGGCAATCGCAATCTACGGATTCGCAATGGCATTCATCCTGATGTAAGTAAAAACACGTAGAGAACAAAAACAAAAAGTCCTTCTTTCTATCTAATTTTTTATAACTCTCAAATCTTCTAATATCATGCATTTTTTACCTACAGGTACCTAGTATGAAGCAGGTCATTGTTGTACGCAAGGACCTTAAAATGTCATGTGGCAAAATTGCGGCGCAAGTAGCTCATGGAAGTGTGACTGTTGTCCTAGAGATATTGAGGAGCAATAAACAGAAGTGGAGAGAGTGGCTTGAGAGATGGCTTCAGGAAGGTCAGAAGAAAGTTGTACTTAAAGTAAATTCGCTTGAGGAGCTTCTTCAGCTATTTGAAAAGGCACGTAGCCTCGACTTACCTGCGGTTATAATACAAGATGCTGGCCTCACTGAGCTTCCTCCCGGAACAATAACTGTGTTAGCCATCGGTCCCGCTCCAGACGATCTTGTTGATAAGGTTACTGGCCATTTGAAACTACTGTGAGATAGATGTTCGTGATATGGCTCACAGGAATACCTGCAAGTGGAAAATCTACCATAGCTAAACTGTTGGCAGAGAAGCTCCGTCAGTTAGGTATCAAGGTTGAAGTACTTGAAAGTGATGACGTCAGAAAGGTCTTGACTCCAAAGCCTCTATACACAGATGAGGAGAGAGATTGGTTCTACGGAACAGTCCTAGTATGGCTTGCAAAGCTGTTATTCAGGAACGGCATCTCAGTAATTATCGACGCAACTGGCCATAAGCGTGCTTACCGTGAACGTGCAAGATCAGAATTTGGTGACAGATTCCTCGAAGTGTACGTTAAGTGTAGTCTCGAAACAGCTATGAAGCGTGATCCAAAAGGTCTGTACAGGGCGGCTCTGGAGGGGCGAATAAAGACGCTGCCTGGTCTTCAAGTACCGTACGAGGAGCCCACTAATCCTGATGTTGTTGTTAATACGGAAACTATGAGTCCTGAAGAGTGTGTTAATGTAATAATACAGAAGCTGCGCGAGAAGAATCTTATCAATATCTAAGAAAGACTGTAGTAAGCTCAAGTCCTAAATCGTTCAGAAGTTCCATACATCTCTTATGTACATCAATAACGCTCATTAAAGGTCTGGAGGTACAGTACATTAATACTATTCCCCTACATTTCTCATTCTCGCTCTCCTCAGCTTCTCTAGTATGTATGTGTATTACTGTCACTGCCTCATTGAGGTTTCGCGCATTCTCAGCAAACCATCTAGCAAGTGCGTCAATATCATTTATTCTTAGTGTAAATTCTCCAAGATCTCCATAGTAGAGTGCATAGATGTACTTCCCTAAGTCCATGAATGCGTACTTCTTGACATAGTCAGGCTTCCCTTCTTCAACTTTCTCAAATATTTCTAGACACCCTATCTTTCGAAGAATTTCATTCTTTGCTTCTATAACAATTCGAAGAATCTCATCTTTTACTTTAGGAATCTTTAGAGCCTCAATTCCTGCTAAATGTTTTCTTATTAACTTTATTACTTCGTCAATATTTACAGGATCTCCCTCTCCTAGTCCTCTGCATTCTTCCTGAATTATTAGCTCATAGTTTGGCCCCAGTCCAAACGGGTATATTCTACAGGCAAGTGGCTTAATTTCGTGTATCGTGCAGATGTTCCCTCTGAGATATATGCAGGAGCCGTCCCCTCTTCGGGGAAACGTAAAGATGAAGGGAACACCGTAAGATCGTGCAACATCGTCCTGAATTGCCACAAGATGTGCAATTATGTCCTTTCTGCCAAGCTCCCACCAGTTGACGATATCGTATGCAGTTATCTCGAGGTTAAGGAGCCTTCTACAGCAGGATCCACACATTTTGCACTTAAAGCGTATGACCGTGTCACGGGAGACAATCCTCATTACTTCTCACTGTCAGGTACTTGACAGATGTTTAAGTACGTGATTATCCCACTTGCTACGAGGCTAGTTCCCAAGTATGAAGCTGTGCTAAAAGAGCTGGAGAGCCAGTTTGAGGTGCATAGACCTGTGACGTCACTTCAAGATCTTGAGCATGAGAAGCTTGAGAATGTTAACCTCATAGTGTTCCTATTCCTTACAGGAGGAACAAGCAGGATAGCCGTACAGCTTGACCTCATTTACAAAGTTCCAAAGGTAATAATAGCACATCCTGAAGATAATAGTCTCCCTTCTGCATTAGGTTACCTAGAGAGGAAACATACTAACACAAGAGATCTGCTAATTTTAGAAAAATTGGAAAATATCACAAATAGACTTAGAAGTGTACTATGTGCAACATCTGCAGCACACAGAGCATCGAATTCTAGGATAATTGTAATTGGAGAAAATTCGATACGTAATGAATGGCTGGAATTCTTAAAGAAGACGAATATCAGATTAATATTCCTTAAGGACAGGATAAGAAAGGACAGCAACTACGATGTATTTATAGAAAACATGTATAAGGACCTTAAGGAGCTCGTAATGGCATACAACGCTGATGGTATAACATTAGACTGTTTTAAATTACTAAAAGAAGTTGGGTACACTCCTTGTCTGGCATTTGCAAAACTTCTAGCTGATGGAATACCTGTCGCGTGTGAATGTGATATAATTTCGCTATTCTGTATGATACTGCTCAAGAACATTAGTGAAGAGTTATTGAAGAAATCAATGATGGCTAATCTATGCAACTTTAACGGTAATAGCATGTTGTTAGCACACTGTACATTGTCTTTAGGCATGTGTGAAAAATATGAACTTGTTCCACACTTTGAGACAGGTCTCAGATATGGTGTGAAGGGTTCCATTGCCACTAGTCAGATCTGTACAGTATTTAGAGTGAGCAGTGATTTTTCAAAAATGTTTATTCGAAAAGGGAGAATTGTGAGAAGTTCCTACGACATTGAAGGTAATCTATGTGTATCTAGACTTGTTATTGAATTTGAGAAAAGTATTGAAGCCTCTGAACTACTTGGTAATCATCATATAATTACACTTGGCGATATTGAGGAGATGTTAAAGGTATGTGCCTGGTACCTAGGTCTAAGGATAGTGTGATGAGGGAGCTCTTTTAACTGACCGAATGAAGAAGCCGAGCAGCGCTGACACTTTAGGTAACTATCTTGTCTAGTGCATCTTGCTCAATTGCCATCTTTATCTCTATGGCTATCCTCCTGCCCATGGAGATTGGCCTTCTCCAGTATAGCTTACTGTACTGGCCTCCTATTCCCATATACACGTTTGTTCCGCCTCCTATCCTCGGAGCTACATCGTACACCACAACCTCAAGCTCTGGAGTGACAAGTACCTGAAGTGTAAATGGTCCAATAACTCCAGGTGGTACAAGCTCCTGTGTTGCCTTTACAAATGCCTCACCGATCTCGAACAGTTTCTGAAGAAGCGACTCTCTAATAGTTGAGGCAATGTGTCCAACCTCGATCATTCTCATTACGGGCTTTAACTCGAGCTGTATATCAGCTGGAAGTCTAATTATTCCATCAAGATTTGTCTGAACTCTCCTATCGATACTATGAAGCTCAAGTCTTTTCAATATTGGACTGTAGAAATAGTTCACATTGAAGTGCGCACCAATAATAAACTCCTCTATAGACGCCTGTTTTTCAATATCCTCAAGCTTTATTATACCTTCCTCTTCAAGCTTCTTAGCTTTCTTAATTAGATCATCTCTATCTCTTGCAATAAAGAAGCCACGTTCTACACGTCTCCTCGCTTCAGGAATCTTCACTATTACTGGCCTATCGACTTCGTCGATGCTTGAGAATGTTTTTGGCCTTCTAATACCTGCATGATCTAGAAGCTTATAGTAGTTGCATTCTCCCGTTCTCTCCTCCCATCTGAGGAGATACCTATTTCCAAATATTGGTATTGGAAACCTCTTCTCAATGTTGTCATACCCTACATAGACTGCGAAGCTTCTATTTGGAACAAATATCGTGTTCAAACTCTTTAACTTCTCGATCACTTCGTCTTTAATCATGTCTACAAACTTCTCCAATACTATTACCTCATCAGCAACAGGAAACATTAAGTATGGTTTTTCTCGTCCCTTCTGACATATTACAACTGTCCTAAAACCTTCATCTTTTGCTCCATCTAACACATCCAGTGCTGAATGTGAGCCTAGTACACCTATAGTATACATCTTGGTCAGTAGCTACGTAAGGCGTTTATGTTTTTAGCTAAGTAGTCCATTTTCTTTCAGATACTTCGTAACTTCTTCTCTAATTTTCTTACCCTGCTCCTGTTTCTGTTTAGCAACTTGCTCAACTTTCTGAATAACATCTGTTGGAACATCCTTTATCTCTAATACGTTTTCTTTCACAGCTATATTAAGCACATCCTCTCCCTTCTCTGTCAATGCTAGTACAAAGTTCCATCCTTCTGGCAGGAACATGCTTCCAACAACTATGTCAGCATAGTGTGACATAAGTTCCGGACACTGTAGACAACATTTTCCAGAGAACTTCTTAGCATCTTTAATTGATACTTCCTCTATAGTCCCATCCTTGAATATTATTCTAAACTTTTTCTTTATCTCCATTCTATCTATGTCCTCTACTTTCTTATTATGTTTTTGTAATATATTTAGAATAAATTCCTTCTTGAAATTTGAGGAGCACAGGATGCATATCTTAAGCATTTTCTTACCGAGATCCTTCTCTATGAGTGATGCAGCCCTTATTTGACATGGAACACCAACTACACATACCTTATCAAGCTCTTCTTTAGGTATCTTAGCTAACAACGATAAGACTGGAACATAGACATACTTGCTCTTTGATAAATTCGTAATCTGTGTAGGAGACGTGACACATTCGGGGACTGCAACTACGGTACCTTTGCCGAACTTGCATCCCAGTACATACTTCACTAAGCTCTTCTCTAACACAAGCTTACACAGTGCTGTTACAGTACCTCCGTCTTGTGCAACCTTCCTAATATTGTCATCTGTTGAGCGTGTCATCAGTGCCAGCCTATACCTTGGGACAGGGTCAACCATATACAATTCATCAGGAATCTGTATCTGTGGACAGTACCTCAAGGTCTTGTATGCCATACATGCGCCACAGTTAGAGCATAGGTCCTGCTGCAACAGTACTTCACGAAGCTTAAGTTCGCTCATCATGCTCTCCCTCACGTTAGGATAGAGAAAGATTAAGCATACAGAAAGATGTAGTATAATGAATGATGATGAGCGCTCTAGAGCAGAGAAACAAGATGACGAGAAAGAACCCGGCTGACTCTACCGTTATAAAAGCTATTCGCTGATTTTCTAATTTGAAAAAGGAGCACACACCCTACTTAATTCTAAAGTCCATAACTCTATTAATGGTATACATAGATACTAGAACGCTGGACATACTCGAGAAACTTATACAAAACAAAACTGTAGAAGTAAATGAACATGACTTGCAGATACTATATCCTCAGAAGCTTATCGACATCAGTGATAATAACGTAAACGTGACTGATATAGGAAGGGAATTAGTAGAGATATGGAAAGAAAACGATAGGCCCTTCGCAGATCCTTGGATTGATAGTAGAATAATGACATTATTAAGACTTCTTGAGGAGAACAACATAAAAGTACCTGAAAGCTGGCGCAGTATAATTGAAGATAGATTCAAGGCAGTAAGTGGAGGCAATGTACGTGAGCATGCACATAGGCTATGTAAATTGCTTTCAGAAAGCAGTTCGAGACTTTTAATATTTCAAGATACTGCTGAAAAAGTTATAGAGCTTCCTGACTACATTATACCAGCCGGGAAAGTAGATGAAGATGTTGCTAAAGTGCTTGAGGCGCAGAATCTTGTTGTAAAGAGTTTACCAAAGGGGAAGTATCTAATCTTTACTCCACTGGGAAGACTTGTTAAGAAGGTTTTAGAGAGAATAAACATCGGAATTTCAAAAATAGTCTTGAGTGACTATATATTGAACTGCATAGAGGCTGTGTCTAATGGAGCAGCTAAGTTGGAGAACTATCAGTTTCTCGCAGACTTAGGGTATGTTGATGCTGATGGTTATCTGACACCAGCTGGTAGACTTGCACTTAAGCTACGTGAGTTCTCAGGTAGGTCAACTAGCAATAAGATAGTGGCCGTCTCTGAGCCTGAACTAAGTGTAATATCATGTGTTAAAGATCTCTGGAATCGAGCAACTACAAATCCTGAACTTGCACCTACAAGGCAGCTTGTTGAAAGTGAGCTTAAGCCAAGGTGGAGATACAAGTTCTACAGCATTGGTCTAGCGATTGAGGAGGTTCTTGCACATGGACTAGTTAGAGAGGTCGAGTATGAGCGTAAGCTTGTGCTAGAGCTATCTGAGACCTGTCTTAGACTATACCAGCATGGATTCCACAAGATATCTGCAGACGCATGTAGAGCACTTGTATATGCTGAGCATTTCCTAAGTCCCTATGAGGAGTGGATTGATGATGCTAGAGAAACTGGACTCATAGGAACGTACGGCTTGACTTCGCTAGGTTCCACAGTGCTGAAAGTCCGCGAACTAGTCAAGTATGAGCCCTTCCTGACAGAGATCGAGGTAGGCGTATTGAAGAGAATTCCTGAAACAGAGGCAGTACAGAAGGACAATGTTGTACATAGTGAGGAGGAGCACATAGCGCTCCAGAAACTTGAGGAGAAAGGTCTTGTGAAGGTACTGCCGTTCAATGTGATCATCCTGACACCTGCAGGTCAACTTATGAAGAGTGCACTCATAGGAATTTCATCAGGAATCGCGGCACCCGTAACTCCAGGACTCGTTAAGCTACTTAGGGCACTGAACAACAAGGATAATGCCGACCTTAACCGCATAGTACGAGAAACAGGACTAGACATTGAGGACATTAAGAAGTACATGACAATTGCACGTGCAGCAAAGTTTCTAGGAAAAACAGGTCTCACGGAGCTAGGTAAGCAACTGCTTGCCGCCATTGATAAACTTGTGGAAGAGGGTTTCCTGAAGCTCTAAGGCTGAAGACGGTAAACTTTAACTCCAAAAACGTTTCTATTTGAGTTAATGTAAATGTCGCGTAGACTTCTATCAATGATGTTTATTATTTAACTTGATAACTATTATCAAACTCTATGTGAGGGACTTCTAATGAATTTACGTAAGTGCCCTTATATAATAATACACATCTACTGTTTCAAAATCTGCCGGTGCTGATAGGAACTTTGCAACTAATTCCTTTTTACCATCTCCATCAAAGTCTGTGATTATTGGTACGCAACCATACTTCGTTGCTGTTAGCTTTACATCATACTTGTCTGTGAGCACAAGCTTGTTGTCGAGATCATCGAGTACTACAAACTCTGTCGTTGTGCCATCACCTGTTATCGTTACTTTTCCACTTCTAGAGCGTAGCTTCGCATTGTCTGGAAGTACCCAGTCTGTTCCATTACCCTCCATGAAATCTACCTGAATATCGATGTCTTCGTATATTGCAGAGGGCTCGAGGTTAACTCCTTTTGCACTGCAGTACCTTACTGTTCTGCAGTGTATGTATACGTTCCTTACTGCCCTTCCTTCTGGACTCCACATTTTAATACCATCAGAACTCATTACACTTATCCAGACATTATCAAACCATATTCTCTCACTGTCTTTTCCCTGTACTTGGAATTCGATACCGTAGTTCGCACTGTCAAGTATAAGCTGGTCTGCAAAAAGTTCTGACCAGCCAAGAATGTGAATACAGTGAAACCAGGGACCTAGCACTGTAATGTTACTAAGGTAGTTCCCTCCCTCTATGTCGGGGGAAGTGTCCCAATCGAGAGTGACATCAAATGTCAATCCGTTATCTGCTCCTCCAGAATTTGCTCCGAGAAAAATGTTAGCAAAGATGTTATCATGTACTCCTTTCGCTATCTCAATACCACGTCCACGAATTGAGTGACCATATATATTTACGAAGACACCCTCACGTGTCGAGTTACTGGGATTTGCATAGCTTGCTAATTTTATGCATCCCCACACATTGTAGAAGGTAACATTTTCAACAACAGGTCTGAACACTGATGACATGTGTATGCAGAACTTCGCAGTTCCTTGTTGACCATTCGGATCTGTGAATTCTAAGTCCCTAATTTGAATCATAGAGCAGTTCCTGAACAGAAATGGTCGAACATCTGCAGCAATGCGAATCCTTGTTACGCGCTGACCAGCCCCCTGGATGAGTAGTCCACCATGAAAATCGTCAACAACTACACTTTTCTTGAAAATAAACTCGCCAGGTCCAAGAAATACCGCACCACCTCCCTGCTCGACTACATAATTAATTGCTCTTTGAATAGCATCAGCGTGATCTGTAGACTCAAAGATCTTATTCATCTTCTCGTCTCTTACTATGGCACCACTTGGTTTAACAATGACAACAACGAACGGTAGCTCAGGTTTCACAAATTTCTTGATGTCTGTTAACTGTACGATTTCCCGGGAAATATAATGCGTATACATTACTTCACCTATCAGTGCTGCAATACCAACAGCTAGCGCACCCTTACCAATTAACTCGAGAAATTTTCTACGTTCAGGATCGAAATCATTCTTCTTTCTCTCTTTTCTTAAGAGTTTCATCGAGTGAAAAAGTATCTAGGATTTAAAGGCATAATAAATTCTGTACTTGATTTCCCGGTGAAGTAATATTTTCTATTATCTTTCTGTGCAATAGTACCATTTCCTCCTCTATGTACTATAATAGTCTTGAAAAAGCTGGTGCTGCGCACAGGTCAGTAGGGTACTGTTAGGAGTACTGCAGCACTTGTCTGTCTACCGATTATGTAATAATGAGATAGAGAGGTAGTCTCATCGATCGATCATAGCGGATTATCTCAAAAATCTGCAAGGTAAGTGTCAATATGTCGACAAGCTCAGAGAAAGAGTCGAAGTGTCTGGACTTGGCAAAGTGAAACGAAGAATAGTAACTTGGGCATTACTTCTTATTGCTCATTCATTATGGTAGTACATGATGAAGCCAAGGAGTATGCTTGTGGACGCTTCTTCATCAGGAAGGTCAGCTAACCCTGACCTCTTCATCTCTTCTGTTTGGCGAAGCTGACATCATCCCACTGCTTTGCGTCAAATATTCTCAGTAACCGGTTCTTCAGCACCTATACTCAGTTGCGGACTTCCTCAGCATCTCACAGCTTTTAATGATGCTGAGACTAAATATTTACGATGCTGAACATGGGAACGTCTGAGAAGTGATGAAGGCTTGATTGTCTGAGCACTGGTCACCTCTTAGTTACCTCTCTGATTACCCTGAGCTGTTCAAGGCTTTAGCATCACACGCTGCTGAAGTGGCATATTTAAACACGTTTAAGACTAGAGGTCTCGTGATGAGGTGTTTCTAGGCTGACCTATTGATGAGCCCGTCCTCGTGCTGATCAGTCATCGACCCCTGCATCACCTGTCAGTCAAGGGTAGGCTCATCATCTCGCGTTATCTACACTGCAAGGATTTGAGACGACATGCGTGACTTTATGCTTGAATAGGGTCTTCCTAAATACGGTACTCACATATGGAATTTGTAACCACGCTGGAGATGGCAATAATTGATAGGAACTGCGAGTACCTCGGCATTCCAAGAAGGGTACTAATGGAAAATGCTGGAAGGGGAGTTGCTGAGCTTGTCTTTAAGAGGTTCGGAAAGGTTAAGGCAACTGTAGTAACTGGACTTGGAGATAACGGAGGTGATGGTCTTGTCGCTGCGCGGTATCTACATGAGTGGGGATGTGACGTAAAAGTGATCCTACTTGGTAGAGCACGAGACTTTCGTTCTGAGTTAGCACGCGAAAACTATAACATCATTAAGCTTCTAGGGATTGAGACCTTCGAGGCAGCTTCACCATTTGAACTTCAGGAAGTATATGACCTGATAGTGTCATGGTGCGATGTCTTAATCGATGCCATAGTGGGCACAGGTCTGAGAGGTGCTCTACGCGAGCCTCAGTATACCGCAATAAGAATGATCAATCTGTCAAGGGCATACAGGGTAGCTGTTGACGTACCGAGTGGCCTAGATCCTGACACAGGAAAGGTATGCGACGTTGCCGTTCGTGCAAACTTGACAGTAACAATGCATAAACCAAAGCCAGGTCTCCTGAAGGAGGAAGCCCGTCCCTATGTGGGGGAGCTAGTCGTAATAGACATTGGAATTCCTAGGGAGGCCGAGCACATGGTAGGTCCTGGGGATCTCCTAGTGCTTCAATGGAAAAGACGAAGAGAGAGTAAGAAAGGAGACCATGGAAGAGTGATCATAGTAGGTGGATCAAAGGAATTCTCAGGTGCACCTGCACTTGCTGCTCTTGCATGTTTTAGAACAGGTGTAGATCTCGTGACGATTGTTGCTCCTGAAGCAGCTGCACATGACATAAGGTCAATCTCTCCCGACCTTATAGTGACCCCCGTTGAGGGCTGTTACTTCAACATGCCACATGTTGAGCAGGTATGTAAAATATGTGAAAAAGCGCATGTTGTGCTGATAGGGCCTGGAATTGGTACACGTGAAGAAACTATAAAATTTGTAGTAGAATTGTTGAAGACTCTTTCTGATAAAAGTGTCAAAATTGTGATAGATGCAGATGCTATAAAGGCAATTGCGCAAGAGAAAGCTTATCAATTACTTAAAGAGAACATTGTTATAACAGCACACGCAGGTGAGTTCAAGCTACTTTTTGGAGATGTTCCAAAGCAGCAGAACATATGGAGAAGAGCAGAGGAGGTCTGCACACTAGTTAAGAACTACTCAAGAGGAGCAACAGTTGTATTAAAGGGTAATATTGACATAATAACAAACGGTATAAAGTACAAGCTAAACTTTACAGGAAACCCAGCAATGACTGTTGGAGGTACAGGAGATGTCCTTGCAGGGACTGTGGCTGGTCTCTTAACAAAAACAAGCGATATCTTTGAGGCTGCATGTATAGCAACGTTTGTTGTTGGCTTGGCTGGAGACTTAGCGGCACTCGAGAAGGGCTACCACATATTGCCGACAGACGTCATCGAGAATATGCCAATGGTATTCACGAAACTTCTTGAGGAAAGACAGGAAATAGAATCAGTAGCTCATGTAACATCGCTGACCTTACTAAGAAGACTAGGCCTTGTAAAAACATGAGATGAAGAATCCCTCACAGTGATGTATATGTGGAAACGTTCTACAGACATGTGGTGCAACATCTGGATATTGACAGTATCCTGACGATAGATTAAGTGCTGGTCTAACAAACTCTAGGAAACTTCTAAATTTGGAAACTATTTCTTCACCCTCTTCAGGAAGTAACGAACATGTTGCATATACAATTAATGTATCTTTATCTGCTATCTCTAACGCATTATTAACAAGTGAGCACTGTATATCTGTGTACCAGCTTAATCTCTTCAATTGTCTTAATGCAATCTTCACTGCTGGATCCTTACTGACTGCTCCACTTGAAGTACATGGAGCATCAACGAGGATTTTATTAATTTGAACTCTTCTAAGCTTAAGAATTCTAGAATCTGCTATCATGATATCAACACGATCACTAGAAATCCCAAGTTTATTGAATATGTACATCATATTCAATACTCTTTGATAAGATATATCTACTGCAATTATCCGAGCCTTACACTCTGTAAGCTGCGCAATTAATGATGTTTTCATTCCTGGCGCAGCACATAGATCAAGTATAACATCTCCCGGCTCTGGATTAAGTGCAAGAACCGTCAGCACAGAAGCCTTATCCTGAATAACTGCGTACCCTTCCTTAATAGCCTCAACATGATGTACAGGTCTCCTAGCATTAACCACACGTACAAGGAAGGGGATTTCCTTATCTACATCGACTTCGAGACCTTGCTGTTCGAGAAGTTTTATACACTTATCAATATCTATTTTAAGCGTATTTATTCTAATCCACGTAGGAGAATTATTTAACCAGTAAAGAAGCTTCTCAACTTCCTCAAGATTTCTATTAAACAACTCAAGTATCTTCTTAACAAACTCTTCAGGAAAAGAATATTTTAAAGATAGGTACAGTACGATATCATAGTTTTTAAAGTCTTCAATTTCTTTTTCAATCTCCCTTCCAAGTTCTTCACTATCTCTAAACTTAGTTCTTTTGAGAAGTCTCTTTATGAAAGACATTATTTGACTCTTATTCTTGAAGTAATCTAGTCCATAGAGTAGGATCCAAGCCTTAACTATATTCTTGCAGGATTTTGAATTAAATATTCTCGTGGATACGTACTCTAGCTTATAATATTCTTTCACTATGCTGCTAATGACATCATAGTATACTTTGTAAGATTCTCTGTCTTTCCAAGTATGTTTGACTCGTTGAAATGCCTTATCTAACGATATTTCATTCTTTAATATTATGTGCAGTACCTTAGCTGTAAATGATATTAAGTCATCTATGTTAAGCGTCATAGAAGTGGCACAGCGTAGCTTAATTCTCTACTACTTATTTTCAACGTCCTCTTGTCTATGCTGTACGTGTAGACTAGTGCCGTTGTCTGGGTCCTGACCTCTACAAGGAGCTTTATATTGTCGCCCTCTTCCTCTTCTCGAATAATTTCTATGCTCACAGCGTCGGGGTGTAGGGATCTCAAGTCTCGGATTACGTCATCCACGTAGTGTCTGTTCATAGTGTTCTCACGTGTGTGTTCAAAATAACGCTAAAATACATGTCTTCAACAGGCTTGAGAAGTGTCCATCAAGTTTGACGTCATAGTGATTGGTGCTGGACCTGCGGGCCTTGCAGCTGCTTGTGAACTTGCGAAAGCAGGTCTAAAGGTCGTAGTACTTGAGCGTGGCAGAAAGCCTGGATCTAAAAACATGTATGGTGGACGTGTATATACCGCAAGCTTAAGCAAGTACGTTCCTGAGATTGTTAAGGCGTTTCCTGAAGGTAGACGTGTCAAAAAGGAGATTATTGAGCTATGCTCAGAGGAAGGCACGCTAGTAGCTGCTCTGGAGCTCCCACCGGGAGAAGACAATGGCATAGTTGTGTCTCTAAGTCGTCTTGCTGAGGCTCTTTCACAGAAGGCTGAACGTGATGGTGCTATTATAATATGTACTGCAAAAGTCGACTCCCTGATTATTCAGGAAGGGAGAGTACTTGGAGTCAAGTGTGGTATGGATGCAGTATATGGCAATGTTGTAATTGATGCAGAGGGAGTAAATAGACTAATACTTGAGAGGGCAGGCATTGTGCCCAAGCTGTCTCCTCAAGATGTTGCACTCGGCGTGAAGGAGGTCTACAGGGTTGATAAAGAATTCTTATCTAAAGTTCTTGATGTTGATACGGATGATGAAGGTGCTGCCCTCATTGCATTTGGTAATTTTATTGACTATATGATGGGTGGAGCGTTTCTTTACACAGAGAAAAATTATGTACATGTAGGAATCGTGCTCTACTTAAGAGAATATCTTAAAGTTAAGACTCATATATCAGAATATTTAACGAGATTAAGAAGTCTACCAATATTTAAGACATTGATAAAGTCTGGAGAGCTCGTAGAATACTCTGCTCATCTTGTGCCTGTACGTCCAATAATGCCTGATTTAGAGAAATTACCAGCAGGATTATTAACTGTTGGAGATGCTGGTGGCTTCATAGTTCATCTGGGACCCATAATACGAGGTGTAGACTACGCAATTCTGTCTGGCGTATGTGCAGCACGTGCTGTAGCAGATGCTCTTAGTAAAGAAAAATCGTTAACTAAACAGGTTCTGCTTAATTATTTTGATAAGCATATAACGAGTGTAAAAATGAAAAATGATATTGAGCTATTCAGGAAGATATATATGAATTATGAAGTTCCTGAAATTTATAGAAAATATATAGGATTCTTGGTATCTGCACTGAAGAACTATCTGCAGATACGTGATAATGTTCGAACTTTATATAGCTCTATCATGAGTGCAGCAAAGTCTCATAATTTATCAACTTGGAAGCTTATGATAGATTTTATTAAAACATTTAGAAAGTTGTAGAGGACAAAAACCTTAAATTGAACATAGCTACCTGTCTTAGTCTGAAATGAGTGTAGATGAGAAGCTCCGTGTAAATGCCTATCTTGTACATACTAGACCTCACATAAGTGTAAATTTTGAGAAATGTAAAAAATGTCAAGATAAGCCATGTACAAAGCTGTGTCCCGCTGGTTGTTTTCGTCAGCTTCCTGATGGGTCAATTACATTTTCTCATGATGCATGTCTTGAATGTGGTACATGTAGGATAGTCTGTAGACTTGGAGCTATAACGTGGGACTATCCTGAAGCAGGTTTTGGCATTTGGTATAGGTTTTCGTGATTATAGGTGCTATTTGTGCTATCTTGGGTCAAGCACATATAGCTAGCTGAGATGCATGGGATATAAATGGAGCAGAGTCACATAAAGAGCATACTTTTTACACCATGGAGACTACCGTACATACGTGCAGGACTTAGACATGGAATAAAATGTTTCATATGCCAGTACCTGAGTGAGGGACCTGAAAAGGACGACGAGAACCTTGTAGTGTATCGAACTGAGAAAAGTGTAGTAATAATGAACAGGTATCCCTACAGTAGAGGACACGTACTTGTAGCACCTAAGAAACATGTGCCAAGTCTCGTAGATTTAGACAGAGAGGAGCTTGAAGATTATGCTAGAACAATAAAAGCGACTCTCATAGCTGTTAAGAAGTTACTTAAACCAGATTACGTGAATGTTGGTATAAACATTGGAAGAGTTGCAGGAGCCGGATTAGAAGAACATCTTCACGTTCATATAATACCTAGATGGCATGAGGCAGATATGTATGTTCCAGACAAATTTAATGAAGATGAAATACTTAAAGATATGTTAAACATATGTAGAAGTCTTAGAAAAGAGATAGATTCAATAATAAAGACGGTATAATGACAAAGGTGAGGTATGTATACGCTACACGATTTATACCTTTGACATTACACTATGGCCAGATACAGGTTCAGAGACTTGACATAATGGAATTTATAAAACAATTAAACCTAAGTTTAGAAAAACTTTTCGATGAACTATGTGAGAAAATTAGTGATAAGAGAATAATATCGTCAGGTATAGAGATTTCGCAGGTTAACTTAGGCTCAGTTACGGGACTTGTTATTGTTGTATATGCCTTTGTTGAAGACAGTTAATGCATATTCTTTCTAGTCTCTTTCTCACACTGTGTTTTCTACACACAGTCTTACCACATAGTGAACATACTGCGACAGCTGGCTCTAATCTACAGATGCTGCAGAGAGTCATTTCACATACTTTACAAATTCCCAGCTCCTCAATGAAATGTTTGTCGCAGACTCTTCTTCCACAGATTTTACAGGTATGTTTTGCTTCTTCTTGTTCACAGATTTCGCAAAGTGTACTGTATGTATGTGTGTTATTCGATGAGTGCAAGATACTTCAATATGTCTGTTCTTGTAACTATTCCTACAGGTTTTCCTGAACTATCGACAACTATTAGTCGGCCTATCTTATGCTTTAGCATCATTCTAATAGCGTCGTATATGTCGCTGTCAATATGAATTACTGGGATCTCCTTTCGCATGTAGTCCGACACCTTTGAGCTTAGGTCACCCTTGGACACTGCTACAGCTAGGTCACTCGTTGTTATAAGTCCAATTATTCTACTATCATCGTCTACTACAGGTAGTGCACGAATTCTATGTTCTGCAAAGAGTGCCGCCGCCTCTCTCAGCGTAGCATCTTTGTGAATTGTTATAAGGTTCTTAGTCATTACATCGGAAATCTTAACTCTCGGTATCACGACTATCCTGTCTATCTGTACAACAATCTCATTTGAGGTTAAGCTCTTGTCAACCACAGTACCTTCAATCATTATTCTAGTACTCAGCGATGGCCCTATCCTGACCTTGTCACCTATTCTTATGCTCTTTAGGTCGCCTATTACTCTAACAATTGCCTTGTTTCCAAATGGATTAAGCAGGTCAAGTACCTCAATGCTTGCAGCATACAGGTTTGTCGGCATCATCCCGATGTATATTGGAACAATCTCGTGAGCTATTGGTGAGACACTTGGAGACTTTATGTACTCAAATGCCTTCTGTGTAGGTATGTAGCCTCCGTATGGTCCTGTCTTCGAGTCTATGAAGCCCATTATCTTGAGTGCAATCATTATATTTCGAATAGTTCCTTCGTTAACGTTCAGGCGTTCGGCAATTTCACGAGATTTTATGGGTCTTCTATACATGTTGTACAATTCCACTAATGCGCTCAGAATTGTTGCATAAGTACTTGGCAGTCGCTCCATCACAGCAGATAGTATGCTTATATTTTTAATTTTTTCACTACAGAACTTACATAGAGTTACGCTAGACCTATATAGTCTAGATACCAGACGTTTCCAATACGGTAACTACTTCGGAATCTCAGTGTTTTATCACGTCTGTGCACCTCTACATAAATTTCATCGGCAGACATCACATCTGTACATTTCTCCACAATGTCAAAGGTCAATGCTCTTCCTGTTAAGAACTCTAGAATTACTGTAGACTTTTCCTGATGTTGCAGACATCTGAGTCTTGCTGGTTCTTCAGGAACGTGTATTCTATCATTATAGATGTAGAGTACGAGAAGCTTCTTTCCACGATGTTCAATAATGAAGACTCTACATGTCATGCAACTTTTCAGGATGTTAGAACGAGCTCAGCTAACTTTCTTAATACGTCATTTGCATCAAGCTTAATGAAGTAATCTGCGTATGCACGTATGGGTGCTTTTTCGTCTATGTTAACTGCTACTACCGTATCACACGCCTTAACACCACTCATGTGCTGTGGTGCTCCTGAGATACCGAACGCTATGTATAGTCTTGCTCTGATGATCTTTCCTGAGTCACCGAGGAGGAACTTGTACGGTAGGACACCTCTGTCTGTGATTCTTTTTGTTGCACCAATTCCTATGCGAAGTCTCTTTGCTATAGTCTTGACGAGCTCAACAACATCAGGTCTCACGCCTGCACCAACGCCAATTACCACATTTGCTCTTTCAGGCAATATGTCGCTGTCAGGATCCTCAATCTTTACTGTTTTGACATACTTTATGTTTGCCGTCCTGTGTACGAATTCCTCGTTAACAACTTCACATGCGTCATACCTTTTCGACAGCTGCATCTGTGAAGGAGCACGTACTGTGAAGATCTTGGGTGTCTTGTTGGGGATAGTTATGTGAGCTAGCACATTCTCGCCAAAGCTGGGCTTTACAGATACGACCTCTCCCTTATCATCTACATAGATTTCGCTCACATCGGCTACAATGCCAGTCTCGAGTTTTGCAGCTACGAAAGGTGCAATCTCTCTGCATCTGTATGTCGCGGGAAAGAGCAGAACTTCAGGATTGTACTTCCTGCAAATCTCGACTATGGCTTCAGCAAAGGTTGTCGGCACATATGTGCCCTCCGCGAGTCCTCTAATTCTGACCGATATTAGCCTCTTGAAAATCTTGTACTCCTGTACTCTGAGTGTCACAGTCATTGAGTTAACGATGAGTCCCCAGACCTCTGTGCCAAGGCGCTCTGCTAGCTTATGTGCAAGCTCTGAGAGGTATGCTACCTCACTAACCTTTATGTCTCTGGTATCTGGAACATAGTCAACATATACGATAATTGGCATAGTCTGTTCACGAAGTGTACTTTCTTATTAATTCTAGTATCCAGCGAGCTGCCTCATCCGGAGTCTTGAAGTCGAGAGTTCTACAAGCCTTGCTAGGCGGTTTGAAGTTCTCAACCTTCGTAACACGTGTTGGGGAGCCTGCTAGACCTATCTTGGAGGGGTCAAGTTGAAGCTCCTTGTTTGTCACGATTCTTACCTTACCTTCAAGTCGAGCACTTATTTTCCTGAGGACACTCACAGGTAGGAACACTTGTCTTCTGTGTACTGAAAACACGGCAGGTAGCCTCACTTCAAACTCCTCTGCACGTTGTTCATCCTCAACGTAGCGCTCCACGGTCATTACCTTGTCAACAATGTTGCAGCTCTTCACAGTCTTGACATAGTATACGTATGGAATGTTCAGGAACGCGGCAACCTGAGCAGGCACGTGACTTGTCACGCTATCTGCAGCTTCTTGACCTGTCACGATTAGGTCAAATTCTTTCACAACCTTTCTTATTGTCTCAGCAAGCACGTACGATGTTGCCAGCGTGTCTGAGCCAGCAAAGGCTCTGTCTGACACTAGTATGGCTTCGTCAACTCCCATGCCGATCACGTCTTCAAGTACATCACGAGCAAAGGGCGGTGCCATGCTTATGGCAATTACCTGTCCTCCATAGCTTCTCCTTAGCTCAAGTGCAAACTCTATTGCTGCGTAGTCCCAGGGGTTTAACGTGGTTGGAACTCCTTCACGAACTAGGCTTCCAGTCTTCTCATCTACCTTCACCGTTGTCACTATTGGAACAACGGTCTTCAAGAGAAGTACAATCTTCAGCACTTGCAGAGTTCTGCGAAGACACTACTTAACTATTCTCACGAACACCATGCCTGATATATCTATCTCCTCTATTACGCCATCGTTAAGCAACATCATGTACACAGCTTCATACTTCTCAGGAATCTTCTCCTTTAGATAGTCCATGATCATGGGCTTGGGAACTGGCTCATTGTCAAATTTTCTCCTAAGTTCATCAACAATTTCCTGCATTGTTACTCTGCCATTGCCATTACCGTTTCCATTATCAACTCTCCTACATATCACATAGTCGTCCTGTACAACGTCAAAGTAGACACGTACACGCCGGCTAAGCATGAGTTGCCTAGCCAGTTCATCTATACTCACATGGAGTCCAAGCTTAGATACAACCTCACTCAGGCTAAGACATTCGCTTCGAGTTATATTGAATAGAGAAACTATTCTCTCAACAATCGTGGTATAGGACATGCGGTTAGATATGTGCGTCCTAAGGTTATTAGACAGACAGTTAATTTAACAATACGAGAATCTGAAATTAAAGCCTAGGCAACAAGCACTAGATTGAGGACAAGAATGCAGCTCAAGGTACCTGTAACGGTAGTGCTTGGGAGGATGGATAGTGAACTAACAGCATGCATAATCGAGGGTAGAAACATGAGTTTTTCAAAGATTGTTGAGGACATCCCAAGGGAGCTTCTGGAAAGCATAGAGGAGTTAAATGTCAGTGATGATGTAATACATGGACACGTCGCTATAACGTCATTCGGGCACTCAACTATAAAAGCAATAGATGTAGGAAGCCGCCAGGGAACATGCTACATTACGAGAGGGGGGGAAATAGCGCTTCTACCAACATTACTCCTGAGGAAGCAGACAATATTTAACAAAGATTTTGGTAAGTGGGTTAACGTTCTATCTCTTCCAATATTTTTACAAAATATTCTTAGAGAAGATACTGAAGGCAGTATAGTGATACTTCCATCAAGACTAGGAGAAAATTTACATATAAGCTTCGGCTATATCGATAGCATAACTATAAGACTCTTAAAATATTTTCTAACAAAAGTTAGACAGATAGATAATATATCTATGATGACAGCATCCTGTGTGGGACGTATACCACAGATGCCTCTTGAGATATCGGTAATATGTGAAGATAAGTATCTCCTGTTCAGAACGTACTTAAATACAAAGTATAAGACACATGCAAAATTTAAACTATTGATAGTAATAGCATCCGGAGGAAATGTCATAAAGAGGTTTATCTCTGAGGAAATTACGGAAAAAAGCTTTGAAATAGTTGATACAGCAATAGATGAGTTTACTAAGATAATCTCGAGCTAATGCGTCTCAAGGCACTTACCGTGATAACAAGCAGTATACATGTTATAGAGGCCAGGACGTAGAGCACGTATATGTAATTGACATTTGCTGAGCTTAACTGGGCATGATACGAAAAAGAGACTGACGTCATAGCACCATAGAGCTTTCCCACAAGGTACATTATGTACTCCGTGTATGTGACGTTCTCGTTGTCCAGTCCAAGCACCGGCAAATATAGTACAATACCTCTCTTTCTTAGTGCAAGGTTTCTCATGTAGTAATCAAGTTTAGTTCCTTTCTGAAACTCTGCCAACATTATTATTGGTACTCCACGCATTTTCAATATTTTGCTAACAGCCTCCGTCATCGATACCTCATGAAGTACAATACAGGAAACATTTAGCGATTTTAATAAATATTGGAATGCAGGACATGCACAGACTAAGAATATACGATATCTACTTTGCAGTGTACGAATTTCGCGGCCTATATAGCTTAAAGTTTTTTCAAGGTGTTGTATATCCTTAGAGAACTGTTTTAATTTGAGCTCTATCATATCCGTGTACTCTGGATTATTTTCAATTAGAATCTTTGCAACAGCTTTAACTAGTGCAAGCATGTTCTCCGGATATAGCCACCATCCGTGCGTATTGTTGAGTGTTGTACCGGGATATTTCAAGAACTTCAATCCATTTTTGAAGTATTGTTCTATTGTTGGCACTATTATGTTGTGAAATTTTGCATAAGATGCAAGTCGGTACTCGAGGGGAAAGTGCCATAGTGGAACATATATTTGAGATTTCTTCACTTTATTAATCATTGAGAGAGTTACAGGTACATAGTGGGGATTTACATAGCCTTTCAATAGAACTTTTATATGTAATAGATCACCAAAAGCTTGAGTTAAGGCATATGAGACTACTGGAGCTGTCACAGTGACATTTATCTGTGCAAAGCATATGTGTGAGAGTGCAAGCACTAAAGACGTTACAATAAGCGTTACCACTCTTCTGAGCACAGTATGCTAGCAAGCCGTCCGTAAGTAAATAAAGATTCTCTGTACCTGCATTACTGAAGCTACGTTAATTAACATGCACTTACTCGTGAGAACTAGTGACAATACTCGAAGTTAGGGATCTACAGATAAGATACGGCAAGAACGTTGT
>CAYPXK010000066.1:0-38825 GCA_964414695.1 uncultured Thermoproteaceae archaeon | reverse complement strand
CTTAACTGCAAGTGGCTCAATGACGTTAATTGATACCATGTCCACGACCTTTCCTGTGAATACGTCTACACCGTACTTCCATCCATCTGGCTCACTCTCGTGCTTCTGTCTTAGCTCTGTCAGGATGTCTACTGCGTCAAGTCCAGCGTTCTCTGCGAGTGTCTTTGGTATTACCTCCATTGCATTGGCAAATGCCTCAAGTGCGTACTGTTCTCTACCTCCTACCTTTGTTGCTAGCTGTCTAGCAACCTTTGCAGCCTCCATCTCTACTGCACCACCGCCTGGCACAATGTATGGCTCCTCGATTACGTCTGCAACGACACTAAGTGCGTCAATTAGGTTTCTCTCTGCCTCGTCTACTAGTCTCTCAAAGCCTCCTCTAATTAGGATGCTCACAGCCTTTGGATTCTTACACTGTTCTACGAATACCATCTTCTCGTCTCCTACTCTTCTCTCCTCGACAAGTCCTGCATAGCCTAGGTCCTCAGGCTTTAGATCCTCAATGTTTGTTACTAGCCTACCGCCTGTTGCTCTTACTAGTTTCTCCATGTCGCTTCTCTTTACTCTTCTAACTGCGAGAATGCCAGCCTTTGCTAGGTAGTACTGCGCAATGTCGTCGATACCCTTCGTTGTGAATACTACATTTGCACCTACGCTCTTGAGCTTCTCAACGTACTGTCTCAGAATGTTCTCCTCTTCCTCAATGAATGCTCTTACCTGCTCTGGACTTGTTATTCTGATCTCTGCATCAATCTCAGGCTTCTCTACCTCAAGTGGACAGTCAAGTAGTGCAATCTTTGCGTTGACTACTCTCTTTGGCATTGCTGCATGAACAACCTCCTTGTCGATTACGATACCGTAGACTAGCTGTGTGTCTAGCAGGCTGCCTCCATGCTTCTTAATGATCTGAATGTTGTCAATGTCTGCAACCCACTTACCTGGCTCTCTCTCCTCAGCTATCTGGAGAACAGCCTTTGCTGCTAACTCAGCGAAGTAGTCCTTGACAGCCTCACTGATCTTTCCATGCATTGCTGTTGCTGCGATCTTCTTTAGTGTGTCAATGTCGTCTCTTCTAACTGGAATTGCGATCTTCTTCAAGTGCTCAATTACTGCCTCAAGAGCCTTCTTGTAACCTGATATGATCACTGTTGGGTGAATGTTCTTCTCTAGTAGCTTCTCTGCCTCCTCAAGTAGTGCACCTGCAAGTATTACAGCTGTTGTTGTGCCGTCACCAACCTCGTCGTCCTGTGTCTTAGCAACCTCGACGAGCAGCTTGCCGATTGGGTGCTGTATGTCCATCTCATCTAGTACTGTTGCTCCATCGTTTGTGATTGTGATGTCGCCAAGGCTGTCAATGAGCATCTTGTCCATGCCCTTTGGTCCTAGTGTTGCCTTCAGGACCTCTGCAATGGCCTTGGCGACCATTATGTTTATTCTCATTGCTTCTTTGCCAAATGCTCGCTGTGTGCCCTCTTTCAGGACAAGTACTGGAACGCCACCAATCTGTGTAATGTATGCTGTGGACATAGCTCTCGTACCTTCGAGCAAGAGCACTTCTATAAAAACCTTTCTCTACAGTCTTATTGATGTCCACCTCTCAGGACGTTGTAGTATTTTTAAAGTCCAACATGTCTTGAAGAGAACGCGAGTATGGGCAAGGTCAGACCAAGGTACATAAAGAATCTAGCAAGGAAGCTGTTGGAACTGTACCCTGACAAGTTTACTACAGATTTTGAACATAACAAGAAGATGGTCATGGAGCTTGCTGACATACCAAGCAAGAAGGTTAGAAATCAGGTAGCTGGCTATATAACACATCTAGTACGCATGAGATTAGAGGCAGAAAAAGCTAAAGAAGAGGAAGAGCTGATCGAGGAGCTCGGTGAATCATAACCATGGCCATTCAGAAGGGCGATTACATACTACTTGACTACACCATAATAGTCAAGGACGAGAACAGGATCGTACAGACCACAAATGAGGAGAAGGCTAAGGAGGCTGGAATATACAGTCCAGACCAAGTATATGAGCCAAGGCTAATAATTGTCGGCGAGACAAAGCTCCTAGAGCCTGTAGAGGAGGCGATTCTGAAGGCCGAGGAGGGGCAGGAACTAACGATTGAGGTTCCACCTGAAAAGGCATTTGGTGAGAGAGATCCCAAGAAAGTGAAGACAGTCTCCATAAGGGAGTTCCAGAGAATTGGCAAGATTCCACGACCGGGAGACATTGTAGAATACGAGGGTCAGCAGGCACGTGTCATAGATGTCTCAAGTGGAAGAGTGATACTTGATTTCAATCACCCACTCGCAGGTAAGACACTTATTGTACAGTTGAAGATAGTTAAGAAGCTCGATAAGGACGAAGATAAGATAAGGTACATAATCAAGCAGTACTTGCCAAGGCTTAAACCTGAGACGATTGACGTATCGATAGAGGATGGAACAGTGAAGATAAAGCTTCCATTGGAAACTGTGTTCGTTGACAGGATAGGCTTAGTTAAGGCATCGATTGCTGACGAGATTGGTAGAAGATTCCCAAATGTTAGCAAGGTCGTGTTCATCGACGAGTTTGAGATAAAGCGTCAGGAGCAGCAAGCTAAACAGTAACATCAGGTAAGAGACTTTCTTTAACGCAGGCCCTACCCCATCTACCTTAAATATCCGCAGTTTTCAGCCAATGTGTGAGTTATCATGCTTCCCGTAGGCCTACCTGAAGACTTTGGAAAACTCTTTGGTAGTGGAAAAGTGAGTCTAGACACGCTAAAAAGACTTGAGACTGGCACAACTACCGTAGGTATAGTCACTAGGGAGGGTGTGGTATTAGCTACGGATAAACGTGCAACAGCGGGCTACTTCATTGCTAATAAGAATGTTAAGAAGATCTGGAAAATAGATGACCATGTCGCAGCTACAATGTGTGGCTCTGTTGCTGATGTCCAGAAGCTGCTTGATCTGTTAACGAGGTTTGCTCGTTCTCATAAAGTTGAGACAGGTAGGCCTGTGCTCATTCGTTCACTTGCTAACTATGCAAGCCTCATACTCTTCTCTAGTAGACCCTACATCCTGATCGTGCACATAATAATTGGAGGCGTAGATCCTGAAGAAGGACCTATCCTCTATGCTCTGGACTGGTTTGGAACCATGACACGAGAGGATAAGTACATGGCAACGGGGAGTGGCTCACCCATAGCATTCGGTGTCCTAGAAGACAACTACCGTGAGGACATGAGCATGGAGGACGCTATCAAACTTGCTGTACGCGCTGTGCGTGCTGCAATGATGCGTGACCCAGGATCAGGAGAGGGCATTGTCGTTGCTACAATAACTAAGGAGGGCTACAGAGAGCTACCTGAAGAATATATCTCTAAGCTCCTAGCAAAAGGTATATAACGTCCGTAGATTAACCCTAGACGACTCTTCGTGCCTTTTAGAGAGGATATTCAGAAGAAGATCCTCGACATATTATCACCACACATTGGGGTAGTCAAGATAGACTTTGAGGGACCTTCGATAGTCGTAATAATAGACAACGCACACAAGTACTACAGCGAGGGGTGTGATAAGTACATTAAGCAGCTCGCTAAAGAGCTTAAAAAGCACCTAATAGTCCGGTGTGACCCCAAGAGCAGGCTCTCGAAGAATGAGGCAAGTAGAAAAATTAAAGAAATAGTAGAGACACACGTTGGTAAGGACGCTCTTGACAATGTGTACTTCGATGAGCTTGCTGGCGATGTCTATGTTTATTTGAAGAGACCTGTACGAAATAGAAAGAAGCTTGAACTTATCATATTTGGCGAGACTGGCTGGCGAGCCATAGTTACACCAACGGCACTTGAAATGGCTAAGAAGCTTCCTCGTCAGGAAATCGAGTACGTGAGACAGGTACAGATTGCAATGGCTAAGGAGAGGCACGAGTTCTTGAGGGGTCTCGGTAGGCGAATACATCGTGACCCAATATTCCGTGACACGTATGTCAGAGTCACCGTGCTAGGTGCGGGATATGAAGTTGGTAGAAGTGCGATACTCGTAGAGACTAAGGAGAGCACTGTCCTGCTTGACTGTGGAATAAAGCCAAGCTACCCACAGGATGAGTACCCATTCATAGACCTCATCGATATTGACAAGCTAGATGCCGTCATAATATCTCACGCACACATGGATCACGTTGGTTTCGTACCATACCTATTCAAGTATGGGTACAAGGGTCCTGTATACATGACTGAGCCGACGAAGTACCTCATGGAGATACTGACCTCCGACTACATTGAGCTCTGTGAACGTGAAGGTAAGCAGCCAATGTTCTCGAAGCGTGACTTAACAATGGCTCTTTATCACACAATAACGGTAGATTACGAAGACACGACAGACATAGCACCAGACATCAAGCTCACACTGTACGATGCTGGTCACGAGATTGGCTCTGCAATAGTTCACCTACACATTGGGAACGGTCTCTTCAACATAGTCTACACAGGAGACTTTAAGTACGGTCAGACAAGGCTACTAAACGTTGCCAACAGGAAGTTCAAGAGAGTTGAACTTCTAATAATGGAGAGCACGTATGGAGGAAAGAACGATATACAAGAGCCTCGTCAGGAGGCTGAGAATAGACTGATTGAGATTGTGCGAAACACAATTGAGAGAGGCGGAAAAGTTCTGATTCCTGCTTTCAGCACAGGTAGAGCTCAGGAGATCCTACTAATACTGAATGAGGCTATTGAGAAGAAAAAGTTGCCGAAAGTTCCAATATATGTTGACGGCATGATATTAGAGACACTTAACGTTCACCTGATGTTCCCAGACTACTTGAATAAGAACATTAGGGAACTTATATACGATGGCATAAACCCGTTCATAAGTGAGTGGGTCATACCTGTCGAGAGACCAAAGAGACCTGAAAAGAGGTATGAACAAGTGATGAGCATCGTTAAGGGTGACCCATGTATCATAATTGCACCTCACGGCATGCTTAACGGAGGCCCAATATTGGACTACTTTGTCCACTTAGCAGAGGACGAGAAGAGCACACTAATATTCGTGTCTTACCAGGCAGAGAACACGTTAGGTAGACGCATACTTCAGGGAGAGAGAAAGCTCTCAATCAGACACTACAATGAGGAAGTTAAAGTCGAGCTCAAGATGCAGGTAGAGAGCATACAAGGCTTTTCAGGACACAGTGATCGTAGGCAGCTACTTGCGTATGTGCGCGACCTTGAGCCACAGCCATCTAAGGTCATGCTCGTTCATGGTGAGCAAAGCAAGATCCTCAGCCTTGCCTTAACGATAGAGCTCAGTATGAAGATTCCTGTAATTACTCCAGGAAACCTAGAGAGCGTTAGGCTGGTACCTCCTTAAGTGGAGAAGCATAATTTTTATAATCTGACCCTGTCCTAGTCGCAAGGAGCGAAATGTCACGATGCCTTGAAACAGTTGGTGAAGAAATGAAGAAGGCTCTCAACAAAACAGTGCTAGTCAAGTTAAGGAACGGAGTAGAGCTTAGAGGCAGGTTAAAAGGCTTTGACCTACACTTAAATGTACTACTTGATGATGCAGAGGAGCTAATAGACAAGGATGTTATAAAAAGAGGCCTAGTTCTCATTAGAGGAGACACTATCGTCCTGATAAGTCCGCTCGAAGTTCCGTCATCCTAGCGAGAAACTTTATAATACCTCAACAATTGCCAAACCTAGCTATGGTTAAGGGAACAACCTCATTCGGTAAGATGAGTAAAGGCAAGACACACATCAGGTGTCCACGCTGCGGTAGACATTCATACCATATAAGAAAAAAGTACTGTGCGGCATGTGGATGGGGGAGAAGCAGACGAATACGAAGATACTCCTGGCAGAATAAGAAAGTCAATAAAGTTAGAATAAAGTAAGATGCGTACATTCTTAGTAACAGTACTTTCATCTATTGCCGTAGCTGCAGCACTGATAGCTATAACCCACATAATAATAATATCAAAAGGTGTACATGTCACGCACTGGAAATTTCAGACACGAGCACCTGTAATACTGTTATACGAAAATATCAACAACATAGTCACTAAATACAGAAACCTTGAAGCGATAATAACAACAGGTAAGAAGACTAATCTATTTGCTGTAGTTCTTGTGTCAGGTTACTCACTACTTAATGACACAACAAGACAACACTTGTTCAAGGGCATAGACTTCCTCATAAACAATACATCCAGAGTAATATTGCTGCCTGTTGATTTCTCGTCAAAAATGATGTCACTGTCATACCTGTTCATTAAGGAGTCTAGAGTATCCATAAGACTTGCTCAACATGTGTTTAGTAGCAAAAATGTTACACAGCTGTTGGGAAAATATAAGATAAATATGACAAAAGAGCTGCAGAAGCTAATAATGAACGAGTCCTCTAGAGTTGTAAAGGCTGTAGTAATGTATGGATTATTCCTACGTATGCAGATACTTCCTTACGAAGTCTATTACATGCATCATTCACTTCCTCATGGTGTTATTCTAGAGCCAATCTTTGTAGTATGTAATACCGATACACACGTATGTGTTGCATGCATGTACGAAAGACTTGGAATAGTTGTTCAGAACGTTAAGACTCAGGTACCTGTACTAACCTAAATACTGTTTAATGATATTATGAACGCATACTCTATAAATGCCGCAGTTAATAACAATACTACGGACAGCGAGTATTTCAGGAAGTAGATGTATAGATCTTTTCTCGAAATTTCAAATTTAAGAATTTTCAAAGTGAGCGTTATCGAATTCTCTAGGGCTATTGCATAGGCTAGAAACTCCAATATTGCGTGAGGTAGGAGTGTTGTCATTACGATAGTCATTGTTAGGCCTACTGCACTTAGTGAGACATTGCTTGTAGATGCCGCGATTATGCCAGCTGCTCTACCTGTGTTTACTGTTATCAGCACGGTGTTTCCAGGACCTATAAATGGGAGTGACATCATTGTTGCAAGTGCTAAATTATGAAAGAAGATGGCGAGAGGTCCATGTGCCAGAACTTGTGTAAACAATTTCCCTAGTTGTGTTGTGACTTTCTTAGCTGTTTGCAGATTTGTGCTATAGGTAAGGTAGCTCAGGTAAGTCGTTAAGATGTATAATCCGACTATCAGTACATAGGCAACTAAAGTTCTAATTACCGTTCCCAGGATCGATCTTTCTTTTCCTGCCATTGTCTGGTGTAGAGTCTGCGTGAGGTAAGATTAAGTTTGTCTGTACTTCAAGCTCGATAGTTGGGCAATCTAGGATTCTCCTTATTTTAACAATGAGATGCTCTGTATATCGAAACACTTTCAGTCTTTCTAAAAGTTTACATAGAAACTCCTCAAAGTTCTGTGAGCCAGCTCTATATTCTAGAATTTCTACGATCTCCTTCACGCATGTAAGATGATTAAATTATTTAAAAGGCATTGTTTAACTTAGGGTTTGATAACCACCTTGAGCCCCTTCTTCTCTAGTGCACAGGTGAATGCCTTCTCTACCTCATCTAGGCTAAACACGTTAGTTATGGCTAAGCTCGGCTTTACGAGCCCCGTTCTGACTAGTCTTATAGCCTCAATCCAGTGTCTCCTAATGCCACAGCGTGTACCAACGAGTTTCACTTCCTTAATGACAAGGCTAGTGTAGTCGATTGACGTATCTTGTCCATGCGTCGACTTTGCTAGTATGATTCCTCGTGGCTTAACTAGGCGTATTGCATAGCGTATGCCAGAGGGTGATCCTGTGGCTTCAAGAACTGCCGGGTAGACATCCCTCAGCTGTTCAACATCGTTCAGGGTCAGTAGTTCAACATTTAGCTTCTCAAAGTAGCGTAGTCTATCTCCTGCCTTTCCAATGACTGTAACATCAAGACCATATGCTTTAAGTAGCTGAGCTGCAAGGAATGCTAAAGGTCCTTGACCGAGCACTGCAACCTTTGTAATGCTTCTTGGAAGTTCCTCTACGGCATTCACAAGGGCTGCCAATGGCTCTATCAGTACAGCATCCTCATCTTTTAGATCATCAACTATGTGTACATTAGTTGCAGGTACTGCAACGTACTCTGCCATTCCTCCATCTATGTCAAGGCCTATTGCCTTCCTGTTTATGCAGTGTGTGTAAAGCCCGCTTTTACAGTATTCACATTCGCCACAGGTTACGTTTATCTCAAACACAACTTTGTGACCAATTAAGTCTCGTGGTACTTCTGGACCAACATCGTCTATCACTCCAACGACCTCATGTCCTGGAACTAGTGGCAGTTTACGTATTATGTATCCCTGATAAAGTGCGAGATCTGTGCCACATATGCCGACAAGCTTGACCTTGACAAGTACCCACCGTCTAGGCAGTGTTGGCACGGGAATGTCATCTACAGATATTTTCCGAGGAGCGTAGAGTACACATGCCTTCACGTTAGACGGGTAGTCTCATATTTTAGTCATGTTTAAATCTAATATAGCGACCCCAACATGAGGTTATGCAGGTTGGCATTGTACTAATTCTACACCCTTCGCCTGAGCCAGGAGAATAGTTATCAACACTGTATGAGAAGTTTACGAATCTCATAAACAAGGTTCTTCCTGAGGCAGAGGTAAAGCTCGTAGAGTTTCACAGTAAGGACAGCCTAAGGGAAGCTCTTCAGGAAATGCTTAAGACCGTCGATCAGGTGATTGTGTGCCCACTTCTGGCTAGAAGAGGTCGTCATTACTTGGATATAGTGGACGTGTGTAATGACGTAGGTAGTCGGACAGGTAAGAAGGTGGAGATTCTTCCTCCCCTGCTTGAGCAACAGGAAGTCCTTGTGAGCATTGTGTCAGGAATATTGCGACACTGTGAGGGTTTTCTAGAGAAGTACTCAGTACTGCCAATACTGGCATCTACAGGAGATGTCGAGCTCATGCTTGAGATAGAGTCAAACAAGGATATTGAACAACTTGCTGATCTAGTTGTGAAGTGCCGCGACTTAGTTGTCGATGATCTTAGAGTAGTATCTTTCATAGATACGAAGTATCTGAAGCCGGGCACGAGAGTGTTCATGGAGGACAATGTTGAGAATTTCTCCTTCCCTCCAGAGAGCCTTGTAGTGATATCTTCAAAAGTTAAGGCTATCGAACGTGTATTATCGTTAATCGAGGAGGGCATTAAGCCAAGTCTCGTAATCGCTACCCCCCCATGCACAAACAGTGAGGAGGTCATGCTCAAGCGTAGGCTACTCACATTGGATGTTCCTGTAATAATATCCTCTGGATATAGAGGAGGTGTACATGTTGCAGGAGCATTATTGAACACATTAATGCGCCTAGCTAGTACAAGTCTCTCGTAATGAGAGAACGTGAAATAGAAGATAAGCCTGAACCACTCACAGCACACCTTCAGGAACTTAGGAAGAGATTCATCAGGGTACTTGTAGCATTCGTGATAGGCTTCATAGCAGGATGGTTCCCAGCACCAAACAGCAGCGTCAATATTCTTAAGGCATTGCTACTCTCAGAGTACAGACCCATTGCCGCCGTTCTTTTTCAGGACCTGATAGTTAAGGCACTGCCAAAGAATGTGAAAGTGGCAACATTGGGCCTCTTGACTCCTCTTGAGGTTATATTTAACATATGTATAATACTGGGCCTTCTCTGCGCCATTCCTGTGCTTGCTATAGAACTTTACCAATTTGTAAAAAGGGGACTATATAAACATGAAAGAAATATCTTTCGTGCATATTTCTCAGCTTCTATAGTACTATTCTTTGTAGGTCTTGCATTTGGATATATCATAATTTTCCACGCATTAATTAGATTGTATACAATTCTTGCACCTATGCTAGGTCTCAACATGCTCATTCTCGCTAGAACAATAATGAATGAGCTAACTGGAGCCATGATATTCTCATCTATAATATTTGAGACTCCTGTAGTTATGACAGTGCTTACGCATTTAGAGGTTGTTAATCCAAAGTCCTATGCTGAGTATCGCCCCGTCGTATATGCAATAGTTATAATACTTGTATGTATATTTAACCCAGATCCGACTCTGCTGAGCTCACTCATCTGGATATGCACGTTCATAATGCTATACGAGGTCGGTATTGCAGTGTCGAAGTACGTGTTTAGAAAGTACGTGGAAAAGCGTTATAGAGAAACAGGGCAGACAGCAGGTGAATGAGTGAATTGGATCGAGCACGCCAAATTGAGAGTCATGTAAGGGAGATACTTAAGTTACTTGGTGAGAATCCTGAACGAGAGGGACTACTTGACACACCTAAACGCGTAGCTCAGTCTCTTCTTGAGCTAACTCAGAGTCTTCGCTCAGAGCCTCCTGAGGTCAAGTTCTTCACAGTGCCTCCTGAGGCTGCGTCAAACCTAATTGTGATACGTAATATTGAGTTTCTTAGCTTATGTGAGCATCATCTGCTTCCAATAATAGGCTACGCATCTGTTGTCTACAAGCCCAGAGAGAACAAGGTGCCAGGACTCAGCAAGGTCATAAGACTAGTCCAATGGTATGCGCGCAGGCCGATACTTCAGGAGAGATTTACGCAGGAGCTTGCGAACTTTCTCTTAGAGAAAATATGTGCAAAGTTTGTGTACTGCAGAATAGCGGCACTTCACATGTGTGTCTTCCTGCGTGGCGTTAAATCAACATCATCAATACTGGTGACTGAGGCCTTGGCAGGAGAGACCGATGTCGATATCTCCAGGCTGAGAGAGTTAGCAAAATGTAAACTACCTCGTTTCTAACATCTTAACCTTATTTACTATCCCTGTAGACTAGTTCACAAGATGAGTGACATACTCTCATTTATAAAACAGGAGCGGCCGAGCGAAGAGCAGCCTCCACATCATCAGGATGAGAATTACATTGCGCTTATGGATCCATCACCTGATGAGGCGTGTACAATGATAAACAAGTACCGTGCAAAGTACGTAATAGTTCTCTACGGCAACCTGAAGGCACATTATGAGGGCAGGGCAAAGTCCGACCTTGAGCTAGCTCCGAGGCTAGTGATATTGAAGCCCGATGGTGCACTTCTGATACATGAGGCAACTAAACGTGAACCAGTGATCTGGCAGCCACCTAAGGCATCGCTTTATGCACAGGTTGATAACGGTGTACTAGTGCTTAAATCCGTAAGGTCAAGTCCTTATGAAGTTGTTCGTATTGAAATACCTTCACTATACTTTCTAGGACTCTTCAAGCTTGGAATATCAGAGAACTATAGAGTATATGGAAGTGAGAAAGACATAGTAGATTACATAGTTAAAAATCCTGACATCATTGAGCAGGGACTTAAAATAATCGCAAGAGAGTATGAGACAAACGTCGGCTCAATAGACATATTAGCGGAAGATTCTAACGGAAACCTAGTAGTCATAGAGGTTAAACGTGGACAGGCAGGACCTGAAGCTGTTCATCAACTTAAGAGATATGTTGAGCACATGCAGAAGGTTACAGGTAGAGAAGTCAGAGGTATACTAGTTGCCCAAGACATATCAAGTTCAGCGTACAGGTACCTCAGAGAATATGGTTTCAAATTCGTTAGAATACCGCAGAAGGTTCTATTAGGGAAAATGTTAACAATAAGATAGTTAACTTACTCACTTCATTAATTTTTAATTTAAGTAAATACTGACAACATTGCCAAGAGCAGTAGAATGGCTATCACTATTGCAGAATGCTGAAGATACATTGACACGCAGTCTCTCAGTAATGGATATACTCGCTGCTTAAGATCAGAGTTCTTCCTATACGTCAGGTAGAGTATTGCTGCTGCGATCATTAGAACAACATCTGCCGAGGGTACAGCGAATAGAAAGGCTACAAAGAGCACGTTCACGATCTTTGCAGCTGTCATGAGTGGTGCATGTGAGGCCGACGATGTTATGCAAATTGCTGTCTCTGCTATATCTGCTGTTAAACTTGCTTGACCAACTATGGGTACAAGGTATAGAAGAGGCATGAGCTGCATTATGAATGCCTGTGTTGGGTTCGTCGGTACGCTGCACAACTTCTCAACTACGGGCTCTGGTGCAAGTATGCCCATTCCTGCAACTAGACTCGCAGAGTAGATAGTGAAGAATGTCACTAGTAGAGAAATCCAGACTTTGTACAGACTTTTGGTAGGTTTAACTATTCGCATTACCGAGGACACGCCTCATCGCTTCTTTAATACATAATGCCGAGACTTTAGACAACTCTACACCTAGGTCTTTCTGAAGTTTCTCAAGCATAGTGACGGGGTCTACACTATCTTCAATAACTTTCTTCATAAGACTTGTTAGATCTTCAACATAGTTCCAGGGATATACAATCCATAGTTGAGGATCTATCTCAACGCCCCAGTAATCAGGTATGAATCGTGTCTTTCCCTTCTTAACGTGCAGAGCAGCTGTGCGTATGGTCTTTGGTCTGTAGTTATTCCTCACGTAGTCTAGGGCGAACTTCAAGGTGTCCCCCGTATCTGCCACGTCATCCACTATCAGGACGTTCCTCTGAGAAAGATCAACCGAAGGTAAGCCATGTTTAAGACGAACCTCCTCCTCAACTTTTCCAGGAGCTGGCCAGTGCTCAAGTTGTATCGTTAAGATGTCTTTGATGTCAAGAAAGTCGCTTAACAACATCGCTGGCACGAGACCCCCTCGTGCAATTGCTATTATCGTGTCAGGTTTCCATCCTGAGTCTCTTATCTTAGCTGCAACTATTGCAACGTGATGTATTATGTCCTCCCATGTCAGTGTAAGCACACGTAGCTGTGTTGGCATGCGTTGGCACCGTGCGCAATGATATAAAGCATTATTTACGCGTTCTTCATGACTTTAGAGAAACACTTAAAAGGATACGCAAGTACGACTAGACGAACAAGGTCGGCTGCGGCCCCGTAGCTCAGCCTGGATAGAGCGGCGGCCTTCTAAGCCGTAGGTCCCGGGTTCAAATCCCGGCGGGGCCGCCAGGCAAAACAAAGACAGGGTTCATCTCTTCAACCCAAACCTTAAGTTCCCTCACTTAGATTCTACTGGTGGATGAGGTAAGTGGGGATCACTGAGTATGCACATGATGAGAGGGTCCCCCTTACCGATAGTAGCGTTATATTACCTGTGTAATATCATGTAGAGTCCATGTGCATAATTTACGAAGTTTTGGTAAGGTAGTAGACGATGAGCTACCTGGAGCTAACTAAGACTCTATCTACAGGAAGTGTATCATCACAGGGAATAATGGACATTCAGGCAACATCTGTACAAGCTGTTGCTCAGGACCTTGTAGTCACTGAAAATGCCGTAAGAGAGGCATTAAGCAAGCTAGCACCAACGCATGGAAGATCAGTTGTTCGTGAGCCGCCAATCGACATGTATGACGAAGGTGACAGAATTGTGATAATGGTTGACATGCCCGGAATACCTAAGGAGAACATTAAGGTACGTGTAACAATCGACAGTGTTGAAATAAGTGCGACGCCAACATCAGGAAACAGTGGAAAACTGCTCAAGGCTGAGCGTTTCGCAAACTTTAGACTCTATAGAAAGGTTTCACTCCCATGTAAGATCAAGATTAGTGAAGTTAGAGCGTACCTGAAGGATGGAGTGCTCTATATCTACCTGCCAAAGCTACTAGACGCTGCTGAGTCTCTTGACGTCAGTATAGAGTAAATTTAAACAACTGCCGAAAATATAGTCAAAATCAGGTACTATATATAGGACGTAAAAATATATAGGTAGCACGCTGTCTTCTATAAACATAGCAGCTACATGGAGGACTTTGTCTACGCTTCAAAACTGCACGAAGCCGAGACTAGGAAAGTCCAGCTTACTGGTGGAGCAACACTAATAGTATCTCTTCCAAAAGAATGGACTAGACAAGTAAATTTGAAACCAGGAGATGAGGTTCTAATACTGCCACAACCTGATAAGTCCCTTCTAATAGTTCCAAAGCGGACATTAAAAACACCTCACCTTGAAGTTACTGTAAAACTCAATGGCGACATACTTAGAGATCCTTCAAAGCTTGAGAGACTATTAATATCATACTACTTATCTGGAGTCGACTTACTTAGAATAGAACTAGAGGAAGATGTTTCAGAAGCTAGAAGGATAATAAAGAAAATAATAAGGGAAAAACTTGCTGGAATGGAAATTATAGAAGAAAGTAGGGAACAACTAGTATTACAGAACTTGGTCAGCCTCTCTGACACTGACATAAACTCCCTTCTATTAAAAATGTTAAAAACTGTAACAAACATGCTAAGTGACCTACGCCTAGCAATAGAGAAGGGGGATGTTCTCATTTTACTAGATCTTGTTGAGCGTGATGCTGAGGTTGATAGATTCTATTGGTTTATTAGAAGACTATTGAAGAAAATGCTTGCATCAGGACTGTTGATGATATTAACATCCATAAAGGATCCCAGAAGTGTAATAGAGTATTCAACAATAGGAAAAATGCTAGAGAGAATAGCCGATAACATTTCTGAAATAGCTGTAGAATTAACGACAAAAGTTAAAGATAAACTAAATCAAATTCCAAATGAGATAAGGAGTCAGATAGTCGAAATACTGAGAAAACAGCAAATGCAACTTGAATCACTCATGGAATACTTATCGTCAAAGAAGTTAACTCTGGAGAATCTCAATGGAATAATTGAAACATCTCGTAGAGATATAATATCGAAGATAGAGAACATGTTATCGATAATCTATACAACAGACTTTGATCGACAGCTAGCTACAACTTTCAGAATGATAATGTACAATCTGTTACGCATATCTGAATACACGATAGATGTCGCTGAGGCATTTCTAGATCTAATGGTTGATAGTATGGTTTCTGTGAGGCACTAACCGTATGGCTAACAGTGTCACAATGTCTTCAAATAGCATATGAAGTTTTCTTAACAATATAACATCTGCACAATCCATAAGTCTCTTTACAGTCTTACTAACGTCTGAAAGAGAAGATTGAGTAAGAATTAGTATGAACGCTCTTTCTCTAAACTCATGCAATACCTTATCAATAACAAGCCTGCCATCTGCTCCTCCACAATAATTAGGCTCTATTTCATCTTCACATGGTAAGTATGGAGGATTTGAAATTAAGATGTGTACTGTGAATCTATTCTTAATACAGCTTAATGTATCTGTTTGAACTACATCACACATGCTGTCGAGATTGTTTTTTCTTATGTTTTCATATGTGCACTTTGCTGCAGTGTATTTTATATCTGTAGCAATTGCATATAGGTTTCTCGTAATTTTCTTAAACTCTTTAAGGACAAGTATTGTAACTACTCCTGTTCCAGATCCTACTTCTACGAGGTTTGCTCTATGATACTTTAGCCTAGTTATTTTCAATATCTTTTCATTAGTAATCGTTTGTGTGGCAGCATCTACAGTTAAGTAACTATCCTCAGAGGGTGGGTATACATCTTCATAGAGTCCGTACATAGTGAAGTCATCTATATTATACAAGCGTCTGTAATCTCACCATTGTGTACACTATTATCGATGGTATTAGCAGTGTAAGGACGACTATGAGGAATGTGTTTTCAAATGTCTTACCTGTGTAATATGACATCTGTGTTGTAATGCTCACTATTGCAAGTGTCGCTAGTGTCAACTTTGCAGTTTCCTCAAGTATCAGCCTGTAGTTCGCCGATATCACTAACGTTGTAACTAGTGCCTGAATAGGCAGATACAACAGCGTTATACAGAGGCATGTCGCAACCATTGTAATTACAGGAAGGACACCGGACTTGTGTCTAAGTAGGATCCAGTAGGTTGAGAATGTGTATATCGTAAGTGCCAGAACGGATATTGCTGTCGTGTATATACGCTCGTCGAGTATTCTTAGTTTTAGCGGAAACAGTGCTATGAGAGCCTCTCCACAGTTTATTAGTATGAACAGTCCAATTATTGATAATATAAGTGCAAGTAGTGTACCCTTTAGACCGGACAGTGCAATGTACATTGATATCGCTCTTGTCGATATTAAATCAAGGACCTTTGATGTATGCGACTTTTCTTCAGCCTTACTTAACATATCTTGATCGAGCGCTATCAATCTAGACAGTACTTCCTCTCCTCGTCTCTCTATACATATCACGGAGTCGTCTACAGATACGAGCCCCTCTCTCCTTAGTAGCTCTACCTCGTACATGACCATGGCATAGTCCATGTTTATGCGGGCCGCAAGTTCGGACACTGTTAGACATTTTTCACGCCGAAGAGCAGTAAGTATACGCAATCTTCTGCTACTTGAAAGTGCCAGGTAAAGACTTGACAGAGAATTTGTCATCTTTACTCGGGGTACATGGCGCAAAAAGGATATTTAAAGTAATGAGTCTAGACAAATGACCAGCGTGCCAAGCCTGGACTCGGCTAAAGAGAACCTGTACTCGTTCATTGTTAAGAATGAGCGTGTTGATATTTCGCGACTTGTAAAATGGGCCGAGGAACATGGCATAGGTAAGGTAGGTCTCTCAATATTGCTAAGAATATTGGAAAAAGAGAAGAAAATTATTGCAAGTGACTTAAGAGAAAACATTGCCATAATCAAAATAAAAGATGGAGAATTTAGAATAGAACTCCCGAGATACGTTGAGGCAGCACATGCTCACCATAGGCATGTAGTAAGTACTACAAAGAAGAAAGTTGCATCTATCGAGTCAATACTTGGTCTTGAACCTAGGAAGACACAGACAAAGAAGCAGAAAAGTGTCACAGAGCAGAAGACGACGCAAGCAATAACTCAAGCAACTATACAGCAGGTAGAGGCTAAGCCTGAGACTATACAATCTCCCATACAGACATCACTTCCACAAGTTCAGAAATCAGAGACTGAGACAAAGCCTGAGTCCGTACAGGTAGCTAGCTCAACTGTGCAAATAGTGGCAAAGGATGTTGAAAAGCAGACAGCTGTGAAGGAGATTTCTGAAAAAGTAACTACTGCACAGTCTATGGAATTTAATTCAATAATTGAAGAAGTTCTTGAAGAAATAAAGGGATATCCTGTTGATCGAGAGAAAGTTGAACAGATAGTAACGTCTGTACTTGCCTATCTGTCGAGGTATTGGAGTGTTGGAGAACTTAGATTAAGATTAGATTTATCGAAAACGTTAAGTCAGAAGTTAAGAATGGAACAGGATGTTCTGTTTGAGTTAATTGGAAGAGTGTTGAAGGTATTGAAGAGGTTTGATATTGTAGAGATTGTTGAGCCAGGTATAGTTAATTTATTGAGAAGGGACGTTTGTAAGGAGTTCAGTATTAAGCTTTCAGAAGTCCTAGGCTTTTAGCACGTTCGATAGGTACGTAAATTTCTGTTCTGTGTCCCTTAGAGACTAGGTATAGTAATCCTTGATCTCTCAGTGATCTTAATATGTGCAGTGCCGTGCTCATCTTTAGTCCGTACTTGCTTGCAATGATGTAAGGTGTGACGCAGTCCATCTTCATGACATCTCTCTTTATCTCCTCAAGTAGCTTATCATCTACAAGGAGAACCTTAGTCTGCTTCTTCTCTTCTGCAGCCTTCTGTTTCTCCTTCTGCTCTTTCTCTCTTTCCATTCTCTTTACGAGCTGTGATAATGTTGGCTTCTTTTTACCGCCCATGGCTGTTACCTCTATGTCGGATGGGTATTATAACCTTTCAGTCTTCCTGTAAATGAGTGTCGAGTAACTTCCTATGAGTCGTGCGTAAGGCTTTTTAAAGTTTTATAAAGCTTCGATTAGAGAGCTCCATGGGCAAGCCTACTTATAGAATTGAAAATGTTGTAGCGACAGTTAACCTTGGCGTTGAGCTTGATCTTGAAAAATTGGCCGAGAGGCTGCCAGCAGCCGAGTACAATCCTGACCAGTTCCCTGGTCTGATACTGAGGCTTCAGAGACCTAAGGTATCTGCACTAATCTTCAGGACAGGCAAGATGGTATGCACAGGTGCGAAGAGCGAAGAGGAGCTGAAGAGAGCAGTAAAGACAATTGTGAAGATTCTGAGTGATCACGGGGTCAAGATAACGAAGCCTCCTGAAATTCAGATCCAGAACATAGTAGCATCAGGAAATCTGAAGGCGGAAGTTGACATAGAGAAGGCAGCACTTCTGCTAGAGAATGCGATGTACGAGCCTGAGCAATTCCCTGGACTTATCTATAGAATGGACAATCCCAAGGTGGTGCTGCTGATCTTCAGCTCAGGCAAGATAGTGTGTACAGGTGCAAAGAAGGAATCTCAGGTTCAGGAAGCAATAAACAAGATATACCAGATCCTGAAGGAGATCGGTGCACTGTACGAAGAGGCAAGAGAGGAACGTAAGGTCACAGAGGAAGCAGCACCCGTAGAAGAGGAGACAGAGGAAATCGAAGAGTAGTAGAAGTGATTCGATGGTATTTCAGGTTGTAAAGATTGGACTCCTCACAGACCCCTTCAAGTTAACGGATAACATAGTAAGGAAACTCCGTGGACTAAAGATCTTCCTAACTATTCCACAGAGTATTAAGAACGTTGAGAAAGCAATTAAGATAGCAAAATATATTGAAGCTGATGGCATCGTCCTGCCCTTATCAACAATAGTTAAGACAGATATCATTAACAAACTTACTGAGTACGGTTCCTTTAACATAGTTCTCAAGATAGATATTAAAAAGATAACACAAGAACTCAAATACTTTATAAGTACTTTAACGCAGATTCATGAGATAACGCCTCTAATCGATATAAAGTATGTACCATGTGTAGCTTCAATTCTCGAGATTCCACGTATCTCTGTCGTAATAGTAGATTACAAGTCTGTAACTAACACAACAATAAGCAACTTCAGAAAAGTGTTAAGCACCGTACTCTACTTTAGGGACTATGTACTAACCTTGATGAAATCCAGAAACATATCAGTAGGAAGTGTCGTAACAAAGATGAGCTATAAATCTTTTGAAATAATTAGGGAAATAGTGACACTATCGACAATGTTCATAGTAACAAAAATCGAAGATGCTCTTCTTCTACAGAGCGTTCTCGAAAAGATGACAACTTCACAATTTTACAATTTTGTGAGCAGGCTATACGTACCTGATGAGGCAAAGGTTGAGGTAACAATCGAGTAAACTTCATGTTATGCTTAGAAAAATCTATACTCCGCAAACTTATGTAGTTACTTAATAATCTTTTAGTGCAACTAATAGACGTGAAGAATCTTAAGCTAAGAGGAGTCAGGATAGAGAGAGACCTGGCTAATAAACTCTGGGAAATGGGCTTTGCGGTAATTCGAGGCGGGTCATCTGGAGGAGGTGTACGCAAGCGCTATGTCCCTGACTTAGTCGTAATGAAGGCAGGTAAAATAGCGGTACTAGAAGTAAAATATAGATCTGAAAGCGATCGTGTACAGCTGAAAATCGACAGATTATATAAACTTCAAGACTTTGCAAGGCGTGCCGGAGGAGAAGCATTTATAGTAGTTAAATTTAGAGGAGAGGAGTACAGATTTGTGAGACTTAGGGACATTTTACAACAGTTAAATGATGATAGAGAGTATGTATACTTAACGAAGGAGGAAGTTAACAAGCTAGGTCTAAGCTTTAAGGAATTTATCGAACTTTTTAATGCAAGTTATGCAATAACGGAGATTTTAAGAGAAAAATCTCTTTAAGGATGGTGGAGTATTGAATACAAGTGCTGCAGCGCCAACTAGCACTACCTGATCTCCAAACTCGGTGATTGTAAATGTTGGTTCTCTGAATCCGCGCATTAGATATTCAGGTAAGTATTTTTTAAACTCAAGTATCAGGTCGCTATTGTTTAGAACTATACTTCCACCTAATATTATTATCTCAGGATTATAGAGGTGTATCACTGTTGATACACCTCTTGCATTATATATACATATTTTATCGAATACGTATCTACAGAATTTATCTCCTTCTTTTAGTAACCTGAAAAATTCTACAGTTACGTCTCTAGGGTCTTTGTATTTCCTAACTATGTCAACTATCGGACTTTCTACCTCTTTCTGCTTCTCTATCTCCCTCTTAATTAACTTAGGTATTCCTATGCCTGAACAGTAGGCTTCCCAGTGTCCTTTTCCGCCACATCCGCATACTAACGCGTCATCTGAGGTGTCGACTATGACATGGCCAACTTCGTGAGCATTACCATCTGCTCCAAGTAACAGTGTTCCATTAACAACAGCTCCTCCGCCGATTCCTGTGCTCATTGTTATGTACACGACATTCTCAAAATTCCTGCCTTTGCCATATGTCACTTCTCCCCAGACTGCTGTAACGCAGTCATTCGCTAGGTAGACAGGAACTTTAAACTTGTCCTTTATGGGCTCAGTGAGTGGATACTCTAGCTCTGGGTTCGGAAGATTTGGACTTTTTACAATGGTTCCTCGCCTAAGGTCGAGCGGCCCTATCGAACCTATGCCAATTCCAGCAAGCTCCGACACATGCACTGCGTGCTTGCTGAGGAGCTTGCTAGCTAGCTCAATTATCGCATTTGCTATAACTAGCTCATCGTTCGGATTTCGCTGAACTACGTCCGTAGTCTTAACTTCTTGCTGTTCAACAATAGTTCCATCATCGCGAGCTAAGGCAACTCTTAGTCTCGATGCTCCAATGTCAGCACATATACACCATCTCATTCTCGTTAGCTGAGATGCTGTATAGTTAGTTTATACGTTCCATCTTCAGAATTTACAACAACATAGGCAAACTTTCCACTATTACACTTCAATATAAACGTCACATGTTGCCCTGGGCCAAGAACAATTCTACATGTATCAACACTATCTGCATGATATTTACCTTGAACACTCTCAATGTAGCACTGCAGCATGCGCCCCTTCAAATTATATACCCTCACTGAAGTTATTACAAGTTCACTTGGACCAACATTGCTAACATGTAGAAATATTATATTATTAATGCTCTCAGCATCTAGAAAAACATAATGTGTCGAAAATATTTTACTAACATATGGAAACAATATCGAAAATATACATATTATCAATACTGCCGATATTATAGACCAGTATATATAGTCCATTTTCTCACCAGGAGTACTCCGAGGGATTATACGTCGATATGTCTATACACACAACTTCGTGTCCACAAGATTTTGCAGAATTTATAGGAACCTTTGGCACCCACACATATCCATGTCCGACTCTCTCCCTCTCAAGTATAGTTATGGATTCATTTACAGATAGTACATGTCCTCTATTGTTAACTTCGCGTTTTCCATTATTCGATTTCCTTACACTATTACTATTTCTGTTTGGCGAACTGTGAACATTATTTAAATTTTTTAAACTATTAAATTCTCTTTGTCTGTTCACACGAGATTTATGTGGAATATGGACAGGATGTAACCTTGTTCCGCGAGTAGCTGCGTTTACCTTAGTGTTGCCTCCATGTTTTGTGACCATGCTTACAGCGCTTGTTAAGTACAGCTCAGGGGCCTCCTGTGCAGGAATTATTTTACATATTCCTGACTCAGGTAAGCATACCTCAACGCCATCAACAGCGGTCTTCAGTAAGGTATAGTGACCTTTTGGCAGTAGAACGTCCTTTCGAACTAAGTTACTTCCAACAATAACGTACTTTATACTAACTGTGTATGGTCCATCGTTCTCTATTAAAGTAGTTGTCTTAGTCTTCCAAACGTGGACTTGAATGTTAGACAACATTAATGTTCGTTGACCTATACTGTACATACCCACGCTGACTACACCTATAGAAACTGCTATCGTACAGACTAGAGCTATCGATATTATAAGTGATGTAAATTCTGAGAACATTGTATCACCTGTGTACTAGGTACACAGCCCCTCTTTCACATATTACATAGAAGTTTTCAATGTTAACGATCTCGTTATGTTTCAACACAATCCTCGTACCATTATTTAGGTATATTATACAAATATCCTTACTCTTGCTATATGTTGCATTCTTTATAGGACCATGTGCATTAGTGTAGTATTCATAAGTCTCTCTTAATAATGTGCTCTTACCTGCAGTATATATCATATACATGGATGCTACAGCAGTAGCAATAGCGAACATTGAGGAAGCTATCAGTATTATAATTACAACATTTGCCAGATTCCCCCGTGGCATGAGTCTACAATGATATGTTAACTTAAATATGCTTATGAAAGGGTGCATTAGAGTAGTCTGATATAAATGCACTTAAACATGTGCATGCTTCATGGTCTTATCTATACGAAGAATAGTGAATTTAATACTCTTTACTCTCTTAGCACCTCTGATAGGGTATGAGGAGGCGGCACGTGATATTGCAAAAGGCCAACGAGAAATTGATAGAGAGTTCATAACAAGTATCTATACGTCAAGGAAGAGGAGAAAAGGTATAGAGAACGAACTTATTGAAGCAGCTAAAAATTATGAAATATCAGGTATCGATAACAGAGCATATTTTGAGTATATGTTGCTCAGGTTAACACTTTATGTTGAGGATCTTAGGAGAAGACTCGGCGAGTATTATGTTGCAATCCTTACACTATGTATAGGACTCTCACTTCTCTCATTGATAATAGTGCTGATTCTTCACAACGTCCTGATCTTGGGACTAACCATAGTGTCGATTGGGTGTATAATATTTCTGCTTCACCTATTTCAGATTAAACTCGCTGAGTATAATTACATGAAACCTCTCCTGGCGGGATTTCTGGCATCGTCCATATCTATGATATTGGCACTGTGTATCTTCAACGTGTGGGACATCTGCAAAATTATGTCTATTTCCATAATATCTTTCTCATCTATATTTAGTGTACTGTATATTCCTCAGTTTCTTAAATTTATGAGGTTCCTGCTGTATATTCGTACGAGATTGATTAGACCATTCTATGAACTTCTATGGAATCCTGTGCCAAGGTTCTTCAGAACTGAGCTTCTGATAGAGCGCGAATTTTATAGAGTATTCGAGAAGGGAAAGCAGATTGGTGCACCGTGGTTTATTGCCAGAGTAAACAAGCTTGTTGAATTATTTGTGGACTTTATAGTGTTTAGTGTTAGGCAAGGAATTCTCTATTCCCTATTTATACCTGTTGGATTTCTAACATTGTTATTCATAGTGAGAATGTTGTTAAATGTTGTCTGTAGTGTATCTCCTCCAGGTGTAATTTTAGGGAGCATTGTGCTGCTTCCTGATGTTCATACTCTACGGCTCTTCCTGATTGTTTACAGTTATGTGACTGGCCTAGTGACAGGGAAGATGATGCACAGTGTAGGTCTTGGAGTACTTATTGGCCTCATATTGCTGATCATAACCTTGGTTATTCTCACTTAGCCAAAGTAAGACTTTTTAACCGAAGTACAGTAAGCTTAATTGAAGAACGATTAGCCGGGGTGGCCGAGCGGTCTAAGGCGGCGGGCTGCAGACCCGTTATTCCCGGGTTCGAATCCCGGCCCCGGCTCCAACAAAATTCTCTATAGTTTCCTTGATCTGTTCTACTGGTGTAAGCTCGAGTGTACGTATGTTCTTGTTGTCTAATATTTTCAACTTCTTAAACTTTGAGAAAATTATTATTTTTCTGAATTTAGTAGAGTACAGAACTTTTATGCTATGTAAGTCTAGTATCTTGCATTTCTCATCTATTATACAGTAGTACCTGTATTTTTCACATAGATTTAGAATATGTACAAGTGTCATTACTGCGCCAATGTGTGTGCAAGGGTACCTAGATCTGCCCCATGGGTGTGCAAGGCAGGGGCATGAGAATTTATTATCTATTTTCCTAATTTCATATACTGTGTAATGATCTCCGAGCTGTGGAATGCCTTTAACTATCCATAATGAATCGTCTACTAGTTTTTGTACAGTTTTTGCAGTTATTCTATAGTATACTCTACTGGCCCAGCTTCTTCCTTTATTGAAGGTCTCGGCTATGTTGCGTACTACCGCATCAATTATCTCGTACACGTTTATTGACGTTTATTACTTATGTTAGGGTAGCGTTCACATTACTGTCAATTCCAGAAAAATGCAAAAGGTGAGAAGTATGCGTGTTTTTGCGTGAGTCGTATCAGAGTTGGAGTAGTTGGAGTAGGCAGATGGGGGAGAAATCATGTGCGTGTCTTGAAAGAGCTCGAGAAAGAGGGTCTAGTCGAGATGTATGCCATATGTGATGTAGATGTGGCACGTGCACGTAGTGTAGCCAATGAGTTTGATGTTCCTGTAGTTGTTGAAAATGTTCTCGACTTAGCTAAACATGTTGAGGCAGCCGTTGTGGCTGTTCCAATAGAGAACCTATGCAATGTTGCACGTACACTAATTGCAGAGGGTGTCCATGTGCTTGTTGAGAAACCTGTAGCGACATGTGTTCAGGAAATAGAGGAACTTATCTCATTATCGAAGTCTAGAGGCGTATTTGTCATGCCAGGCTACATAATGAGGTTCAACCCTGTAGCAGAGAAGCTTCGGGAAGTATATTCAAAATCAAAAATTTTCTACGTTGTTTCACGTAGACTATCTCGAAGACCACCACACATGAGAAGGTACAGCATACTTCTAGACCTTGCCGTTCATGACGTAGACCTATGTATGTACATTACTGACAGCAATAGACTCTCTGTAAAATCTGGATTTGTAAAACATGTTCAGGAAGATGCTATAGTAATCGCAGTACTTGAGGCAGACAACTCGCTATGTCACATACATGTTGATGGTCTCTCACTTGCTAAAGTGAGAGAAATAGAATTAATTGGGGAAGAAATGTTCGTAAGAGGAGATACGGACTCCTTGACAGTATATATAAAACGTGGCGATGGATCGTACGTAATTGAGAAGCTGGTAGGTGAGGAGCCATTAAAGAAGGAAGATAGAACATTCATAAGAATTGTACAGACAGGTGAGGTTCCTGAACATGTCCCAACTCTCGAATCTGCACGTGAGGTTCTTAAAGTAGTTGAGAAGCTTCAGTTAATCTCTAGACAGTACGACATACCTGAATTCAGTACCTGAATGTTCCTCAATTTTTCTAAAGCCTAGACACGTGAATGCCTTCACAAGTAGCTCATAGGCATCTTCTGAAGACACTACAAATACAGGTCCCTCAATCCAGTGGTCAATAATTACCACATATTTGAAATTTTGAGAAATAAGAACTTCGTGAAGAACATTTTCAGACTGATGATAACCCTCGCTTTGAATCTCACCATCTGTCATGAACGTTGCAACAATCCTCTTACCATCCGCATCTACTGCAACGACACTATGAACTATCTGAACAGGCTCGTTAACGTAAACTATCTTAACTTTATGTCCCTTAGATATGTGAAATCTTAGACTCATGATGACCGCGCCCTTCTTACTGACGTATGATGAATTATCCCGGTGCTGAAGCTACCTGAATAGCCACTGTTCTTCAGGCATGTATATATCATACGCAGAGCAGTCCTCACATGGAGAATACTCAACACCACGCACAATAGCTACAGGACAGCTCTCATCTCCTTGACCCATCACAAGTTCTGCAGCTGCCGCCACCTCATCAGCGATGCATACGACGGTCTTCGTCATCGTGTACCCATAGCGGTCTCGCTTACCTATGTAGCTTCTGAACGGGTTTATCCCTGCGAGTCCTATCACAAAGTTGACCACACCCCTCCTGAATGGTCTTCCACATGTGTCAACTATCAGGACAGCGACATCACGTCCTGTGAGCTCTCTAATACGTTCACGAATCTTACGTGCTGATCTATCAGGATCCTCAGGGAGGAGACATACAGTCTCTCCAGAGCCGTCAACATTAGAGAAGTCTATCCCCGCATTTCCACATACGATACTCCTCACTAATGTGATTATGAGACCTTTCTTGATCTTGAGAACTTTCCCTTCTCTAAGAATAAGCTCCACTAACCTAGGATCAAGCCCAGTCTCTTCACTAAGTTTTTGAGCATCGTTAGAAGGACTAACATTATCAAGTTTTACAATTCTTCCTTCAGCCTTTGAAACTATCTTACTTGCAACAACTATAATATCCCTATCCTGTATCTCAATGTTCTCTCTCGCACATGCTTCTACAATAACTTTACCGAGATCTGTGCCGGGAACTATGTCAGGTATGGTCCTGAGCGGTATAATCTCCACTACTCTCCTGCCTGTTCCCTCCATTTTCTCTTAAGCTTCAGGAACTCCTTCAGTAGCTCTACCTCATCATCAGTTAAGTACTGTCTAAACTCTGTTAGAAGTCGCGCAGCATGTTCATCAGGTACGTTCACGTAGAGCTCATCCCCCTCCTTAATGTGTCTACCAACTATGACTCTACCCTCTATCGATATTGCAACTTCCATACCCTTCCTCGCGATTGGTATTGGCTTACCCTTATCCTGAATTTGCATTATCCTTCCAATCTCTCTACCGTCAGGTCTAACAAGTGGATAGCCTGGCTTAATCACACCCTCAAGCACGCGCACACCAACAATGGCTGGGTCACTTCTCCTGAATACACAGCCAGGCAGTATCCTGATCTTTCCTGGTCTAATAAGCTTGTCCAGCTCACGTTCAACAAGTCGCTTCTTCTCTTCATTGTACCATTTCAGGAACTCGTCAACTAAACGGTACAGAATCTCGCTCTTGAATATCTTCACATCGTGATGCTGTGCCTCGACTTCGACATCATGAGGAACCTTGACATTGAAAGCGAGGATCACACCGTAGAGCGGGTTCTTCTTTCTAACAATCGAGGCTTCGATTACGTCTCTTCGAGATACTGGTCCAATGTCTGCCTTTCGTACTGGGACTCCCTGACTCTTCAAGTAGAGTAACATTGCTTCAAGAGTACCGAGGGTATCTGCCTTTGCTATGACGCCTTCTCTATCAGTCTCAATCTTTACTTCCTCAACTTCCTCTTTCACAAGCTTAACATACTCATCGATCTTCGACTCATCAGGTACCACAAGTACAGGAGCACCAGGAAGTGCATGTTCAAGGCCTTCTGCAACAATCTTGACTCCAGCTGCTGCACGCACCTCATTCATGAACATGTACCTGTCCTCCGGATCTCGCATCTCATCAAGTGGCTTGGGCATTATCAGCATCTTGACCTTCGTAACTATTGGTCCCTGAAGACCCATGGTAACTATGAGGTCTCCTTTCTTTATGACTCCGTCGTACAGCACAACGTCTATCGTGGTGCCCCATCCTTTCTCCTCCTTAACTTCCATTATGACTCCCTTACCTGGGCCATACGTTACCTTGAGCTTCTCCTTAGTGAACCTCTGTGTAAGACCTGCAAGCACTACAAGGAGGTCAGGAATGCCTTCACCTGTGACAGCACTTGTTGGGACTATGGGTACCTGCCTTGTCCAGTCTGTGATCCTGTCATATCGATCAGCTTCAATGCCCAGCTTAAGGAACTCGTCAATTACTCGTCCCATGAGTTCCTCTAGTCTTGCTTGAACCATCTCGTCCTGCTTCTCTATAGTCTCAATGAAGGGAGCATTTGGATTTGGTTTCCATCCGTAGATTCTGTCTATCTTGTTCAATGCCACTACAAATGGTATGCCTCTGGACTGTATCAGTGTCACACATTCGTAGGTCTGCTCCTCGAATCCCCTCATGACGTCGATGACAAGTATTGCGATATCTGCAACAGATCCTCCTCTCTTTCTCAGGTTCGAGAAGGCTGCATGACCTGGAGTGTCAACCATCAGGAAGCCCTTGATCCAGATCTTTCCACGAAGCTTGAACCTGTCAAGTAGCCTTGCCGTGAATTTCTCAACAGCTGGCCATGGAATGAATGACAGTCCAATGTGCTGAGTTATCATTCCTGGCTCTCTGTACGCTACTGCAGTTCCACGAATCTTGTCAAGTAGCAGAGTCTTACCTACGTCAACGTGTCCAACTACAACCACGATAGGTGGCCTATAGTCTACCTGTTGAGCCTGCTGGGTTACTGCACTTGACATGTGAGTTCACTTAGCGAACTCTATCTAGGCTTTTCAAAAACTTTTAAACATAGTTATCATCGCTTTGTGCAAGCTTTGTAAGCTATTGTTAAAAATCCTACCGAGCGAATATACTTGGACTATGGTACGTTGTCCCGTATGTGGAAAATCTTACACAAACTCAACAGCCCTTCTAAAACACATAAGACTCAAGAGCAGGTTCGATCGCGCTCACGAAATGTTGTGGCGTGAGTTTCAGGAATTTGTTGATTCCATAAATGACGAAGATCTAAAACATCTAGGCAAGACCGAGCTATTCCGAAAGTTCCTTGAGCAGAAGTTCAACGGCGGTCTAAGACCTTCGACGCCGGCTAATAACGGCACGGAGAATCGGTAAGAGAAAACTTTCGGTGTAGAATACGTATACGTTCTGAAGCACTGCCCCTATTTAACTAATAGCACAGTGCCATAGCGTGGAGAAGCGAGAGAGAAGCAGAACAAGGACGCTTCTGCTGAAGGCAAAGACAGAGCTTGAGGAGGCGCTGACGAACAGATTACTCCTGATAGAGCATGAGCTCACTCAGGCAGAGAGTGAGATAGTTGAGAGACTCAGAAACCTCGAAGACATAGAGGATCTTGAGGAAAGTGTACGATACCTGCCTCTAAACGTGACTGTCGATGACAGGTACGTAGTTGAGAGACTGAAGCCCATAAATGTGGACTCCGTTGCTTTGTGCGATGAGCAGCTTTATGAAACACTAATAGAGGATTCTGAGGAAATTGATAATGATGTAGAGATTATTGAGGAACATTATGTTGGTAAAAAGATGCTTGAAAAATTAGGAATATCTGCCTGGTGAAATTATGTCAGAGGCATTCGAATTTATTAGAAAGTACGGTAAGTATCTTGGAGGTATAGATTATGAAAAAGTTTTACGTTTATTAGAGGAGGAAGATGAGAGACTTAGAATCATTGAAGAACACCTCCTCGGTAGGGTTCTGGAGTTAGAGAATCAGAAGTATGTGAAGGATCATATGATTAGTGTTGAAAAGCGTAGACTAGAGGCTAAGTTGCAGCACTTAAAGAACATGGAGCGTGAACTTCTGAACCTGATAGCTGATTTGAAGATGTCTAACGTTCCTCTTGCCGAGGTTAAGAAGGCCTTACTTAAGTTGAAACTTGTACGTCGTGAACTTAGAAAGGTGAGAAAGTTGTTAAAGTATCTGGATACTGAGTAACGTGTTAACGATAGGTGTAGTAGACTTCGAGGGCCAGTACAACCATCTAATATACAGGAGATTGCTAGAAATTGGCGTAAGAGCAGAGCTATTTAAACCAACGTTACCTGTTGAGGAAGTTGAGCGTCGCTACGATGGAATTGTCATTAGCGGTGGTTCACTAAATCTTCCTGATGATATTGACAAGCTTGGACAGGTACCTGACTATGTCAGGAAGTTTGGCAAGCCCATGTTGGGAATATGCCTTGGACATCACACGATAGCCTACATATTTGGCGGTAAGTTAAGTCGCTCTAACCCTGAGTTTGGGGAAGTCGTGATATATGTAGATGATGAGGATGACATCTTGAAAGGTATGGGCAAGAGCTTCATAGCATGGGAAAGTCATAACATTGAGGTTGCTGAGCCTCCACCAGAATTCCAAGTTCTTGCACATAGTGACTTCGTTAAAGTACAAGCAATGAAGCATCGTACTAGACCAATATACTCTGTGCAATTCCATCCTGAAGTTGAGCATACGGAGAACGGTATACAGATATTCAGGAATTTCGTAGAAATATGCCGCAGATAATAGAAAAGACTTAAAAACCTACACATTTAACCACACACAGCTGACTAGGCCCCGGTAGCTCAGCGGGGAGAGCGGCCGGCTGAAGACCGGCAGGTCCCGGGTTCAAATCCCGGCCGGGGCACCAGGTGAGTCATGAACGGTGCCTCAATCTTCCTTTTTAACAAAATTATAGAACAAGTCCTAACCCTTGCTAGGCAGGGAAACATTGAGAAAGCTGATGAACTCACTCGAAGTTTTGTTCGAAAAATATACTATGAAGAAGTTAAAAACTGGGACCTCAATAGAAAGATAAGCTTCATTGAGAATGTCACAGGAGGGCTCGGTTTTCGTTTTCATAACATTTGCGATATGGAATCTATGGTACATGTAGGCATGTACATTTCTTGGGCTGACGTAGTTAAGGATGGTTATTCGATATTCGAAATTGGTACAGGGCTTGGAAGGACAATGTACTGCATTTTTCTAAAAGCTAAGCCATCACTCTATGTATCATGCGATATCAATCCATATATGTTAGCAATAGCACTCTTTGATAATCCAGTATCAGAGTTTCAAGAAATACTATGGAAATCCTGTGTTAAAATTCTGCTATGTGATGGTGTTAGACTTGCTTATGCGTTACCATACTCTCCTAATCATGTAGTACACGATGGTGGTCCCTGTCCAAGAGATAATCCACGTCTCTATGCAGACCATTTTATTAAGAGACTTATCGAAATTACAAAGCAAGAAGGTACACTATCCATATTTGCAGGTAAAGATCGCTGGTGGGTCAACAAAATATACAACGTTGTTAAAAGTGTAGAGCTTATTAGAGAAGTCAGGACTGTGTCTGTGCCTGGATCTGGTATATGCGTAATACATGTTCGTAGGAAATGAACTTAATGGAGCACCTTCCTAATATCAAAAGCCTCTAGACTCTTGTCCAAGTACTCGACCTCATGTATATTAATTATTGGTTTAGAAAATCTATCAAGATCATCAAAACCTAATCGTGGACACATTGTAGATACTACAAAATCACAGTCGAGAGCGCTAAGTATCTCATCGGTCAAGTCGTCTACAAGTACGAGATCTGTAGTATATCCTCTTTCCTCAAGTAGTTCCATTACTTTCAGAGCCTCTTCTAATCTCCGTTGACCTGGCTTAGTGGACACTAAGATACATACTTTCTTACCTTCTCTAGCACCTGTGATTGCTCTTATCTTAAGAGCGAGCTTTTTGAGAAATATCTTTTTTATGCACTCAGTGTCTTCAAGTACTCCACGGTCCACATCTAGGAGAGATACTTCGTTGAACCCGTACAGTAGGGGAGGCAGACAGTGGAAATATCCTGAGGAAATCACTACAACATGGTCAGCCTTCACGTACGGCATGTAGCAGCCTGTCACGATTGTGTATGGAAGACTCAGGCTCTCCGCAATATACTCACAGTATAGCCTGTAGGGCAGTGAGTACATTAGCAGAACGTTGCTATGTTTCTCTAGAATTTCTCGCATCTTTTTAATACCCAATTCGACAGTATTATCATCAGGCATGTAATAGGCATAGTGAGAAATTAGCAGTTTGTTATCAATGTCATATACACAGAAATGCTCATCCTGTTCCAGAAGTCTTATCTTTGCATTTTTAGTAAATATATTGAATAAGTTAGGTGTTAAAACATGCCCGACGTGTAGCACAGCATCAACATTTTCCTGCTTAATGCAAGTATCACAGATCCCCCAACAAGGCCTTCCTGAAATAAGTATCTGTGCATTTACATGGCTCCTGAGCTTTTGAGCGAGTTGCTGAGCTGCACATTTCCAACCTATTGGAAACTCTATTAATAGTGTCCTAACATGCTCCTGTGCAATCTTTTCAATGATTTTATCAAATTCAGGAATTATCAGCGGACGTTCTCCTATGTTGAGTTGAATCATGTGCATTAGATTGAAACATAGAATACCCCTTGGTAACTGTATCTCCGTTAGATGAACATTGAGTGGATGAGCAAGTATTTTCAGCGTGATGATCCTGTGAAAACCATCGGCACATATGTGTCGTTGTTAATCCTGAGATTTGAAAGAAAGAGTAACTATGAGCGAGTACTAGATTTTGAAGAGATAATAGCTGGCTCAAAGTTAACCCTACGCGAACTTCTCGGTCCATCAGCATCAGCGAAAGCATACTTGACAGGACTAGAGTTTGTTAACGAACTTTTTCGCAAGCATCCTGAAGCACTACAGGCGAAGTATAGGCAACATCTGCTAGAATATGCAGAAAGTGTGTATTATCCTACAATATGTAGACACTACTTCAGTGTACTAGATGTAGAGATGGATAAGGTACCGTATGAGATTCGTATAAGAATTGGTAGGGTTTTACAAGATTTAAAATACGGTAAGATACCAACTATAGATAAAACATGTAGTGGCTCATTGTATGTATCAAAGGTAGACTTAGCAACACATGTAATAGGAAGATACATAACGTCTGGAGAAATACAGAACATTGTTCCACACATGGCAAAACTAGGAATTATAAAACCTGAGTATATGAGAATAATAATTCCAGCTCCATTGCTTGAGGAGAGAAATATTAAGAAGCTACTGTCAGTACCTAATAAAGTAGCTGAGGATTTAATTAATGAACTATCAAACGTTCTCGCACTTATGGGCTATACAATTACAGATGATACAGTACTAATACACTCCACGTATTCTCTGAGAGTAGTAACTTTTGAGAAATGTAGACGCAGACTTAGGTTTAGAATAGGTATAGTAGCTAATACTGAAATTATATTAAACAAAGAACTCTACAATAAAATATTGAGCCTAAAGAGCCAGCAAGAGCACTGTATTACATTTATAATTGTTAAGAATACTGATGTGGACATGATAAATAGATCTAACGGCGGTGTAGCTATAATACAGGTAGGGGATGTAGATAAAAGACATTTATCACAATATGTTAAGCAGGAAATTGTTAAGACATTATTAGAGATTTCAGTGATGGAAAATATAGAGTATTTGATAAAACTTCTTGAAAATATAACACTACAACCTTACGAGGTATCATCAAGTTAAATATTACTAAGAGTGGGGGGAGCAAAGGGGATCGGCCAAGTCATAGACCCCCTCACGGGAGTCTCCTTGGCCAAGTGAGTATCCTAGATTTGAGAATTTTAAGCGTTTGTACGAGGCGGTAGGGAACTTAAGTGCCATTCCGCCGTGCATGTCTGAATTGTATTAGCATGTGGGGATTAGATACCCCCAACCCCATCACCGAGCCCGAGTCACCGGGTCTCAGGGGTTGGTCATAGTTTACGTATTTTTAGAGGTTCAATAGCTTTTCGTCTAGTACGTTTCCTCTCCTTCGTCGTAGCTTGGAATCTCTTCGACTGTTGTAGCTTCTTCTCCTGTCTCTGCAACCTCCGCTACCGCATATGTTCTGCCAACTCTCTTAATTCGTACCTTGACGCGGTCTCCTGGCTTTGTGTTAGGTACAAATATTATGAATCCTCTTATTCTGGCTATACCGTCGCCTCTTCTGGAGAGCTCGACTATCTCCACCTCTATGACATCGCCAACATTTACGGGACTTCTAGCGGGAGCTCTGGCGCCTCCTCTTCTTGATGATGTTCCACGTCCTCCTCTTCGAGGTCTTCCACGTCCTGTGAACGACATGAGATAACCGCGCGGAACTTGAAAAAGTATGTTCCTAAACTCCCCAACCGAGCAAGCACATGTAAACAACATACTTAAAACCCGACCTAAGAGAAAGGCTTAAAAACAGATAGAGACCCATAGAGACTAGCCAGCTGGGCCCGTAGCTCAGCCTGGTTAGAGCGGCGGGCTTTTAACCCGTCTGGTAGGCGCGGGGGAGAGACCCGTAGGTCCCGGGTTCAAATCCCGGCGGGCCCGCCACAAAACAAAAAACGAGAACCGAAGTTCAATCGCAAAACCTCCTGACCTTACCTTTATTTAATTCTTTTTAACACTGCCCGCTCTCTCCTTGCTGTAACAGGAGTATGAAGATGAAAATTATCTTAACAGCGCTTTTTATACCACTGTTCATACTGAACATTTCTCTTTCTATACGTTTCGTTACAATGAATATGTTATTTCTGCCTCTAATAGTGTTCTCTATACCTGCTATATTCTACTTAATAACACACGACAAGGCTAATACTGTTAGAGTATTCGTATGTTCGCTATCTGTTCTGCCTATAGGGTTTCCTCTAGTGTCGATAGTTTTCTATTTAATATCGATTTTCCTAAACGATGAGTATCTCAGGAGAGTAGCTCATGCAAAGATAATTGTCTTCACGGGAATTGACGGCTCAGGAAAGACCAGTCATAGCAAGGTGACTGCAGAATGGCTTAGGATGCAGGGTATTGACTGTGTATATTATCACTTTTTCAGACATCCTATAGTGACTTCACTATCGATACTTAAGGCAAAAATTTTGAGAAAACCTGTATATGGATCAAAGATAACTTATAGTTCGGAATTTAGAAGAAGTCTAAAAAGACCTAGTGCAATGTTGCGACCACTTATTCAACTTATCGATAACTGGGTCTATATTGGTTCAAGATTATTGCTTAACATACTGCGTGGGAGATGGGTTATATGTGATAGATACTTCTATGATTACTACATAAGGTTTAAATGTTTAGGATACATATTCCCAAGATTTCTAGAATTCATTGTATATAAACTTACACCTCGTCCTCATCTTCTTGTTGTGTTCGATGTAAATCCCTTGATAAGTTATAAACGTCGAGAAGGTGAGCACCCAATCTGGTATTATATCCTTGCAAGGAGAGAATATCATAGATTGGCTAGGGAATTGGGAGGAGTTATTTTAAATACTCAGAGACCTTTTGACGTTGTTCAGGCTATTTTAAATAAACTTATTGAAAGTACGTTGATTAGACCTAACGTATCTAAGTCCCAAGCTTCTTAAGTACAAGCTGTGTATGTGTTGATTGTACGCCTTTCACCTCTCTTATCGTCTCAACAATGTTGTTTAGCTCTGCCTGATCTCTTACGGACACTCTGGCGACAATGTCATACTCTCCTGTTATCTCCATGACTTCGACAACTCCCGGTATTGCGGCTATTCTACGTGCAATAGCTGTCGTGTATATGTTTGACTCACATTTAATCCATACCAACGCTTCAAGCTTCTCAGGTGGTCTCAACATTACTCTCCTACCTGTGACCTCCTCTACGAGCTCTAGAAGGTCTTCATCTCTCCAATGTCTCACATTTGTTTTTTCCTTGATCTTTTTCACAATAAGCTCAAGCTCCTGATCACTTAGCTGTATCCCAAGTCGTTCAAGGCGTGCCTTTACAGCCTTCTTACCTGTATACTTGTCTATGACCCAGTCACGTGTTCTTCCAATGAGCTCAGGTGGATAGGGCTCGTAAGTCTGTGGATTAGCTAAGACACCTGCAACATGTACACCTGCCTTGTGTACAAACGCGTTCTCACCAACGACAGGTGCATGTGGTGGAAGTACGATACCTGTAAACTTCTCTACAAGTTTACACAGTTCAGGTATTTTCTTTAGATCAACTGTATCAACATTGTAGAGCACCTTAAGTGCTACAGCAATTTCCTGAAGACTAGCTATTCCGCATCTCTCCCCAATACCATTGACAGTTACGTGTATTGCAGTAGCTCCGCCCTCAAATGCTGCAAGTGAGTTTGCAACAGCCATTCCAAGGTCATTATGTGCATGAACATCGAGCTCGACTGTAGGTACAGCCTTCTTGACAGTCTCAAACAGCTGCTTGGCCTTGAATGGCGTCAATATTCCCACAGTATCTGCAAGACTTACACGGTCAGCACCTGCCTCGTGTGCTGTCTTCACTACCTGAATAAGATACTCAATATCGGCCCTGGACGCGTCCTCTGCCGTGAATCTCACCTTTACTCCATGGGACTTTGCGTACTCTACATGTTCTGCAATTATCTGCAGCGCCTCCTCTCTAGCTACTCTATGCTTATACTTTAGGTGAATGTCGCTGACACCGTAGAATATTGCTATCCTATCTACCTCACACTCGGCAGCTTTCTCGATATCGAGCTTAACAGCACGAGAATGGGCTATTATCTCTGCTTGCAATCCCTCCTTAACGATCAGTCTCACAGCCTTCTCAATGTCTGGAGCAACAGCAGGATGGCCAGCCTCGATCATGTCAATGCCAGCCTCATCGAGCTTGCGCGCGATTTCGAGCTTCTGCTCGATTGTGAATGCGACGCCTGGAGTCTGCTCTCCTTCACGTAGTGTAGTGTCCACGAGATATACAGGCTTCTTCACATTTGTTCTCTTGTACCTAGACATGGAGAGCAGAGAAAATGAACATGCCTAGACCATAAAAATATTGTCAATATCCTTAACTAAAAAGAAAACTTAAGAGATCATATCTAAGAGACAGACGAGACCATGCCTGTAGATAGGAGCAAGGTCAAGCCTGTTGAAGCTGGCTCACTTAAAGAAGGAAGCTACGTAGTAATAGATGACGAGCCTTGTAAAATTGTCGAGATAGAGAAAAGCAAGACAGGAAAACACGGCTCAGCAAAAGTGAGAATCGTAGGAATCGGAATCTTCGATGGTGTTAAGAGAACACTTGTAGTACCATCAGATGCACAGGTCGAGGTTCCAATAGTTGAGAAATTCACAGCACAGATAATATCAATATCAGGAGACACAATACAGCTGATGGATCTTAGAGACTACTCAACATTCGAATTAACAATGAATGAAGTAGAGGAAGAGATTCGTGGAAAACTAGAGCCAGGAATGCAGGTTGAGGTCTGGGATATTGGTGGAAGACGAAAGATAATGAGAACAAGATAAACTACTGTGAAGATAGTACAGCCGTGTAAGGTCCTCCTACAAACAGGTAATACTTTTCTCCACCCTGAAGCTCTCTCAATATCCTATCAACAATAAGCTTCTCAGGATCAATACCTACTCTCTTCTTAATATCTTCAAAACTTTCAAAAGGTCTTTTCTTTCTCTCTTCAAGAATTAGCCATAGAGTCTTCTTACCGATACCCTTCAAAAGCTCAAGAGAGTGTAACTTCAGCGTTATTGGACCGGCTTTGTTGAAAAATTCCACAAACCTCTTCTCTTGCTTTTTCACTATCTCTGGAAGTATCTTCATTAAGTTATTCTTTGCCTCCTCCGTAAGCTCTTCATATTTTAATCTTCTGACTATCTTGTCAATCTTGTCTCTAGTGCCGGGACCTATGTAGACCCTCTCAAGCGGCTTTACTTCGACACCCTGTTTTACGGTTAGCTCAAGCAGCGTGAAGTACTGTTCTCCTATTGCCTGTACATATATTTCGTTTCTTGGAAATCCTCTCCTCAGCACATTAGCCTCTCTCAACATCACTTGCTCCGGCGTCAGTATGTCCAGTATGTACGCATACTCTTCTTTTCTCGCCATAGTCTACACCTCTCGAAATGCTTTTTCTATAGAAACAGTAGATTAAGTCTTCCTCTCCTTTCTATACTTATCAATTATGCTTAACATTTCCTGAAGTTCTTTCTCGCTGAACTCCCTCTTCTCCAGTCCAAGAATTGTCCTAAGCTCTTCAACATGCTTTGGCATTATGTTAACTATCTGTATTGCGGTTGTTCTAGCAATTCCGAACCTTGTAACAAGCTCCGTAACTAGGTTACGTGCGCTCTCTGGGTCCAGTTTTGAGAATCTTCTCAAGTAAGCCAGTGCATCATGTATAACATCTTCAGGAGTCTCGTACTTTGAGAGAGCCTCCTCAAGCAGCTTCAGTGCCTCTGGTATAGTTATGTCTTCTGCACTGATAATCCTCTTTGACATATGTGAAAACTTCAGCTAGGGTAAAAATCGTTACTTTTCGAAGATACGGACACAGACAACCTTTTAAAACTCTGCGAGACCCCCTAGGTCAGGTATGGTCAAGCGAACACATGGCTATAGGTACAAGTGTAGGAAGTTGCTCAGCAAGAGCCCAAGAGAGCGCGGTAGGCCAGGACTGAAGAGGTGGATGTATGAGTACGCTGTTGGTGACAAGGTAGTCATAGACATTGATCCAACCTACGTCACCACAGCACCACATAGAAGATACCAGGGCAAAGTTGGAACAATAATCGGAAAGAGAGGACGTGCATACGTTATTGAGGTCTATCTCGGAGATAAGAGAAAGATTGTAATAACAACACCTGACCACATTAAGCCACTTAACGAGCATGAGTACTTCCTGAAGGTGTTGGAGAAGCTGGGAATCAAAGTCGAGCTTGAGGAGGTTGAGAAGCTGAATATTCCTGACACGTTACTAAAACAGGAACAGGTTCCTCAAGCTGCTGCTTCCTGAAATGTGTTCTGCAACTTTCACAATATTTTTAATAACACAATTCTGCAAAACCTAAACTAACACAGAAGAGGAGTACGTAAAGCCTCATGGTTAAGATAACTAAGCTAAGTCCTATTCAGATCTACAGGCTGTTGCCTAAGACAAACTGTGGAAAATGTGGTGAAGAAAGTTGCATGGCTTTTGCTGTTAAGTTACTTAATCTTCAGACTACGTTAGAGAAATGTAGACCGCTTATTGAAGACGAGAAATATCGAAAGAATTATGAAGAACTGAAGAAATTATTGAAAAAGCCCGTGAAAGAAGTTTATTTTGGTCCTGAAGATAGAAAATTAGTTATTGGTGGCGAATATGTAATGCATAGACATGAGTTGACGTTACTTAATCCTACTGTAATTGCTATAGATGTTGAAGATTCTTTATCACAGGATGACATTGCTAAACGTGTGGAGTTTGTCAAGAGGTTTAAATACGAGTATCTAGGTAGAGAATTAAGAATAGACACAATATCTATTAGATTTACTTCAGGGGATGTGAATAGGTTTTGTAAAGTTGTTGAATTTATAAGAGATCAGCTTGGCAAGCCACTTATACTATGCTCGAGAAATCCGAAGGCAATTGAGGCACTTGGAGATTTCCTGAAAGATGAGCGTCCACTGCTCTATGCCGCTACTGAGGATAATTGGGAACGAATGTTGAGTCTCTGTAGGCGATACAGGTTGCCCTGTGTCTTGTATGGAGGAGGTAATCTCGATTTCCTTGTCTCGCTTGTAAAGACATTCCTTAAGTATGGTGTTG
>CAYPXK010000065.1:0-14087 GCA_964414695.1 uncultured Thermoproteaceae archaeon | reverse complement strand
CTGTGCAGCGACTAGGTTGTGTGGAAGTCCTGAACCTGAGAATATTGGAAGCTTCTGTCCTCTAACCATCGTGAACATTGCGTCAATGCCGCTGATGCCCGTCTCAATTGGCTCGTTTGGTGGAATTCTCGTGTTTGGGTTGAGTGGCTCACCCATCACGTCCCTGTAATCCTCTGCAGGTGGCAGTGGCATGCCGTCGCGAGGTGCACCCTTTCCATCGAGGACTCTTCCAATGAGCTCTTCAGATACTGGGATCTTCAAGGTCTCTCCATAGAACCTCACAGTACTTCCAAGTGCAGGTAAACCTAGGGTACCTGTCAGTACCTGGGCGACAGCGAAGTTCTCGCCTACCTCGACAACCTGTACTGTTCGTGGAACACCGTCAGGACCTATGACTACTCCAATTTCTCCATATGCTACACCTCTTGTTCTCTCAATGATTATGAGTGGCCCCTTAACCTCCTTAACAGTCGTGTACTCTGAAATTCCCTTAACCAATGGAGTCTCAACTAACTTAGACAGACTAGATCCCCAAAGACCTCGATCCTTTCCATCTTTTAAACTTTTACAATACTGCAACCTTGACAAGAATGAGACTAAAGGATCTAGTAAAGGATAGAATACCGCCAGAACTTCACCATCTGATTCCTACAAGCTTCGACATTGTAGGATCAAGACAGGGAGCTGTTGCAATAATTGAGATACCTGAAGAGCTTGAGCCATACAAGTACATCATAGCTGAGGCAATCCTGAAATTGAACAAGCACGTTAGAGCAGTCCTACGAAAACTAGGTGGCAGAAAGGGGATATACAGACTGTATGAATATGAAATTCTTGTTCAGGGACCTACGGAAGTTATTCATAAAGAGCACGGATATTTAATAAAAGTAGATCCGCTGCGTGTATACTTTTCACCACGTGATCATAGCGATAGAATAGATATTGCTAGACAGGTAGAGCCAGGTGAAACTATACTATACCTATTTGCAGGTGTGGGACCCTACGCAATTGCCATATGCAAATTGCAGCCTCAGGTTCGCGTAATACATGCAGTTGAGATAAATCCAGTAGCGGTTCATTATATGATAGAAAACATTAGATTAAATAAACTTAAGGGGAAAATTATTCCAATAGAGGGAGACGCTAAGATTGTTTCAAAGCACTTTTACTATAAATGTGACAGGGTAATAATGACATTACCACTGGGAGCCCATGAATATCTTCGAGAGGGTCTTCTATGTATTTCAAAGAAAGGTGGAATTGTACACTTCTATCATATTGGTAAGGAACCTGACATATTTGGCGAGGCTGAGCAAATAGTGTACACAATTGCGTGTCAGGTCAAGCGTGAGGTGCAGATTATCAACAGGAAAATAGTAAGGGATTATGCACCGAGAATGTACAAAATTCGACTTGATATACAGGTACGTTAGATAGTAAATTACAAGAATCTAGGCATTTCACGTCTTTCCGACTCTCTAGGCGTCTGTGCCATCTTATGCTCAAAGTATAGCTTCAATATCTCAGGCACAGAGGACTCACTTGATATCTTCTTCAGGAGCTCGGTGTATTTCGATGTGTGGTCTATGTCTAGCTTAACGAAATCTATGACTATCTTCCTTAACCTCTCTTCAAGTTCTTTCAACATCTCAAGTGGCATTATGGATGTTATTACGGGGTTGTTTAGCCAAGACTCGAAGTCCTTCAGTGTTCTCTCAATGTACATTAGCATTGCCTGTGCTGAATAGAGTAAGGATAGCCTATCATCGGTGTTTGATATGTACTGGCCAAATTTCTCAAGCTCAGCAACAAAGCGCTTCTGGTCGGAAACCCATCTCTCTAATCTCTTTATAAGGCCATTAATATGCTCCTTTATGAGACTGACCTTTGGGTCTTCAATAAAGCTCATGCCCATTACTGCTAGTAGTCTACGTGCACTCTATTAAAGCCTTTTGTAACTGCATAATGAACGTTCTTTATAGAAACAGCATACAATGTTAAGGGGACATCTGTCACAGATTGGTTTCAATGCACGACAGGTCTCTCGACCATGATGAATTAACACAAGGTGAGCGCATGCAAGTTCTCTCCAATCATTACCAAAAACTTTAGTAAATTTACTACTTATTAAATCATAATCATCTACAGATACGATGCCAAGCCTTTTACATATCCTTTTAATATGTGTGTCAACAGGAAATGTGGGAACTTGACGTTTAAACAATAGAAAAACGTCTACGGTCTTTTTGCCAAGTCCTCTGATACTAAGCAGTAACTTCTTTAATGAACTAACCTCCATTTCATCTAATACACTTTCTCCGACCTCGTTAAGAACTCTTGATAATTCGTATATTGTATCGCACTTCCTGTTATACATTCCTGAGACTCTTATACAATCTACTAACACATCTCTCGGTGTGTCAATTATTTTCTGGGCTGTTATGGGTCTTCCAAGTTTATTAACTAAATTGAGAAATGCACGTTCTGCAAGTTCGTCATTAGTATTTTGACTAAGTATTGAAAGTATTAGAAATTCTAACGATGTAAGCGTCTTTGCATATTGTACAACTTTACAATTCTCAAGCTTGAAATTATAGAACGATATAAGTTCCTGAATTATCTGCCTCAGGTCTAACATAGTACAGACAGTGTCAATAGTAAAGATATTAATGGAACTAGAATTATGAGTATTGCGATCTTCCTATAGTTTCTTATACAGTTAGATAATTTCTCGCGTACGTATTCAAATCCCTCTTCACTGAATACGCGTGGAGCTATTTCAACCCTCTTATATAGCACTTTAGAGACCTTGCATAAATCTCTTTCAAGTTCTTCACATTTTGTATTTAAAATATCTATCAGTTTATCAAAATCTGTGTACTCTCCAAGTACTGCATAGCCTTTGCCACTTACGAATTTTACAAGTTCGTGATCGTCCATCGTGAGAACTTCAACATAGTCGTATCCTCTTAACTTTGAGAGCTCACTGATTATTCTGTTCCTGAGCTCTCTCTTCATGTTGTTACTATCAAACACTACCAGCAACGCTGTTACTGGCTTCAGATTCGAGTCTAGAGGAACATACTTCAGGAGAAGAATGTAACCTCCCAGGGGCCCTACTTCAGGTGCATCAAGTTCTTCTCTCTTTATTTTCCTCCACGCTACATATAGCCTATACCGCTTTTCATTCCTCTTCTGCAACCTCTTTAGAATTGTCGAGAGTTCCTTTATTTCATCCTCCGTCCAGGCAGAATCTCCCTCATAAGCATTTTGTGCATCAATGAATATTATATCACTCGTAGGTAATTTCTTAATAACTCTTCTATATACGCTCATTGGAATATCATCTGATGCATTTATGTTTCTCGATATTATTGTCAGTGATATACTATTGATAGGAACTTTCAGAACATCTACATATTTCCCGCATAGTCTACAGGGTACTGTAGTCAAACCATCCGACTCACTATCACAACTTCCTCTAAGGAGAGCTCTGCCCGCGTAAACACACCTGGAGAGCACATGTTCACTACTGTCCTTCCCAACCACATCCAGTTCGTGACTGCCAACGCCATGCATGTACAGTACGTCTATCCCTGTCTCCTTCTCGAGCTTCGTAATAAGGTCGTGAAGTAGTCTCGATCCCTCGGTACCACTAATGGGTCCGAAATGAAGATAAGGTACAACTATGAAGAAACGCTTACCATCTTCTCTTTCTATTAAAAGCATGTGTACATACGTTTTAACTCTCTTGCAGATTTTTAGTAGTGTATTTTCAAATGAGTATACTTTATCTCCAAAGGCCTCTAACATAGACCTCAATAGCTCAAGCATGTAACTTGAGCTAAGCTTCTCAACATACTTGACCATAACATGAATACTGATTAATGAGGCCGCATATACCGCAAAGTCTGTTGTTAAATAGAACTTTAGAGGAAATTCTATAAATCTAGAAGCTATGTATTGAGGAGGAATTGCGGAGGCAAATAATGCAAATATCTTACATATTCTCTTTCCAATATCTTCGTTCTTGTGAGTTATCTCGAATAGACTTAAATGCACTCCCGTAAATGCAAGTATCGATATTAGTACCAAGAGTCTCTTGAATATCAAAGATAGTAAAATATCTCCAAGAGATCCTAAGGAAGCTGTTGATATTGATAAAGATAGAGCAAACCTGGACCTGCCAAAGCCATTCCCAAGAAGGTATCTATAACATGAATATATGAGTAGTGCATATAATCCATAGAGTGAAGGTAGTACAAGAGCTAATAGGACGTTATCTGTGAGTAATAATAATGTAAGTGGGTAAAATGTTATAAACATTAGCGATGATATTATCCTAATTACTCTGTACTTCTCACTAAGTATTAGACTGTAACCTTTCTCAAAGATTCTGCTCATTCTCAGGTATTGCGTCTCTGTGTCAATGTGCAGTATTAATAGGTTACCTTAGACGAACAAGCTGTTGCCTTAGGAGTTTCCTCAGTCCTGTATTTGTATATTTGAAGTAGTCCATCGCCTTATTGTACATCGGCACCTTGTACACAATTACATGATCAATCTCGTATCCGTACATCACAACATAGCCAACATAGAAGAGAAGTCTCTTGTTCAGTATGTTCATCACAGTCCTTCTGTAAGTTATGCGATCCTGCTTTTCTCTAGATACGTGAACAAGAACGATTTTATCGAAACCATACTCTACATATTTTAAAGCAGCTGTCGTTCCTCTACGTAAAGTTCGATCTATGTCAACAAACTTGTGTGCAATAACGTCCCTATTCGTAACTATTATTAAATCTACAGGTGTATCGAGAACAACAGGTACAACACTCGGTATATGTGTAAGATTTAGGACATAAGATATGAATGTTCCAAAGAAATAATTATTAAGTGCTCGCATCGCTTCTGCATAAAGTTCCTGAATACTAGTGTAGTATTCCATGAGGAAAGTTGATGGAAATTTTAATACAAGTTCGACTGACGGTACATCGAGACCCATTGTGAAGTATTCATCTAATTTTTTCTCAACGTAACTCTCCTCAGGTAATATGATTGCAATATCACTGAAATAGAACATGCCTGGGATATACACATACCTGCCTTTTCTAAAACATATCTCTCTTGTCTCAAGTTCATTTAATATTTGTTTAAAATCTACTATACTCCTCGAGCCTCTGTATGTACCTAGGTCGAGTACCACAGAACCGTGTGGAGTTATGTATCCTCGACACTCAACACCAAGTATTAGACCGGCTTGAAGCCAGTAGCTCACTATCTCTCTTATGTCCTTAGGCAGGTCATGCAGTTTCCTGACAATGTATGTTGGATCGCCAATGCTTTCAACAACTTTCTTGTCTATCAGGTAGGCTTCACGTAGCTGATCGCCACTAGCTTGGAAAAGTGCCTTAAATAGTCTCTCTAGTTCCTTATCATCGATGATGAGGGCTGAGCACATGAATGGTGATTGGTTATGAGCAAGCTGATTCCTTGACAAGTTTTACTCTAACGTCAGATAGTGCCTCTAGAATATGTTTACAAATTCCATGTGTTTTGAACTCCTTACAGTCACATCTCAGATTAAGTATTGAGGTGTTTCTACCATGTTCTATAGTTATGACTACTCGATACTTTTTACCAGAGTCTTCGATGTAGAGCTCCGTATATGCGTAATCCCCGTTTCTTACGTATTCAATTATGTGAAGGCGAGAACCTGTCACTACCTTCTCGTGAAGGCTCATGGTCTTTGAGGGACTAGGCTTATACCTAGTCTAGTTATAAACCCTTCCTCATGTAGAATAGTTGAGAAAGCTAGACCTCTAGTAAAAGTTATTCCATCACTGCTCCCTTACATGCAGGAAGTGCACGTTCTGCATACTTCTTTAGCACGCCTCTCAACTTCTTTTCAGGCGGTCTCCAGCGGGCTCTTCTCTCTTCTAGCTCCTGCTTATCTACCTCAAGTTCTATTCTCTTAGCATCAACGTCTATTGTTATGTAATCTCCATTCTCGACAAGTGCTATTGGGCCACCAACAGCTGCTTCTGGACACACGTGTCCTACCATTAGTCCACGTGTTGCACCTGAGAAACGTCCATCCGTGACGAGCGCGACCTTCTCACCAAGTCCCTGTCCTACTATTGCAGCTGTGATCTGCAGCATTTCTCTCATGCCTGGACCTCCTCTGGGTCCCTCGTACCTTATCACCACGACATGTCCTTCCTGAACCTTTCCCTCGAGCACAGCTTTCACAGCCTCCTCCTCTGAGTTGAATACTATGGCTTGTCCTCTGAACTTCCTAATTTTTGTACCTGACATTTTCACTACAGCGCCCTCAGGAGCGAGACTTCCTCTAAGTATCACAAGTGCACCAGATTTCATTATTGGATTCTCCACAGGTCTTATGACGTCTCTATCACGTGGTTCAGGTGCCTCATCTATTATCTCTCCAATGGTCTTAAGAGAGACCGTGATGACATCACGATGTATTAGACCAAGCTTAGAGAGTTCCTTCATTAGAGCTGGCACACCTCCAGCTAAGTCAAGGTCAACAACATAGTATGGACCACCAGGAGATAGTGGACATATGTAGGGCACCTTCTCCTGAAGTCTATCAAAGTCATCGAGGGATAACTCAACATTAGCCTCGTGTGCTATTGCGAGAAGGTGAAGAACAGTGTTTGTTGAGCCTCCCAGGGCAAGATCAACAACAATCGCATTCAGGAAGGCCTCCTTTGTCAATATCCTCCTACTTGTCAAGCCAGCCCTTACAAGCTTTACAATTGTCCTACCTGCCTCATACGCGAAATGTAGTCTCCTTGATGATACTGCAGGAACAGTCGAGGAGTAGGGTAACGCCATCCCAAGCGCTTCTGCGAGGATATTCATCGTGTTAGCTGTGTAAAGGCCAGCACAGGATCCAGGACCAGGACATGCTCGTCGCTCAAGCTCCTCGAGCTCGTCGTACGTGATCTTACCTTTAGAGTACGCTCCAACGGCTTCAAATACATCCTTTATGTCAACCCTCTTTCCACGGAAAGTTCCAGGAAGCATTGGTCCTCCATTGATGTATATGGCAGGAATGTCGAGTCGAGCAGCGGCCATGAGCATACCAGGGACGACTTTATCGCAGTTTCCTATCAGGACAATGCCGTCGAGCCTATGTGCCTCTACGACAATCTCTACGCTATCAGCAATTATTTCGCGACTGACAAGGCTGTACTTCATTCCTTCGTGACCCATCGCAATTCCATCGCATACAGCAATGGTGTCGAACACTACAGGTATGCCACCTGCTTCACGCACACCTTCTTTCACAGCCTCAACGATTCTCCTGAGGTGAACATGCCCTGGAACCAAGTCGTTGCAAGATGCTATCACTCCAATGAGCGGCTTTCCAGATTTTACATCGCTCTTCGACAGGCCAGCAGCGTACATTAATGCACGGTGAGGAGCCCTGTGGAATCCCTGTCTCACTTCGAAACTTCGCAACACTAGGTGTCGCACATGTACAGAAATTAATTGATGACCTCGAAAATGCGCAATAACGATCAGCTGCGTGAGTTCCCAATCATCGAGTCAGCACTTAGGACCCTCATCACTCGCCGGTAGATAATGTAGAAACCACCGTTAATATCGGTATGGTAAGTAAAGTATAACTATAGCCAGAGCTAGTTGAGAAGGCAGTGTTTTAGATACCTAGTGCAGCACGCAGGATGCCCAGATAATCAACAGCCTCAAACTTAACTTCTCTAAGTGATGGTATCTCCATTATCAGAGGTTTCGTTGTCTTCAGCCTAATCCTGTTGAAGGCATCTCTGACCTGGTTGACAATGTCTGAGGTCACTAAGATAACTCCAAGGTCTTCCCTCTCGCGTAGCTCGTCTAGGAGTTTCAGGAGTTCCTCACCCTTCTCAACAATCATTCCTTCGAATCCCAGTAACCTGAAGGTGTATATTGTGTACTTGTCACCTAGTACGAGAACCTTAGCCATAGGATCCCTATGAGGGCAATGTGAAAGGACTATTTAATCTTACTACCAAGGTTCTCGCTTAATCTTGAGTTTGTAAGCTACGAAGTTTGTGAAATAGTGCATACCTACTGTTAGGATTATCAGAAATATGTAAATCATAATGTTGTCAATATTGAGCACATAGTACATGTAGACGAATGGCAGAGCCATAAAATCGAGCTGATCTAACAGTGGAGCTGGTGCGCCTCTCGGTAAGCCAAGTCTTCTCTTTATAAATGCACCAATGAGATCTCCCGTAAGTGCAAGTGTGCATAGAATGAGAATGTCCGTAGGGCCAGGAATTACGTAATATTTGATAATACTTGGATAGAGAAGTATTATAAGTGTGTATATTATCAGTGAGATAGAATAACCTGCAAGTATACCTCCAACAAATCCTTCGAATGTTTTTCCGTCTCCGAACAGTCTCTTGTTATCAATGAAGTTTTTTCCAAAATCTATTGGATGAGTATTCTTTACGATTTTAGAGATTACAGGAGGAGAGCCGTTTGCTACGTATTCAGGTATTGCAAGTAGTATCGCCTGTACTATTAGACCGTACTGAAGCTGACTATGTATCATCTACGTTGTCCTGTTACTCCACCTCGTGAGCCTTCAGGATGTGTACAAGGACCGATTTTTTACTCGTGAACTCTCGTCCACATACGGTGCAATACCACACCCACATGCCGTTTCTCAGCTCAGCTACTGTCAGGTGCTCCCTTATGTGACGCATGAAGTCACCCATGCTCTTGAGCTTCTCTCCACAGATATCACAGACAACGGTCTTTCCACTGACTCTACAGTGCTTAACTAAATGAAGTGCAAACTTTGTGGCCTCTACCTCCTGACCACACTTTGGACACTTAACCTTTGCTGGAGGTACCTTCACATTTTTCACCTGTTCAAGAATCTTAGCAGCATCCTCCGACATCTCACCTGTAATAGGACAGAGCACGATCTTAGTCAACTTCTGTATCTGAATCTGAGACATGAGAGGCGCCACTTACTAGACTTTATAAGCTTTGTACATACTCTCACGCATGCATGTTGCATTAGCCATGCCTAACTGGATAACAGGGATTGTGGGGCTTGTGAAAACCGACGACTTGTCGAAGTGTAGAGAAGCCTGCGAGTTGATATATTACTACTGCTATATCACTGATTATGATTTCATAAAAATCCCACCAGCTAAAAGAGGATGTACACTAAGAATATTCAGAACCTGCATAGAAAAGGGTTTATTCACCACAAAGTTAGTATATGCCGACCCCTATAGGGCAGTTAATGAACTTTGCACAAAACACAGAATAAATAGGCTACAAGTTATCGATGCAGCATTCACTGCGATACTAAAATATCTGATCAAGATGGGTGAAATAAACTGTGAAGATAATGTCATAGTTGACGAAGAGTTAGGAAATTACATTGATTACTTAAGAAAGGTACATGATAGGGTAAGTGTTGACAATGATTCACCCATAGTAAAGCTCGCTAAGTTAGTGGCATCTATACCTGATGTCGCAACATCGGTCTCTGCAAGCCCACGTAAGAGATGTTTTAAGATTAGTGATGAGTTTATAGAGATAGACATCGTAGATATACATGACTTAGTTATGAGAGATGTTGAAGATAGAATAAGATCGATACTTATGTCAAACTAGGCCTGTAGCTGAGCTTCTAGAGGAAGTACTTTGACGAGTCAGCTTCCCCACGTGAGCGGAACTTTCTAATTATTGAATCAACTTCGTATGCTTTCTCATAAGCTTCTCCAAGATCTATGTCAATGTTTGTGATTTTAACAGCCTTCTCTAGGAGAGCTACAGAGCATCTCCAGTCTGGCATGTTGTAACGTGCCAAGATCTCGTAGTAGTCTAGATATGGCACATGGGCCCACAGACTAATGCCTCTTAGTCCAATTTCGTGACATTTCTGTATCAGAGGTGTGTAGAAACTACATGGGCCAACATATTCAACAGTATCAACACCTATGTCCTTTAGGTAATCAATATCCTCTACGTTTGATACGACTGCAGATACTTTAATTTCAGTAATGTCATCAAGCATACTTCCGAATGTTAGTATAAGTTTCGCTTCACACATGTCTGCTATTCTAAGAAGATCTATTATTAGCTTCTTCCACATTCTATGTGGTTCGCTTCCTCTTACTAATAGAATATTCTTACCTTTTATATTAACCTGAAGAATTTCGAACCTCGGAAAATTAAGCTGCTTTATAACTGCCTTATGTATACGTACAAAAGGTCTTGTAACAGTGTAATTAAAAAGTTCGTCACTCTCTGCAACATAGACCTGTTCTCCACCATATTTTTGTGCAATATATTCCGTACAGGTAGATGCAGCTTTACCTGCGTCAAGCCATCCCTCCAATCCCATAATCATGACTTCACACGGTTCTATACGATCCTTGACTTGTCGCAGTACTGATAGAGAGTTCATACCTTAGGGTAACTGTGCACTATCAAAGTTCTAATTTTATTCACTAAGCTTAATGCCACGACGTTCTAAATCTTCAATAACATAGTTAAGCTCAAGCTCTATTAACTTCGATTTTGTTGGTATACCCCTACTATCCCATCCACGCAGTTTATAGTAGATGCTCAGCAACTTACTGTACATGTCTCTGTCTAGTTTAGTGCCGGCAAGTGGTCCTGATGTTAATGGTTCTTCAAACCACCTTGGAGGAGGATAATCATACTCTGGACACCAGTCTCCTTTCTCACGAATCCAGAAGCATCTTATTAAATTCAGGATACGTTCTCCAATCTTTTCAAGACTCTCGAGATTTATATCAAGTCCTGTCACCGCCTTAAAGAATCTCGTATAGACTTCAAGATCTAGACCAAGCTCAACCCAGGGTAATCGACAGACTACTAGTGACTCGAAGATTCCTCCTCTAATGTTCTGCATTCTTATTAATGCACGAACTTTCTCTTCACTAACGACATTCCTGCCCATCTTAACTTCAAGCGCTATGAACCAAGCATCCTTGTGATGTGCACCAATGCTTGATGTAGCATATGCCAGTGCCATGCCTGGCGCAGCATGACAGTCATATGCAGTGATCTCGAGTCCTTTACAATGCATTGCGAACTTCCACGAGTCTCTGCCTATGATTTCGGCTGCACGTCTAACACCCTCAGCCAGGATGTCACCGATGCCTTTCCTATAGGCAATCATGTTCGCTAGCTCAAGTGCAGCCTCTCCATTTCCAAATCTCAACACGAGGCCATGCACATCCTCTGGTCTCAAGATTCCACGCTCATAGAGCTCCATTGCAAACCCAATAACGTTGCCCAACGATATGGAGTCAAGTCCAAGCTCATCACTGAGTTTTGTTAATTCTGCAACAATTCTAATATTGTCAATGCCTAGGTTTGACCCAAGCATTGCAAGTTGTTCATAATCAATTTCAACCCACATGTTATCAACTTTACATAGATTTCCACATGGCATTACACAGGCAAAGCATCCTCTTGATAAGAATTTCAGTTTTGAAATAACTTCACCACTTATGTTACTAGCACCTTCGAACATGCCTTCCTGGAAGTTCCTTGTAGGAAGACAAGAGTTTGCATTACTCCATTCTACGGTCGAGGTTGTTCCTTTTCTAAGCCATTCACTATAGAGCTCCCTATTTTTGAGGAACTCGCATACTTCAATGTACAGCTTGAGAAGCTTGTCAGGATACGCTATGGGTATCTCTCCTGTTTCAACAGCTACAATAGCCTTAAGCTTCTTAGCCCCAAATACTGCACCGATTCCAGGTCTTCCACCAGCTCTACCATACTCATGTATGACTGTGGCAAACTTCACAAGATTCTCACCACCAGGGCCTATGCATAGAACTGCACTGTCTTTTCCATGTCTCTGCTTCAGCTCATGTTCACACTCGCTTGTTTTTAATCCCCAGAGATCTTTTGCAGACTTTATTTCACACTTCCCATCTTCTATAAGGACATAGACAGGGTGCTCTGCCTTTCCTTCAATTATTACCATGTCAAATCCTGCCATCTTCAGGACAGGGCCAAACCTGCCGCCTACACATCCATCACCGTACCCTCCTGTTGGTGGAGACTTTGAAGCAAGAACACATTTGCCACTTCCTGGCACTGCAGTGCCCGTGAGGGGGCCTGTCGCAATGACGATCTTATTGTCAGGACCCAGCGGGTCAGTGCCTGGACATAGCTCATCGTACAGTGTCTTTATTGCAAACCCTCTGCCACCTATGAAGCTGAGCAGCTCATCTGGCAGTGGCTTAACCTCAGCCTTGCCCTTACTTAGATCAATACGTAGTATCTTTCCTATGTACCCGCCTCTAGTCTTCATACTTGAGTGCTCCTGTTGGACATACCTTTACGCAGAGAACCTCACCATCACACAAGTCGCATTTTATTGGAATTCTAGCAGAGTAATCAACATGAATACCATTATATGGACATACTTTAACACAGTCATAACATCTCACACACCTATGGTAGAGAATCTTTAGAAAACCATCCTCTACAACAATAGCATTCATTTCACATACTCTAACACATTTTAAATCTTCACATACTCTACATAGACCTATCCTGAATCTCGGTCCATCTGGGGTAAGTTCCTCAACTATTCGAATCCTCGACTTAGCAATTGAAATACATCCACTATGTCTAAGTGAACAAACGACAACACAGGACGTGCACCCTGTGCAGAGCTCCTCATCTACAAGTATTCTGGGCAGACTCTACACCAACGCACCACGACGAGCATTATTTTATAAGGAATAACGTCTTAATGTTCAACAGCACGTCATTGATCACGTCTTCTAAACATCTCTCAGCATCTATGAACAGAACTACTCTGCCTCTCTGAACGACGAGCCACAAGATCCTTCTAAAACGCTCAAGTACACGACAAGTGAAGTTGTAATACCGTCGCTGCCAAGCTGCAGATAACATGCAATTTCCCCATCGTAGACGTTGAAGAGCCCTATCAATTACTGTCAGGGGATCCTTTACGAGAAGAATCACAACAATGTCATATCTAGGAAGCCTCGCAGTCAATGACAATATTTTAGAAAAAACTTCACAATCATCGACATATGCCAAATTTAACACTACATCATAATCCGTTACAAAACTCTTAAAATTCCTAAACAAACTGCTAGTCATGGCATATGAAAGAAAAGGAAAAACTTCCTGAGAAAACTTATTCCACTTACTATGCGTCAATCTAAGACTTCTAATTAAATCAATAGGATCCGAACTAACAAACCTCAACCTCAGCCGCTCAGCAAGCAGCTTCGCAACTGTAGTCTTACCACTGCCGATGAATACCAAGCACAGCTATCCTCATCACAGAGACATTGTCAGGAACATCGACTTAAAAGTATTGAACACTCCTCATTTATAAGATCCGAAACTCAAGCAGTCTGCGACATATTACTTGACTTGTAACAAGTCAGGACAAATCTTCAGGAAGTGAAGATCTAACTTGAGAATTGCATATGCTATCCTGAACGAGTCTCGGAGATTGCTAAAGCTGGTGTGTACTGCACATGTGCTTGAGCTCATGTTCAGGACGTTTAGAAGCATGAACATCGCTGTCGTATTCATTACACAGGACTTCGAGGACCTACATGACAGCCCAATTGGACACGTCCTGCTAAACAACTCAGACATTCACATCATAATGAAACAACGGTCAAGAAAAAGCATTGAACTCCTGAAGAAACAGTATGAAGTACCAGGAAGCTTGCTTAAACACTTATACCCAGAGACAGAAATCGGCACAGGAATCATAAATACAAGAGGACACATTATGCCTATAAGAGTTAGGCTATTCGAAGACGAACATACGTTATTGCCAGACTGAATAATCTCTCAACTCGCCATTAGATTCGAGCGAGAGTCTTTACGTGAACATAGTGTTGCACTTTACACGACTAGGAGCAAACTTGTCCTGAAGGTGTTATGTAGTCAGGAATATACTACGTGTGAACGTAATACTTGATAAGTAAGCGCTACTTCGAGAAGTTGAAGGTGATGTGCTTCAATGAGTTTGTCGCTTGACG
>CAYPXK010000064.1:0-11205 GCA_964414695.1 uncultured Thermoproteaceae archaeon | reverse complement strand
TCCTCAAGTCCACAGGAGATAGTTGAGAGAGCCATAAAGATTGCAAAATTAAATTCAAAAGTTGAAAAGTGGCAAGGACTGCCAACTGAGTGCAAGGCTGTTGATATTCCTGGTAGGTTTAATAGAGAGTTACTATCAATAGAAGTTCAACAACTTGTTAAAGCAAATGACGAGTTATTGAAAGTAGTGAAAGAAAATAAGAATATTTTCATATATAGTGGAGATGTAGAACTAGCTTACACATTAAGAAAAGTAATGAACACACATGGAGTCGACGTACAGGATGAGGTAACTACTGTGCATGCATCGCTTGACCTTGTAGCATCAGAGGAAGGCTACTCTACGCCCTCAGTCTACGAGATCTCATATTCACACACTTCTTTTGTAGATCTCATCGAGCTATACAATAAGTGTAAGGAGAGAGCTCTATCACTGCTTCGACCTGTGAAGCTTGATAAGACCGTAGATGCTGTAGTCATGACTCATAGAGCAATCGGCCAACTACTTGAGTACACTTTAGCGAGTGTACTCACGGCAAGAGCATTTGCACTTAGGAGAAGCCCATTCATCGATAAGCTTGGCCAGAAGATTTTTGATGAGAAGCTAACTGTCGTAGATGACCCCCTCATTCCAGGAGGATACTCATCATCTCCCTTCGACGATGAAGGTGTAATTTCACGAACAACAGTACTCGTAGATAAAGGTGTTGTGAAAGAAATTGTATCAAACATATATTGGGGAAGCCTCATTGGGTTAAAATCTACAGGACATGGGTATCGTGCAAGCTATAGAGCACTACCTGAGATATCTTACACGAACATTGTAATCAAGGAAGGAGACGTGAAACTTAGTGAAATACTTGAAGGTGAGAAACCTTACTTACTTGTTGACTATCTACAGGGTGCTCACAGCAGCAATCCTGAAAGTGGGGAGTTTAGTGTAGCAGCTCCCTGTGCATGGATCGTGTATAAGGGAGAGAGGAAACCGCTTAAGGGAATAATGCTGTCAGGAAACGTGTACGAAGCTTTGAAGGATATTTCACTTACTGCTGAAAAGTTCACTATACTGAACTTCATATCGCCGTACTTCATACTTAGGAAATCTATAAATATTATATCTAGATAAGTCTACTCTCTACCCTTACTAACACTACTCTGACTTTGTGAAGTCTCTTAAAGTGGTGTTTATACATTGGAGGTATGTTAAGTATATCAAACCCTAGAACTGATACATCGCCTAGTTCTCTACACTTATTTATTACGTACTCGTAAGTCTCTGCCTTGTGTATACTATACACAATTTTTCCAAGTTTACAAGCACTTTTTAGAAACTCTATATCAATACCTCTACGTGACTGTATTCCAAACGGAGGATTCTGAAATACTACATGGAACACAGATCTAAGACATGGTAATAATGCATCGGAGACAACAACATCAATTACTGAGCTTAGATAAGGATCATTACGAACCATGCTCCACACTTGAGAGATTGCATCCTTATCAATGTCTAGACAGACCACCTGTGATGCGCCTAGCAGTGCTGCTGCTATGGAGAAGCGGCCAGTGCCACATCCAAGATCGAGAACGCGGCCTTCAACAAACTCCCTCCTCATGTATGATAACCACACGAGTTCTGCAACAATGTGAGAATCCGTGACGTACTGCTCGAGCTCTACCTTAGGCCTTAAATAGCCGGGCACTTTCTGTACCTCAAGCTCAAGCTCTTTCTTCGATCTGATTGTCTCGATCTACATCACCTCATGTCCTCTTATTGGTCAAAAGAGGTTGAAAAAGTCTCAGAAAGCCAACATCAACTCTTTAAGCTCCAAGAATACGTTAGCAAAAAGAGGAAATCTGCATGACAAAGCATGGAATAACCACATAGCTTATCTTAATTAGTCCTAGCCGCAGTAGGTATACCGGGGGTCGGGATGGCTAGGATCGTCTGGTCAAAGATCGCAAAGGTCCTAAGAGAGGAATATGTGGAGGGAACAAGATGTAAGGTTTGTGGTAGTGAGATTGAGGAAGGAGAAAACGCATTCAAAACACTAAGCAACATATACAAACACTTCAAAGAAAAACACCCAGAAATCATAGAAGAAGTAAAATCAAAACTAGCATAATATCACAACTATCAATTAAAACAGTGTAATAATTTCGGTGAAGAATTTATTCTATAACTTTCTCTCCTTTTTCTCTTTTTCTGTTTGCGAAAAGTTGTTTAGGTTTAGGTAGGATAGACACGTTAGGTAAAGACGATGTGTGCTCTTAATCCAAGAAAGATAAAGAAACTCCTGAAGAACTTGGGAGGACTAGATTTATCTAGTCTAAAGCTTGAGGAAATTCCAAATGTTGCTCGTGTGGAGATAGTGATGAACGATGGTTCAAGGATAGTGATTGAAAATCCTGTAGTCTCAAAGATGTACATTGCGAACGTTGTGCTATTCCAAGTTCAGACAACACAATCAGCTATCAAACAGGTAGCCCCAAGTTCTCAGCCATCTGTGACTGTGGATATCGTACAGATACAGCAGCAACAACAGAAGCCAAAGTTCACTGATGAGGATATTGAGCTTGTAATGCAGGAAACAGGATGCACAAGGGAGGAGGCTATAAAGGCACTTGAGGAGACTAATGGAGATATTGCAGAAGCTATAATGTTGATTAAGAATAGAAGAGGCTCTTGAGGCTTTTTATTTGTAATACCTGTAAAATTTTAACCGATATCTATAATAGTTAACTCTAAGTCTACAATCTGGATTAGGTACCTAGAGTCCAGGATTCGAGATACCTTTTCTGCTCTTCTGTTAATTCGTCTATCTCTATGCCCATTGACTCTAGCTTAAGCTTGGCAACCTGCATGTCAAGTTCATCAGGTAGCTTGTAGACCTTCCTCTCAAGCTTGCCCTTGTTCTTTACGAGGTACTCGACGGCAAGTGCCTGATTTGCAAAGGACATATCCATAACTTCTGATGGGTGACCTTCTGCACATGCCAGGTTGACTAGTCTTCCCTCAGCAAGCAGGTATATTCTCTTTCCATTCTTGAGCACGTACTCCGTTACTCCTGGCCTTATCTCACGTTTTGATACGGCAAGTTCCTCAATATCAGGTACCCATATCTCAACGTTGAAGTGTCCTGTGTTTGCCAGTATCGCACCGTCCTTCATTCTCTCTATGTGCTCTTTCCTGATGACTTTTATGTTTCCTGTAGCTGTGATAAAGATGTCACCTATCTCGGCAGCCTTTATCATTGGCATTACCTCGAATCCATCCATCACTGCCTCGAGTGCGCGTATTGGATTGACCTCAGTTACTATTACTCTACGTGCACCAAGTCCTCGAGCCCTCATCGCTACTCCTCTGCCTACCCAGCCATATCCAGCTACAACGACTACCTTTCCCGCTACTAGGATGTTAGTTGCTCTCAGTATTCCATCCCATGTTGACTGTCCTGTGCCATATCTGTTGTCGAACAGGTACTTAGTGTACGACTCGTTAACTGCAATGACAGGATAGCGTAGCACACCTTGCTTCTCCATTGCCCTAATTCTGATGACGCCTGTGGTCGTCTCCTCTGTTCCTCCAATTATTTTGCTTATCATCTTCTCATAGTCACGGTCGCCAAGCGTCTCCTTGGCATACTTCGTGGTCTCGTCCTCTATCTTCAGTGCCAGCTTGTGTATTGTGGATATTATGTCTGCACCATCGTCCATCGTTATGTCAGGTTCTATCGATAGCGCATTACCAATCGCATTGTAGTAATCGCGCTCAGACATTCCTCTCCAAGCATATACGTAGACTCCCTCCTCTGCTAGTGCTGCAGCAACATCGTCCTGGGTAGACAGTGGGTTACAGGGAGCAAGTGCAACTTCTGCGCCACCTGCAAGCAGCGTCCTGACCAGTACGGCAGTCTCCTTAGTAACGTGTAGACTTGCAGCTATTTTTATGCCTTCAAGCGGTCTCTCCTTCTTGAATCTTTCCCTGATCTTCATTAGTACAGGCATGTGTCTCTCAGCCCACTCTATCTGCAACCTGCCACGCTCAGCAAGTGAAGGATCCTTTACCTTGACTTGAGGCTTTGGCATACTCTCGTAGCTGTCTAGTAGTAACCTATGTCTTTAACACTTCTCATACAGGTTCATCATTCCACAGTTGCTATGGCGCCTCTGTTGCTTACCTTAGTTATGTAGACGTCACAGCTTATCGATGTAGTTAAGATTCGTGCAGCATCGATAGCTGTGTCTCTGTCCTTGAATATGCCATAGAACGTCGGTCCCCAGCAGGACTGTGCAGCACCGACAGCACCATTCTTGAGAAGTATCTCAATTCCTTTCTCCACTTCGTCAGAGCAGTAAATCTTTCCATCCTGGAACGGTGACCAGTACGTGCCTGCGAGTCTATTAAACTCCGTCACTGCCTTCCCGAAGGTCTCAATATCGTGCTCTATGACTGATGGTATGAGTGCCATCAGGACAAGTCTACATAATCTACCACTTAGCTCACTACTCATCTTGGGCAAGTTGCTCAGGATCTCGGCCTCCCTCTCCTTGATCTTTATGACTCTCTCAGGCACAGTCTTCGGCACTGCCACAAGGAAAGTCCAAGATTCCGGTATCTCAAGTCTAGCAATTAGTGGAGGTATCTCAATGCCAAACTTGTCGAGCCTATAGCCGGCGTCGATTATCATGCCACCATACATGAAGCCGTAAGTTCCCAGTGCACTAACAATGCCACGACCAAGTCTCCGTGCCACATCCAGAAGATTCACATCAACATCGTACAGTCTTGCTATGCCCCACGCAACTGACAAGTATAGTGCAGTTGTCAATCCAAGACCTACACCACGTCTAAATGCTCTGACTATCCTGATCTTCACAGGATCCACGTTCAGCATTGACACGACCTTTCTAGCAACTTCACATGCAAGATCAGCATAGGGACCCTCCGCTGAGACTGCTTGAGCTTTCTCAACAACAATCTCTACACGAGGCTCATCAAGTACGAAGCCTACTGTACCGAAGAGACGGCCCAGGTCTCCACATAGGTCAAAGTTTCCTAGATGAACATGCGCAGGTGCTGAGACTCTTACCCTCCTCATTAGACTCAGACAGTGAGGAATATTGAAATGTTTTTAGCATAAGATAATGTTCAGGAAGCACGTGAGCATTGAGTACCTTAGGCTGCCGTTAGCAATACTGCTTGCTGCACTAGTCGCTGGAGCTGCTGCACTACTGGCAATACTCTCCTCTAAGGTACCCGTGCCAACCCTGTGGTCTCAGGCAAATGTTCCACAGAACTTCACCAAGAACGCTCCTACTAACCTACAAATGCCAGAATCAGTAAGCATAGGCATTGGAAAATTCACCTCTGCGCCTCTTCAGGGATTAAACATTTCAAAAAGTTTACTTAATAGAACAGTATTAAAAATAGTTGGAAAAACAGAATCACACTACTTAAGAGTTGTGGTGTGCGATCTATTGGAGGGAAAAAACTGGGTAAGATCAAAAAACATATACTCCTCATATAGTACAAGCATAGTACCACCATCATGTAATCACTGTAAAATAGTGTGCTACACAATTACCATGTATATACCAATGTACTTTCTACCTCACGTAAAATACCTGTACTCAATAGTTTACATAAATCCCTCAACGAAAATTATATACTACAGGGATCTTGATGTTGTTGAAACTTTGCGTAGTATAGAAACTTTTAGAGCATGTTCAATAGTTGCTAATCAAAGTATAGACTCATTGAAGGGCTTAACATTGAGCGATTATAAAAATATTTACATATCTTCCACGTATTTACAAGTTCCACAAGACTATAGATCTGAACTACGACAATTTGCTAAGAAAATAGTTGGTAAATGCGGAGACGATGTGTATTGCATAGTTAAGACACTTGTGAACTATATATCAACACATTATAGATATAGTAGACTTGGAGTAAATCTATCAAATGTTAATAACATAGTTAGGGCACTTGTAAATGCACAGGCATTGAATTGTATACAGGCAAACACACTATTAGTCTTAACACTTCGCACACTTGGCATACCTTCAAGAATTGTCGTTGGGTTCTATGTTAACCCCCATGCTGAGAGTCAGTATGTTAAACTTGAACAACTTCACGCGTGGGCCGAGGTCTATAATCCGCGTACTCATACATGGGTTAGAGTAGATGCAACACCACCTGCAACTCAGACACAGAGAGTAGGTACACAATCTACAGGAGGACAACCAAAAGGCAGAGGAAAACCACTATCAGCAACTGGTCAGCTACAGACTTTATTAAATGTTAATGTTTTCAATAAGAAAGAAACAGACAATAAGCTACGCAAGCTTGGCCTCAGTAAGACTATAAAGATTTCAAATTTGAATATTCCAAAAACTGAAGGTGCTTATGAAATATTTCTAAGAGTGCTAACATTTGGAAACGTCTCTAGTATAGATAAGATATCTATTTCAAAATATGATCTATACTGGGGAAACATGACAGAAGCATATGTACACATTTGTAGATACTCAAAAGGCTACTGTACATACACATGCTATAGTATATCCTTGAGAAACTACACCACTTACATACCTCACATAACCGTATTCATTAAATTACTAAATGGTGGAGAATACATACACTACTATGGAGGCGATATTGTTGCAACATTTAGCAAATCAAAGTACTTTAAAATATGTTCTCTTAGCTTAACACCAAGAGGAATTTTGAACATTTTAAAATCAACTACATTAGAAATGTATAGGTACGTACATGTGCCTTCAATATATTTACACGTTCCACTGAGAGAAGATACTGCTAAACTTCTCAGAGAATATCTATATAAACAAGTTGCAGGTTGCGAAAATCTATATTGCGTCATTTCTAAACTTTATACACTGATAAATAGTGGCTCACTAATAGTGTATTTAATTAAGAAAAACGTCCATGATTACACGTTTGAGAAACTTGTTCAGGAGTCACAGAGAAGTTCCTTAGCAAAAGCTGTTCTTCTGACAATCCTCCTGAGATTACTTAACGTACCTGCACGAGTAGTTCTCGGATACTCTGCAAACACTGCTTCAGCTGGTCTAACGTCAGTCTCTGCATACTCTACTTGGAGAGTGGAAGTATATGTACCAAAGGTACGATACCTCTGGATTATTATAAATCCAAGTCTCTTCAAGAGAGAGGTATCATTCAAAAATAATATCAATAGCAGTAAGAAGCCATATCTCAAGCTGCCTAACATTATTAGAGTTGCAAGAGGTAACTATACTAACTTTGAAATATACATAGAGACACATTACAGATTAACGATAACGTTCACAGTTCCACAATTCTTAAGGATAAATCCTAGAGTAGTTAACATAAACCCCGGTAAACATAAGATAATTGAAACATTATACGCTAAACCAACTGCGAAACTTGGCATCACATATGTTGAAATACATGTAAAATACAACAACAAGGTAGACACTTATAAGATACCAGTATTAGTACAAGCTCCAACAACGGTAATTATAACAAATGTCGAGCCTCGTTACGTAGCACCGGGAGAGTACATTCTTGTAGAAGGAGAAGTACGAGACAATTTAGGTGCACCTGTAAATCAGGGAACTGTTGTAATAACGTTAAACAAAACAAAATATACAAATGGGATAGTTGTATGCAGTACCAATGTTCTAAAGAATGGCACATTTAAGGCTATATGCAAATTACCGAAGAACCTCAACAGGGGAGAGTATGTAGTTATTGTACACTACCTAGGAACTTTAATATACTTACCATCAAAATCGGATCCTCCAGTACTCTATGTTACAAATAATCCCCTTAGGGGAGATAAGTTATTCATAAAATGTTGGTATAGCAATTTTATAGTCGTTTTGAGAAACTTAAATATCACATTTATAGAAGAACTCTTGCTTAGGAATAGGTCGTCTATACACATACTAGTGCCATGTAGAAGTTTTGAACTTCTTATTCCAGTAACGGAGAGTTTTGCACAATACCTGTCATCGATATCGTACGAATCTAGTATCGATATAAGTTCGAGAAACATGACATGTAGTAATATTGTAGTGATGGGAAATTATATTGATGTGAGTTGCACATTGAATAGCAATACTGGTGTGTTATCAGTAACATACGGCGGTAATAGGTATTTCGCAAGCTTTACTATACCTTTACACATCGAGAGACTGTACGTGGAGCTATCTTTTATAGATGTTAAACCTATTGTCGTCTTTAACTCAAGTATAGGTATTAAACTAAGGTTGAGTCATAGTGGTGCCTCTAGTAGACTTGCTAGATCTGTAACATTGAAGCTTTATTCTATAGAAAATTCATATGAGTGCAACTTAAAGCCCGAGGGAACCAAAGCTAGGGGCATAATAGAATTTCGACTAGTTTGTATGCCTTTGCATTATGATACTTTAATGCTAACAATACCTCTTGGACCGGATGAAGAATTGGAGTATATTATTAACAAGAGCTTGAGTATATATTCGAGGCTTTTATTTGAAAATGTGTCAACTATGGTAATTAATGAAAGCTACATAAGGGTTTCAGGAAGTGTTGTCGATCCAGCGATTATCTTTCTATCAAGGCATGGTGAGAGGAGTGTTCCTTATCAAGTGACAATATGTGCAGAAGGTGGTGGATGCAACTCATGTGAGGTAAGGAACTTCACGTCAGGTGTTGTACACTTTTCCTTTGTCTTACCGAAGTGTGGTAAGGTGTTGCTATATGCTTATGCTCCTTACCACTTTAAATCAGTAAGTGTCATAACATTTGCAAGGGGGAGCTACTGGAATTATATTCCGATATTAGTAATTCTCTGCACTGCTGTTGCACTATTTTCATATTATCAACTCGTATTTAAGAGAAAACGTGGACTCAAGATAGAGAAACTTGCAGAATCGATATTATGTAAAAGTGTGAAGATTGGAAATAAAGTATACGAGGTGAGGGTACATGTATCAAATTATGACGAACTTAGCAATGTGTGGGGTTTAGGTGAGAATGTTATTGTTCGTGTCTTAGTGACTGAGAATGGAAAAGAAGTTGAGCCGACACGTGTCATAGTTACGTTAGGTAACTACTATAGAGGTGTAGGAAATATGCACGAGATCGCAATACATCAGGAAGGTGTTTACAGTCTTTCTATAAGTGTGGACGACATGAGACTTGCAGATTTTAGGATATACGTTGTTGATTATAGAAAGGAGATTGGGAGACTTTTTAGAGATTATATACAATCAATGTGTGGAATAAATGCTGATAAGCTTACACCAAGACAGATAGGGGAAATACTCAAACAAAAGTATGACAGTAAGAAAGATATCATAGATGAGCTTGTTAGAATTCACGAACTTGCAACTTACACAGACAGGACAGTTAGTAGGAGTCTATTCATTAGATTTGTAAAGGACTTACTGGAGCTTGGTGTGAATGTCCTTGGGAGATATACTTGAGCTAAAGAGAGTACAGCGATCTAGGATTGTACGTGCAGTAGCGCCGTACTTAGTGACTATACTTGTGTATCATGTTGCAGCATCTCTTGTGTATCTGCTGCTTCGACAGACATTCCTGAGGAATCTTGAGCTACCTGTTGTTGTCCTTCTTGTGCTTCTAGCCGTTGCTTCTGTACTCTCTCTGATCGCTGAGGCTAGGATAAGTCTAGTATGCGGAATGCTCTCCGACCTTATCCCACTTATAGCTGGAGGCGTAGTTCTTCACACGCTCTCAAATATGATAAGCGGATATGAGATACCATATTACTTTATTGAACTTGTACAATATTGTGCAATTATAGTGATATGTTCCATACCTATTGTTGCTGTATCAACGTTCAATATGTTCATAAAGAACAGTAGTATAAGAATGTTAACGTATTTCACTGCTGCAGCTCCACTAATATTCATTATTTATAAGATCTCTACAAGAATGATACCCCAGTTCAGCACTATAATTCCTATAAGTTATGGATTAAGTATACTAGCAACAGCGTCAGCTGCTACAAGTTCGTCAAAAGATAGGAAGGTCAGAATAATTTACGTGTCTATAATGCTTGCATTTTCTATACTCGTCTTAATTATGTACTTCCTAGTTTTTAGGAATTTACTTCTGCACTATGCTCTATTAAGAAAGTTCAGTCTTTACATTGATGCTGGTGTGATTGGTCTTGTTGTACTCCTATGTGGTTTAGCAATGTCTTCATTAGTATCTCATAGTGAGGAGACTGTCCTTGTAGAAGAGCTTCTGTATAGAATTTATCAGAGATTACAACCTGCTGGAGACTATTTGTTAAATACGGTACATAGGTTTATCCTAGAGTTCGTTAATAGCGGTAAAAAAGAGGGTTTGTATAAGCTGATTGTTAGAGTTGGTAGAAGTTTGAAAATACCTGACATATGTGTAGATAGGGCTGTGGAGCTTGTTGAGGCCTACGCCGATGTTCCTCAAGGCATGTTGCTTAGTGTGTGGCAGAGGGCCATAGTTGATAGACTCAACAAGGTCAGGCGAGTAGTGCTTGCTTATGCTGTTTTGAAAAGTCTACAATGCCTACCTGTGACAAGTGAGGATTTGACAATCATAAAGGGCGACATTAGGACTATTCTCAGACGATCTAGAAGCTTCACAATCCTGACAGGTCAAGTGCTGGCCATAGCTTCACTTGTACTGCTGATTCTTGTGCCTGTGTGCATATTTCTATTTCACATGTTCTCACTTCTAAGCTTATTACCCCCATGCGTGTTACTTATGATACACCTCAGTTATTACATACCCTCGCCAACGCACTCTATACTTCAGGAAATTGACAAGCTCTGTAGAGGGATTGGAGTTGAGCGAGTTTAAAAGAAATAGTTTTGTACACTGCGTAGTGTACAGAGAAGAAATTTATGAATCGTGAGAAATTGCTCGAGTTTTGTAAAGAGCGTTTAGAGTTGATAATAGATGAGATATGTAGATACTTTGTCGCAAGAAGAGAGCTCATTCTTAAAGTCGTTGCAACAATTGTTGCAGGTGGCCACATATTATTTGAGGACCATCCTGGACTTGGAAAGACCCTGCTTGCGAAGATCCTGGCACGCGTCATAGGGTGCGAGTTTAGACGTGTACAATTCACACCTGATCTATTGCCAGCAGACATCGTTGGTACTAAGGTGTGGATACCTGCTGAGGGAAGGTTCAGACTTG
>CAYPXK010000063.1:0-2082 GCA_964414695.1 uncultured Thermoproteaceae archaeon | reverse complement strand
AACATTTGGAGACCAAAACCACTACGTGAAGTACATAGAAAATTCATGGAAATTCTAGACCAGATAAAGAGAGGTACAGAAGAAGCAACAAACGAAATCTTGACAAGGCTAGCAACCATTACAGGAACAGTATAAAAACTTTACTACACATCCCGATGACACCCCTTAATACTACATTAATCTTCTAAAAATATATTCTAGAAAATACTATAGTAATAGGGGGTGTCTATATGAAGGATAGCAAAATTTTTAAGACCTCCTCATGGTTGTCGATGTCCATTTTCCTTATTGTGTAGAGTATCGTTGGATGTCTCTGCATTACATGTACTGCACATGTTGTATATATCTGCATTCGTGACGTTGGTGGATACTGCAATTTGATTACCTGTCCACAGAGTCTACAGACAAGTTCTGTACATGACCTCGACGTGAAGTAGAGTAGGTACGTCAACTTTCCAAGCGAATAAAATAGTGATACTACACTTCTAGCATTCTTTATCATACTAATAAGCCTCCTTAACGTTCTCCTACTCGGGATAGGTATGGAATATTTTGTTATTGTTGCTACCATTGTTATGGGTTTTGTAGCTTTTTTCCTGATCTTATATGGATTTTACTATGTGACGTTTAAGGATAGGTCTGGTGTACGGTTGCTTGTTGAGACTATTGTTGAGGCTGAGAGGGAGAGGAGGGAGAGGTTGAGGCGGTTTTATAATGAGTTTGTTAGGCAGGTGCAGTCGCAGTTGTCTATTAGTTCTGGTGAGTCTATGTCTAAATCACTGTCTTTCACATGTCCTGACTTGTCTGAGGTTGTTGATGTTGGTAATCTTAGTGATGTCAAGTGGTTTTTCAGAGAGATTTTCTGTAAGAGTAGTGAACCACTGGCAGTACTTCTTGTAGGTCCTGCAGCTAGTGCTAAGACGCTTATCGCAAAGTCTATATGTGATGCACTTGGTGATGAGTGTCTATTCATATCTGCTGAAAGTCCTGAACTTACTGGTGCTGGTCTACGTGAAGTACTGTTTAGATACTCTGACAAGGTTAAGCTACTTGTAGTTGATGAACTTGACAAAGCTAGGAGAGAAGTCTATGAGCTTTTACTATCACTAATTGATCCTCTTAGAAGACGCATAGCTAAAGTACATGCATCCAGTAGCTTCGTAACGGAGGTTAAGCTTAAGGTAATAGCAACAGCAAATAGCATTGACGCAATTAGAGAACGTGCAGGTAAAGAACTTGCAGATGCACTACTCAGCAGATTCACAATAATACACGTAAAACCATACACAACATACGACGAATACATTACAGCACTTACACAATACCTAGAGAGAAAATACGGACTAGACCACGAAATTGCAAAATACCTAGCAGAGAACTGTACAAGAAAAAGAATGGACTGGAGAAAAATAGAACAAATCGCCAAACTTGCAAAACATATAAAGACAAAAGACGAGCTCGATAGATTAATCAGGATGGTATCGTAAACAATTTTATCCTAGCCCACATATATGACATACATGTCGTATGTACTCTATCCACAGCAGAGAAGTCCAACAATAGCACTGTTCTACTGCTACTTCGATCCAACTACAGGACAGGGAAGGTGTCAAGGCGTTCAAGTTGAGTTCAGTAACTATGACATGTTCATGAGGTTTAGACAGAGCATCGAAAACCTAATGAACGAGCTTGTGTCAAGTGCACAAAAAGTAACTTCACAAACTGAGATGAATATTAGAAGCTTCGGTGGACAGACAAGTCAGGGACAGTACATTACTGGTCTTGAAATGACAATAACCGAGAAAGCTAGGTCAAACACTAGGAGTCTAATACCCATACCACTCTACTAGACGCAGGAAGTTATTAGAAACATTTCAAAACTAGCTATTTTCTCGGGGTTTGAATGTTCAGGCATAGGTGCTACATCTTTAAGTTTTGCACAGTTGTGCCTAGGTTAATTGCTGATAAGTTGGTTCGATGTGTCGAGAAGTACACTGTTAAAAAGGTTGAGTACTACCTGTCTGAATGTAGGATAGTTAGGCTGTTTCTAAATGGTGATATTGTTGGTGAGGTAACTGCAAA
>CAYPXK010000062.1:0-3974 GCA_964414695.1 uncultured Thermoproteaceae archaeon | reverse complement strand
AGTTCACGGCAGAGTAGGTCCCCCCTGGTGGCAGGAGTATGCAGACCTCGTGAAGCTCCTGTTCAAGGAGGACATCATGCCGGCAACAGCCAGCTATGGATGGTTTACCCTGATGCCAGCACTCTCATTTGCAGCAGCTCTATCGCTTCCTGTTCTTGTGTTTCCAATATTCTACTCACTTAGTGACCTCATACTGATTGCATATCTGCTACTCATGGTGTCCGTTGTCCTAGTCCTTGCAGGATATGCCTCAAACAATCCCTACTCAATAGTTGGCTCACGAAGAGCACTGTTGTCAATACTCATGTACGAGCTGCCGTTCGTATTGGTACTAATATCGATATTTGTACTAACAAAGACAACGAACATCTTCGAGATACTGAACTGGCAAGCAGCTCACGGTCCTCTAATAATGTACCTTCCTCTAGGCGCAGCCGCATTCATCATGTGTGTACCAATAAAGGCAATCATGAACCCCTTCTCAATCGCGACTGCCGAGACCGAGATAATGGAGGGCATACTGCTAGAGTACAGTGGCAGGAGGTTAGCATTACTGGAATTTGCGCATAAGATGGAGTTCTACATACTTGCAGTACTGTTTGCCGTACTGTTCACGAACCTTCCATGGTTCAGCACTGTGACCATGGCACAGAACCTGTCACTTGCAGCCTACTGGGTGCTATGGACAATATTCGTCTCGCTGATTGTCGTGATTGTGTGTTCATTCGTTGACGCACTTACTGCAAGACTACAGCCATACAAGGCTCCAAAAGTGTATTGGATAATTGCGACAGTGCTAAGTGTAGTAAATCTAATAGTTGCATGCCTCATATCATTCGTGATAAAGGTCTAGTCTAGGGGTGGGACCATGAGCAAGACCCTTGGCCTACTTAAGTGGATCTTCAAAAAGCCCTACACAGAGCCACTGCCTAAAATTGTTGAAGAGGCTCAGAAACCACCGGAGTACTATCGTGCCCTTCCTGTCGTTGATATTAATAAGTGCAAACTATGTGGAACATGTGAAAGGTGCTGTCCTGCACATGTGATAAAGGTTGACCGTAAAGAGAGAGTACTCATCTTTGACTACACACGCTGCATAATGTGTGCACAATGTGCAACAGCATGTCCCTCAAATGCGATATCGATGTCAAAACCACCTCAGATAATACCAGGTCCACAGAAGGCAGAGTACGTTGGAATATTTAGAATACCTGCACCTCCACCTAAACCAGCAGCTAAACCAACAGAAACTAAGCCAGAGGAGAAAGGTTCAGGTGCGGGAACCTGACGTTAATAGGCACTATCTCTCTTCTTTTCAAAATCTTCCTGTAAATTACCTACATCATTACAGATGTACAAGTTCTTAAAATGAGGCCACTGGCTACGTCCCCTCTTCATCGTGTACCGAGTTTCGGTACGCTCTGAGGGGCTTGTGAGTAGTAGTTTAGTGGGTTTAATACCGTTTTCTCAGTTCTAGTTCATGAACTTGACGAAAGTTGCTGTCTGTATAACAGGTGCAAGCGGAGTCATATACGGTCTAGAGCTCGTGAAGGCTCTTAAGAAACATGTAAACTGCTACGTATATCTAATCATCAGCAGATGGGGCTGGACCGTCATGAAACATGAAGCTAGTAGGAAGCTCATTGATGAGGTATTCTCAATAGTCGACGAGTACTATCCTGAAGATGAGCTAGACGCTCCTATTGCAAGCGGCTCATCATGTCCTGATGCGGTTATTGTATGTCCATGCTCTATAAAGACCTTATCTAGCATCGTTCAGGCACATTGTGAAAATCTGATAGTTCGAGCTGTGATAGTCGCTCTTAAACAAGGTCGTCAGGTAATACTCGTGATACGTGAGACTCCTCTAACGAAACACATCATAGAGCTGATGATGAAGGCCGCAGACATGGGTATACACATTGTTCCAGCCTGTCCAGGTTTCTATCATAAGCCTGAAAGTATTAACGACATTGTGAAGTTTGTTGTTGGAAAAGTCTTAGAGATTTTAAATATAAGACACGACATGTATAGGCCCTGGAGAATGATGAGCGGTCACGGGTCCGATAAGTGATGACAGTTTGACCGGCTGATACGAATGCAAAAACTATAACTAAGCAGTGGAAGCTTGTGATACAGTGATGAGATTCCTTTATGGTGATTTGATGATCGATCACCCTTTGCTGATCTTAACAAAAGCCATCGGATAGTTCACAGTCTGTAGAAGCATATTCCAAGTAATTCCTGTGTAATCAACAGCCTCAAAACACATGACTTGCTCAAGAAGAGTCATGCCATATCTATTGTACATGTATCTTCGCAAGAATTTAGAGAGAATAAAAAATGTTCTAGAGTCATTTATCTTTCCGACATAATATGTGACAGTCATCGTTTTGATAAAGAACTTTCTTAGAAATGATTTTGATATTATGTACGTTAGGAATCCTACATTTATAACATTCTTAACATATGTTGGACGTGATGTTAGTATTATGCTGCCTTTCCTCTCTACTAAGGATAGATCACTATCGACTACAACTATAGCCAGCAGCTTATTACAGTATCTGCTCCACAGGTTATTCACCACTTGCACATATCTATCCTCTAGATCCGTGACATACATGTAGGGAAGGTAGGATGCGTCAATTCCACAACCTGATGTAGGTTTCAAGCAGCTCAATACTGATTTAACACAGCATCTAGCTACTGTGAAATGCAGATGCTTAGCAAGATCTTCATCTCTCACAGAACATATCGTATTTAGAATGTTCTCTCTTACGTAGTTTCTAAATATTCTACACCAAACAAATTTATGAATTCTTGTAAATAATATGTCGAGCAATGATGTGCTAATACGTGACTCGTCGTATATATCTCCTGTAAGTACCCGTAAAGCTTTCTCAGATATGAACAATATTGAGTTTCTAATGTAGTTTCTCTCTATAATGCGTGATAGGTATTTAATTGCGCTATCTAACTTCTTTGGTGTCCAATATCTTGTCTTTACTAACCTTATTTTAAGCCTATATCTTTGCTTCATATCTTTTATCTACGAGTCCCTCATCGTCAACTATCTGAAACACTTTTTCGCGAACAACATCCGATAACCATAATCTGCTTTCCTTTATGAACTTTGGATATACTGGAAGTCTTTCACGGAGTTCGTACCCTAGTGACTCCGTAACTTTCTTTACAATCTTTAGACTCGGCCATGGATACGTAATGTTCACGTAATCTGGAGTAATGGGAGATATTCCTCCCCAGTCATTTATTCCTGCAAGAATGTAGAGTCCAAAACTTCCAAGTGCGAGATTTGGAGGAGCTTGAATGCTGACTTCAGGATTTGTCAATATTCTGGCAGTAGATATTGTCCTGGCCATGTCTATCAGTGATGGAGGTTCACAACATGTACATAACTTAAAAGATCTCTGGCCTGGCATGTAGTTCTGAATTATTATTTCTTGAATACATTGAAGCTTGTAGGAAAGCGTCCTTAAGCTTAGTAACGTCATGGCAAGCTCCTCGATGCTCTCTCCAATACCGACAAGTATACCTGTAGTGACAGGTATCTTCAACTCTTCACAATACTTCAGAAATCTTATTCTATAAGAGGGATGCTTTGTAGGAGATTCCTCATGAGGAAGACCAGCATCGCAGAGACGGGGAGAGACATTCTCTATCATGAGGCCAACACTTGCTACATAATCTTTAATTAATCTAAGCTCATCTTTTGTTAAGTATCCAATATTAACATGCGGCAGTGCAAATCTTGTCTCCTTCAGTACTCTATACAGGAACTCACACACATATTCTATATAATTTCTGAATCCCCAAGCTCTCAGCTTCTCCCTAACTTCAGGATATACATCAGGTCTCTCTCCAGTACATACAAGTACCTCTTTTATTTTAAACTTGTTTTCCCACTTCTTTACAAGTTCGACAGCTACATCTATCCTTAGTATAAATGCTCCTCT
>CAYPXK010000061.1:0-5700 GCA_964414695.1 uncultured Thermoproteaceae archaeon | reverse complement strand
TTATGAGAAGCTCATAGATAAAGTCAAGAGAGAATTAACGGATAGAAAACTCATGTGTTCAGATAGGAAATCTACTGAAGAAGCAAGAACAATGATATATGTTATTGAGAAAGATACATTTGAAAGAACTGAAAAACGTGTGTTGGAGAGAGCTGAGGAGTATCTGAGGAAGTGCTTATGGAATATCTTTTGTTGTAATGCTCTTGCAAGCAATGTTGAACAGGATTTACGAGAGGTAGGTAGTATATCAATATCGAATGTTCAGGTACCGTTACTGTACATGCCATGTGTTGCCTGTCAGTTATTTGGAGGTGGAGGACTAGCTTCTCATGTAGTTATTTATGATGCCTTTCCAGAGAGTCCTGAAGAGGTATTTATTGGACATAGGACATGCGTTTCAATAGATAGAGTGTTTAGAAGACAGAAGCCTGGTAGATTATTCACCATCGAATATGTTGAGCCAGGTTCAAGATTCAATTTCAGAATGGAAATAATTAACATAGACCTAGAGTCAGCTACAAAGTTTTTACATGAGTATGCTCAAAGTGATATAGATTTAGACAAGATTATAAAAGAGCCAGATACTATAATTAACTTCATTAAAGGTCTTAAAGCCTACATCATCTCGCTCATTCTTAAGCAGTTACAGGATGATGGCATACAGGTTGGAGGTAGGAGAAGCGTAGGACTTGGTAGAGTAAGATTGAGTTTAGACAGGGCAACTGTGTACTATGTTGAAAAATTGAAACTTGTAAAGAAGGATGCCTCTGCTGAAATTAAAGCAGCTCTCTCAGCTATTACAGGGTAAACATGTTTAATAGACTAGCTCTATGAATAGTGTTGAGATGTCTTCCAAACATATTGATTGGTTTAGACAAGATATACTACTACGATCAGTAGTATTAGACCTAGCAATAGTTACTCAAACAGCATTAAGAATTGGTGCTGGCCGCGGCACAGATCCAGCATCTCCAAGCGACTTACCTGTAATTAAGATACATGTACGAGATGGAGCCACTATACGAGAGGTAGCGTATATTCCAGGGTCCTCACTCAAGGGATTAATCCGAAGCGCTTGTGAATTCATTGCACGTAGCTGTGGCATTTACGTATGTAAAACTTTAGGCAAAGAGTCTTGTAGCGAACGTGATGATACCAGAAGAGTGTTCGAAGAGGCATTGCGTCATGATAATTATGAAAACTGTCTAAACATCCTGCGCAGTGATAAGGTATGCCTAATTTGCAAAATGTTTGGATCTTCACTCTCGGCAAGTTTAGTAAATGTTGACGATGCTTTTCCAGAGGCAGATACTCCACTTAGAGTCCGTGTATGTGTTGCAATTGATAGAAATACAGGAGCTGCTGCATATAGAGCACTCTACAATTATGAGTATGTAGAGCCAGGGATAGCATTCAGGACAAGGATAACGTGTCTAAACCTGCCAAATTATGCACTCGGTCTACTTATTGAAGGTCTAAGATGTATTGACATGGGCTTGTTCAAGCTTGGTGGATTTAAATCGAGAGGACTTGGAAGAGTTAACTTGAGAATAGAGAGAGTTACAATAATTGAACCAACAGGCTTTAGAATAAACAAGATATCTATTGATAAAGATAAGATACTTGATAAAGAGGCTACTCTTAGACCACTTGACTCTCTTGATAGTGAAGTGCGTTTTAGAAGTATGGAAGAACTCTTAAACAATCTAGTTGAGGCTTGGTACTCATACGTAAATAAGGTTAAGTCTAGTTCCTAACTATGAGAGTCAATAATTTTTACGAAAAGGTAATCAAGGTGTTGAGTGAGGCGCAGCGGTTGAGAAGTACGAAAGTGTTCACAGTCGTTAAGAGTGACCCAACATTACGCTCTAAGACGGATCTTTCGAGGGGGTGTTTGAGTTTTGTAATGGAGATACAGTGTAAGGTTCCAGAAAATTCTTACCTATTCATTGGTAGTGGAGCTATTAATGTACCTGTAGGAGATTTAATGAAGTTGTTAAGTAGTGTTAGACAAATTGCACAGGCAGTTAACTATTTGATACGTACATGTCCTACCATTGATGAGGCCTGTCTACAGCGTGTGAAGGTGGGTAATGTACCTATTTCGCAGTTGTTGTCAGAACTTAGGGTAGTTCAGACACCTGTTGATTATGGAGGAAGAATAGTTATACCAGGTTCTTCTCTTAAGGGAGCTGTTAGAAATAGGCTGGAACTAGCTTTCAAACCTATTCATCAGGAATGTAGAGATGTAGTGTATTCCTGCTTTATTCGTCAAAGTACAGGCACTATAGATCTTCAGAGAGGATGGAGATACATTTACATTAATGGTCCTGAAGTAGCTGTATCTAGATCAAGCACCTGTGACATAACTCGTGGAGAAGCAGCTGTATGCAAAGTATGTGATCTACTAGGAACAGCAGGTCTAGCATCACGTGTCGACTTTAACGATGCCTTGCCAGTATCTGACTTCGAACCTGTTGAGATGACTCTTGAGCATGGTGAACATATCCTAGCAATACCTCCCGGAACAGTCTTCAAAACAGAGATAAGCTTCAGAAACGTATCACCAGAAGAAGCTGGACTTATCTTCATGGCACTAAATCTACACTGTGAGAAAGAAACACCAATACTAATTGGAAGATTCAAATATAGGAAGAAACATTGGAAAGAAAAGAAAACTAACGTAATTTTTGGAAGATTAACATTTTTAAAAGATACTGCAGTAATTAAAGTACCAAGATTTATTATGGCTTGCAATGTACCAAAAGAGTTGGAGTTTATTAAAAAAGGAAAACTAACAAACTCTCAGATAGTGTTAACAGGTAGAGAAGCACAGGAATTTATAAACCATTGCATAGAAAAAACACGTGAAAAATTTGGCAAGATACTACATGAATTCTTCTTAAAATGCTCATACGAAGAAATATTTAGAAGACTTGAGGAAGTATCAGAGAGGGAATACCATGTCTAGAAGTATTAGAAAGATAGTTGTGCTAAAAGACCTGTCATTACATAGAATAGAGAAAGATGACGAACTAGAAAAAATTGATAAGAACCTCATACTATTTACACTAAATATTGAACTAGAAAACGATAAGGTAGTTAAAGTAGAATTGAGAGACTTAAAAGGCAACACATACACCATATGTGCAAAAGAAGAAACACCCTGCGAAGGTGCAGTACACGAATACGTAATCAGATACTGTCTAAGATGCAGGAACAGACAGCTAATGTAGTAACCCCCCTTACATAATTGTTAAATCTGTCTATCTCCAAGATTGTGAACATAGAGATGACTAATGACATTCTAAGAGAACACATAATACCGAAATATGTCATAAAATTTGATGGAAACTTAGAAAAACATTACATAGTAGTCGGTGAGAAAATTGAAAAAGAACCACCTCTCGAAATTATACAGTCAAGACTTGCTAAATTACTCGAAAATGTATGTGAAATTTGTGCTAATATGTTAGGAGATTATGTACTCGATAGTGATATAGGTCTATTAATATCTAATGGCATCTTTTCAAAATTCATAGAAGAATTAACTAAAGAAGTTAAGACAGGTTTTTCAAAAGAAGAGGCATTTGCACTAGCAATAACTTATGCATTGCTACAGTCTATACTTGACCTGTACGTAATCTTACTTAGACTTTTTGCTACAATTCCTAGACATATCGTAAGGAAGTATATTGATAAGTTAAACGAACTTTTTAAGGGTAAACTCTCAAATGTTTTCAAATTGTATCCTGAAGCAATCCTAAATGATGTGTATATATTTGCAATACCTGCTATAACGATCTTCAGACTTGTAGAAGGCTTAGTATTGACATTCCATGGAAAGATACCTGTAGAATATTTTAAAGAAAATAAGGAAATGCTATATAAGTACTGTGCAGTAATTAATGCCTGTAGATTAAGGTATTGGTACGATATAATCACTGGAAAAGTAGCCAAGGCTGATGCAGAGAAGAGAGAAAGAGAATTGCGCTTGTATGACATTTTCTACGAGAAGTTCTTAGATAAAATTGATGAGTATACTGAACTTGTAGAGTTACTTTTTACATATCCTGAGGATACAAGGGTGACAGTATCGTCACTGCTGGCTCATCTCCTGGCAACAAGTGCATTAGCACAGATAGCATATGTCGGACATGGTGAAGGATTTACCTACGATCTTAGGAGAGACATTCTTGAGGCTGTATGTAACTTACTGGCACTTCGTTTTGCTGGTCTATTTCACGATGTTGGGAAATTACTTGTCTTCACATGGAGAGATAGAGGTGAGCATTCAAGTTTATCGGCAGGAATATTTGACAATATTATAGGATACTTAAAGAGTTGTATAGTGAAGTCATTGTTTAACATTATATCAGCTAAACTTTCAATGCAGAAACCCTCTATTGAGGAGATTGAGAGAAACTTAATTGATCGTATACTTCAGAGAGCTAGTGAGTTAATAAGACATCATCACAGTAGGGAGCTATCGGAAGGAAGTCCCTTAAGATACCTCATAATTGGTGATTGGACAGCTTCGACAATTGATAGATACTTACTAAGTGTACAGAGAGAGGTCACTGCAGTTACGAGAAGAACTATCATTCCTATACTTGAGGAAGAAACAGAAATACGTAGTTGTGAAGACATAATGAGTAAGTATAGAATAGGTCAGCTAGAGAATACAATAGTCAAGGAGAAGGATAAAGCTATTCTAACACTCACATTACTTCACGGCGATTTTAGACGTATTAAGAAGTATGTAGAAGATGTTAACCTTAGATTACAATTGTCAGGTGCTAGTAAGATAATTGACGAAGAGAGTTTCCTATTACTACCACTTGCAGTACTTTCACTATTCTGTCTTGGCTTTGAATGTTGTTTAATAGCAGGTGGTGGCAAATTCCTACTTACATTACCTGCATACACTGTTGAAAATGATACACTGAAAGTCATAAAGGAGAACTACATTGATAGACTCTCATTCTCCTATGGTGTATCTCTGGCAGGAATTAAATTACAGATCGAATCAGCTATAGAGAAACCCACTAAGGAGGAGATAGGGAGACTAGAGAGGAAAGGTAGTTTCAAAGTAGAGTTACCTACTATTAAAAGAGTAATTGAGGTAAATAGATTTATACGTGTACTGAGCATATTGACATGCAATATTGCAATATGTAAAAGCAGTACTAAGCTATCGAAAGAATTTTCTGAAAAAGAGAGAGATGTTAATATATTACTTCCATGTAAAGCATGTGATATATGTGGCGAAGAAGCTACATTGACTCGCGATGAAATTAAACGTAATTTAGAAGCTCTAAAACATGCAGTCATTCACTTGTCAAAACTTAGTGGAAATCTCTGTAAAGAGATTTCGAATAGTATAGGTAATCTATTTAACGTTATCAGATACGGAACAGAGAGCAGTATAGAGTCTGCTCTTAGAAGAGCCAATGTTAGATATGTATGTCCTAGATGTATTGCAAAGACTTGGCTTGGTATAGCGATTCGTGAGAGAAGAAAATCAGCTCTTAAACAACTTGTTGGCAGAGAGATCGATGAAGCTCGTTTAGAGATGCAGGAAATGGAGTATATTGGATTTGGTGTAAAGGACGTAGATATTACTAAGCCTATTGAGAGACCCGATGTTGGGCTTGTGAAGAGTGATGGTTCATTTATGAGAATTATATCGAATGCAGG
>CAYPXK010000060.1:0-3881 GCA_964414695.1 uncultured Thermoproteaceae archaeon | reverse complement strand
AATGATGAATCCTTCGGCTTACTGAAAAAGTGATGTGAATGACCTGCGCTGATAGGAAATACAGACTACATGCTCCATGCATCGGAAACTGCATTAAATGCCCTGTCAAAAGCCGTGCAGTAATATACGGCCCGGTAGCATCAAGACGAAGAGGGAGATCCCTTGGAATAAACCTATACCCACTATTCAAGGTATGTTCCTTTGACTGTGTTTACTGCTTAAGAGGCAGGACTATAGCAAAAATTTCTAATCCAATTGATTATATCTGTCTTCAACTAAAGCCAGAGCACGTGCTTAGATACCTAAGTACAGTACTTAATAAGATTGAAACAGATACAGTGGATCTCTCAGGCAATGGAGAACCAACCTTATATCCAAGATTTCTTGAGCTATGTAGGGAGGTATCAAAGATATGTAAAGAATATTCTATAAAATCTCTTGGACTATTTACTAATAGTACACAGTTTCAGAGACGCCAGACTGTACAGTCTCTAAAATATATAGATCATGTTGAGGCAAAGTTAGACACATTTAACGAACATAAGTTCAGAATAATAAACAGGCCAGCACATGGCATAACTTTGTCAAAAGTTATTGAGGGACTAGCACAAGCTCGTAAGTATGTTTCAGAACTATCTGTGCAGATAATGTTATGTAAAATGGAGCTGGAAGGTAGCTTAATATTCACAGTGTCTGACGAGGACGTTCATAATATGATTGATGTTTTATGTAAAATAGAGCCTGATGTTGTGCATCTATACACTGTATATAGGATGCCGTATAGGACTAACGTGTATCCGGTGTCCATTAATGAAGTAGAGTCTGTTATTGAGAAACTGCGTGCGCATGGATTCAAGTTCAGGATTTTTATTTAGCGCTTTTTAAACAGGGGACAGAGTATAGAGTTGAACTATAGTGATGCCACAGCGTGAAGAAGTGAAGGCGCTTAAGGAACGCGTCTTACAAGTCTTGAGGGATTACTATAGCATAGATAGAGTTCCTCCTAGTGTGCTCAATGAGGCTGTACGAGAACTTAGGAGAATGACAGAGCTCAATGATGATGTAATTTTCAGATATGTGCAGCAGATGCTCATTCCTGAACTTACAAGGATATACATGGATAATGTTAGAAGGTACCGACAGAGATATGGATGGGGACAGGTTAGAAAAGTCATACACTTCATAATTGGTGATCAATTAATAAAACTTGGATATAATGTCCATATTAGACCACTTATAGATAGCACACGAGTGGACCTTCTGGTAGAGTATTATGGAAAATATTTACCCATATTAATAAGAACGGAGAAACACGATAAGGTCACGTTATACAAATATACACGTTTGAAATCTAAAGGGATACCTGCATATGTAATAACAGTAACTAGAGAAGAATTTATGAAAAATAAGACAATATTCTTTACTGACATAAATAAGCTGGAGAAAACAATAGACGAGTGCGGCGTACTGCATATAAAGTATGTAATAGATAGATATGAAAGCGCGCTCTTTAGTGTCTGGAGAAGCTTCACTCAGAAAGGATACATCGTATTCAGGAATTTAATAGAGGGCTGCTACATGTTTGATCTATTAGCAATAGGTTACACGAAGGTTGGTGTTAAGAAAATAACAAAGTCGACACTACAGGCAACAGGAAGGACACGCACATTATTGAACAGTGTTGCGAGAGCGCTAAAGGAGCATGTAATTGATGAAGCGCTACTAGTCATACCATATGAGAAAGCTGAGGATCTTGAGAAGGAATTTAGAAGAAGTTCTATTAGAAAAGTTGTGGATAGAATAACTCTTCTTCCAATTTAATGATGAGTCTACCTGTGTAGCTCAGACAGTACGTGTCGAAGCGTTGGTATTATAATGTCTCTCAGGGCTAGCTCTACGGCGCTTGGAGAGCCAGGTAAGCAGAATATTACACACTTCTTATATATGAAGGCAGATGCTCGTGTCAGAATTATGTGAGGTCCTAACTCTTTCTCACTTAGTCTTCTGAAAAGTTCTCCAAAGCCAGGTAGTTCCTTATCTGCAATTTCCTTCAATGCATCTACTGTCTGATCTCTAGGTGATGGACCTGTACCTCCCACCGTTATTATTGTATTGAAATTGAATTTCTCATGCAGTAGTCTTACAAAGCCCTGTATTATGGACTTATCATTTGGTATTACTATAGGCTCTGCACACTGTACATGTGCCTGCCTTAGTAGGTCAACTGCAAGTTTTCCACTCTCATCAGGTACCCTTTCTCCTCTCAACATTGCGGAAAAGCATCTATTGCTGACAATGAGCACTGCTACAATTGGCTCAACTTCCACAATCTCGTGTCGAGGCTTGAAATTGGTATACACTTCTCGATTAGGATTATGCATAATTTCTCTTTATTACTGTTATACAAGTACATGAGCATAGACAACATACCATGCAAGGTGAATGCAATATTCACAGACTATGATGGCACAATATCACCTGTAGATGTTTCAAGAGAAGAGTCACGCGTATTTCCTGAAGTTGAGCCCCTCTTAGTCGAGATATCGAAGTACATACCTATAGCAATAGTAACTACGAAGGCGTACTCCTTCATAAAACCCAGGACAGAATCCTTCGCACATGCTTGGGCATGTACAAACGGTATTGAGATAGTGTTAAGAGATGGTAGAAGGATAGTACCTTGCGAAGTCTACGAGAAGGAGAGGTATCTAAAAGAGATACTCAACATGGCAAGAGAGCTTCTTGGCACGAGCGTCTTCATTGAAGAGAAGTGGGTTGGGAGTACATTAGCTGGAATATGCATTGACTGGAGACTTTCAGGAAGCATTGATAGAGAGAAACTTTCAATGATCCTGGAGGAGGCACGAAAGAGGGGGCTCTACATCATAGAATATTCAGGACACCCGTTTGTTGACATATTTAGTGTAAATATTCACAAAGGACATGCTATTGAAATACTGAAAGATATACTTAAAGTTTCAGAACCAATAATGTATCTAGGAGATTCAGAAAACGATAATCCGGCGTTTGAAAAAGTTGAGGTACCTGTTGCAGTTATACATGATAAAAATAGGCAGAGTAACCTGAAGGCAAAGTATAGGATAGAACAGCGAGATCTTCCTAAGTTATTAAAGAAGGTGCTGGAAGAGATTAAAAGGTAAACTAGAGTTCCAGTATTCTCAAGAGTTTTGACATATCGTCAATCTCCTCTATCTTCATTATACTTGATACTATTGTCTCAATTCTATCACGCGTAAGGTAGGGCTTTGCTAATCTTTCAAACTTTAGTTTAACATCTTCAAATGACATAGGATTCATCGGGTGACCCTTAGGATAGTCGATTCTACATTCAGCCTCTCGACCATCTCTGAGCTTTACTCTGACCTTGTTTGGAATTGCCTTTGGATATAGTCTATCAATGTCAGGGTCAACGTAGACTCTCGTTCTCTTAAGAAGGCTAAGCACCTTCTGGTCTCTAATTCTCTCAGGCTCATAGTGCTCTAACCATACTTCACCATATATGAGCGCCGTAGCAGTTATCCAAGGCAGACTGTGGTCTGCCGTCTCCTTTGTCTTGGGATCCCACTTTTCAGGATCTTTCACGATAATCTCGTAACCTGTTCTGAACGTCCCAATCTCTATCTCAGAGATGTCCTCAGCAGTGAAGTGCCCAAGCTTCTGCCTAATAACCTGGGCAGCCTCAACGGCTGTCTGTGAGTGAATCTCGACAGGAAAGTGCTTGATTATTGTTTCCTTGACCTTTGTGGGCTTTGGAATGTTTTCAAGTTGCAGAATAGGCTCAGGATCGAACTCGTTGGACAGTAGCTGCCTAAGGAAGGCCATCTCTCCCCTGAATGGCTTATCAGGACCTGTTATGCCAT
>CAYPXK010000059.1:0-14525 GCA_964414695.1 uncultured Thermoproteaceae archaeon | reverse complement strand
AGAGCATAGAAGAAGCCTACTGTCCCATGTCTATGTGGCCAGGCACGCATTGTTCCCGGCAGGAATCCCTCCGAGAAGGGTCCTTCAATAGGTACAAGCTTGATATATCCTTCATATTTCTTAAGAATTTTCTTAATAACTTCCTCACCTTCCTCAGGTAGTATACTACAGGTCGTGTATAGTATTCTACCGCCTGGTTTACATAGCCTTACAGCAACTTCCAACATCCTGTACTGCATCTCTGCTATTTCCTGAATCTTCTCTGGTCTCAGCCTCCACCTGACTTCAGGATACTTGGCGAGGGTGCCTGTTGAGGAACATGGAGGATCTAGCAAGACCTTGTCAGCAACCTCTTCGCCAATTATCTTAGGTGCTTTTAGGCAATCTTCTTTAATTATTTTAACAATCGTTATTCCCAGTCTCTTTAGCATCTTTTTCATTCTCTCTATTCTAAGATCATCGATATCAAATGCGTAGATTGTACCTGTGTTCCTCATGAGCTCAGCCATGTGGCTTGTCTTGCCTCCAGGTGCGGCACACATATCAACAACCGTTTCCCCTGGCTGTGGATTCAGTATGATTGATGCGAGGGCACAAGCCTCGTCCTGATTTATTATCTTGCCTTCCTTGTAGAGTTTGCACTCCTCAAATTTGAAAGGTCCTGGAAACTTCACGACGGTTTCCACATACTTGCTCACTACAGGTTTCTTGCCATGTTTTCTCAAGTGCTCAACAACTTCCTCGACAGTTGCCTTAAGCGTGTTTACCCTGACGGATATTGGAGGCTTCGTATTAAATGCCTTGAGAAGCTGCTCCGTCTCTTCAGGACCGAGTAGGCTCTTGAGCTTCTCTATAAGCCATGCGGGTACCAGGTACTTGAGCTCAAGCTCTTCAATCTCATTTGCAGGTCTGTACTTGTAGTTTCTCAGTATTTTGTCAACGACATCCCAGTACCATACACCTACGTAAGGATGCGTCCTATCTGAGATGAATTTAGCTACTCCACCCCTTATGATTCCGAATAGCTCATCATCAACAGGTCTATCGTTGAACACTAAGAAGAAACATGCCACACGCAGTGCAGCACGTAGCCATGGATCGAGTATGTATATGCTCGGTAGTCCAGTAGCACGTATGACAGCCTTGTCGATTATGCCTAGCAGCCTCATTATCTTATAGTAAATTGCCGTCAGAATCCTATCCTTCGTTGTTCCAAGTATTCCGTATCTAGCAAAGATTCTACGCTTAGCCTCTTGACTAGGATGAATGTACTCAGCCTCCTTGACAACTTCAACAAGTGCTGCAAGATCCTCCTTCGTCAATTTAATATGCTCACCCATGGCAGCGCAGTACTAAACCTATTTTCAAATTAATAAGTCCAAGAGGTTGTTATAACATAAGTTAAGTAGGTCCTCGGGATAGATTTAGCATATGCGTGAAGTGAAGGTAGGAGTTTTGGCACTTCAGGGAGATGTAGAGGAGCATGTTCATGCACTAAAGAGAGCACTGCAAGAGATGGGACTCCCTCACAGGGTTATTGAAGTGAAGTTTCCACGTCAACTAGACGAAATTGATGGCATAGTAATACCAGGCGGCGAATCTACAACAATTGGAATCCTTGCTCGAAGAACAGGCATTTTAGATAAGTTAAGGGAGAAGATACTGTCAGGACTTCCTGTATTCGGCACATGTGCGGGAATGATCATGCTTGCCAAAGAGGTCAGAGATGCAAAAGTTGGAGAAACAGGACAGCCCATACTTGGCGTCATGGATATAGCAGTCGTAAGGAACATATTTGGACGACAGAAGGACTCCTTCGAGATAGACCTGGAAATTCCAGAGCTTGGAAAAACTGTACGTGCAGTCTTCATACGAGCACCTGCAATAGTACGATACTGGGGAACAACTAGACCGCTCGCAAAGATACAGCATGAAACATTTGGAGAACTTGTAGTTCTGGCACGTCAGGAACACATGCTTGCATGTGCCTTCCATCCTGAACTTACGAAGGACACCACAGTACACAGATACTTCATCAATATGATACTTGAATATAGAGTGCGATGAACCAATAAACACTTATAATACCAACAGAAGCAGATTAACGTGAACGCGTGATAACGTGAGTAGACGAGGCGACGATTCCTCTCTCGAAGAGAAGATGATTAAAGCTATAGTCAAGATAATACTGAACACTAAAGGAAGAAGAGCAACACTACGTGCAAGACAGATAGTCAGAATCGCAGGAATACCTGAAGAACACACTAATATTGTGCGTGCAGCAATGTTGTTGAAAAAATTAGCTCTGAAAAATATCCTTGATAGAGAAATTAGGAAAAGATTCACAAACTCGACAACATTAAACTATGTCGTTTATGAAGGTACAGAACTTTGGAAATTAGTTAAATCGAATCCTGAAAAAGCGGAGAAATACCTGCTTTCAATAGTTGTAAACTCTTAAGATTACTATCATTCTTTTGTTTTAAACTGAACCGTTACAGTCTCTGAACCGTAGGCAACTCTTCTACCGCACTTGGGACATCTTATTGATACTGAAACTGTTATATCAACAGACGTTTTGTCAAGTTTATCAATGTCGTAGTCTATATCTAAATCATCTTCCTCAACTTCGAACTCTGTACCACAGTTATGACAGCGAAATCTTATTCCCATGCTCTTACCTGCCTCTACTTCTGTTCCTTCTTCTCTAAATATTTCTCTAATGGAGGTCTGTCAAAGTATGGATTCTTACCATACACTGCAAGTGGTATACCAATCACGATATCTGCATCAATAAGTCCAAGTCTTCTTGCAGCTACGCCAACGCTGAACATCATTCTATTGTCAACATTTAGATCTGACGCAACTTTCACAGCTGAGCCGAGGGCTATTCCAAGGTTTATTAGCTGCATTGCACATATAGGTGCTTTGAAGCACTTTTTCTCCTCTTTCAAATTTCTTATTCTTTCACAATTAAACCCACACGCCTCACAATTTAGCCCTATTGGTTCAGAATTCTTCAAACCTATTAGTACCACTGCATGAGATTTCCTTACATTATCTGCATCACGTATAAAGAATTTATATCCGAGTTCGTTAGCAAGTTTCTCCATTTCCTGTGCAAGCTTTTCTAGATCCTCACCGTAGACTATTGCAGTGACTATATTATCCACACCGCGTGCTTTTGGCGCTGTTCTAGCAGCTATGCACATTAGTTTAGCAACTTCAAGAACGTACTCTAGCTCAGCCTTTCTGCCATCTATTATGGGCACAGGTCAGTTACAACGAGTCAGTGCTTATCTATTACGTCTTTCAGGAAAATGCCAGCACATCAACCACTTTCTCAACCCTCAGTTTATCTAATGCCCAGGTAGCCTTCATCATTGCAAGTCTAGGAACATTACTTATTCCTATGCCTATTCTCACATTATATTTCTGAGAGAACTTACGTAGCAATTCCATATCTAGATTGTTTGGGGTCGTTATGCCAATCATATTATCTCCACCAAGGTATAGCGCTATTCCACACATTTTTTGCATTATTTTTCTAAATGTTGATAATATGTTCTCAACGTACACATACGTCTCATATGCTGAAAGTTTTGACATTAAACTTGTGGAATCTCTCAGATCTGCATGTATTATACATACATTATCAAAATCTGGAATTTTATCAACAACAAGCACAGGTCCCCCATTTGGGCTTATCAACATCTGCGAAGCCTTACGCTCAGCTTCCTGTACCGTTGCTGCCACGGCAACGCTCATTACCACAGGTACAGGTGCCTTCTCTTGGACCCTTCTCCATATCTGAAGGTGAGTATCGAGATCGAGTGTGTTTGTGACAGCTAGCATTATGTCATATCTCAATGGATGTGCTATGGCTCCGTACTCTGCGAATATGTCGACTACATAACTGTGAAGTCTGCCCTGTACTGACTGTATCAAATGTTCTCTGTCAGGGCCTAGGCTCTCTGTCCATTCTCTATATCCGACGAATTTGACTAAGGTAATTTGCACCACGTCTAGCTGAGCGTGATTACTTATAAGTACTGCCAATACGGGTAAGTGTGAGCAAGATAATATGCTTTGATGTGTGGGGCACTCTAATCCTGACTGACGGGGACAGGTTCAGAAGAGACGTATGTAACGCCGTGTCTCGCATTATTAAAGAGTATGAAGGTGTCGAAATTGGTGTTGAAGAGCTTCTTCAAGTATTTGATAGTGTTGATAGAAGAGTAAGGGACAGAAGGTTACGAGAGCTTATCTATATACCACCTGAGGAGAGTATAGCACTCCTGTTACGTGAAGTCCTTGGAAAAGAGCCTAGACTCATACTTGTAGACGAGGTGCACGACGCCATATGTCGAGTTATTGAGACTACACCACATGTGAGACCAGCAGAGGGCGTCTATGAGCTTCTGGACATGTTAAAAGCTTCAGGTTACTCACTTGCAATAGTCTCAAATGTAGTATTTTGGCACAGCAATGCTACACGTAGATTATTAAGAAGGTTTAACCTTGATACATTCTTTGATATAGAAATCTATGCAGATCTTGTAAAGGAAGTTAAGCCAAGTACAAGGATGTTAAACATTGTTGAACGTCAACTCGGAGGCACAGTTAAGGCCCACATAGGCGACAGCTTCAGTGAGGACGCTGCAATGGCTCTAGCATACAAGGTCAAAGCCGTTCTAATTGATAGGAAGTCTCAATACCTCAAGGACAAGAATATCGAGGTGCTACTTAATGGTAATCTGATAGTAGTAAAGCAGTTCGACAATCTGCTTAATCGAGACATCCTTAGTCTAGTGACCTCCTGAAATTAGGAATTTAAAAGATCTTGAGTCTACACGAAAGAACGAAGTACTCTATGGCGGATTTTCACTTACCGAGGTTTAGCTGCGTACCTAGGTGTGGATACTGCTGCAAGATTAGTCCAATAACAATTTTTCCACATGAAGTACACATTCTTAAGAAGCTTGCAGAGAAGTTTGATATAAGGATTAGGATAAGACCTGGCTACAGGCTCGCAGATGTTGTCAATAGAGTTAAAATAGTTACATCATACATACTTGAGCTCGACCCTGAGGAGGGTAAATGTCCGTTTCTTGACGATGATGATATGTGTATCATACATTCAATATACAAGCCAATAACGTGTAGATCTTTTCCAAGAGTGCCAAGAGTGTTACAGTACATTATTGATAGGGAACGTAAAGCAATATACTTTACCTATGAGATAGGTATATCGAAGGCATGTCCTCAGATTAGAAAATTGTATAACGATTTTGAACTTAAGCTCCTTATAGAAAACGATGAGATTGCGAAAAAGGTAATGCCAAATGAGTATCAAGCATGCGAAGAATTTCTATACATACGAAAGCTATATCTAGACTTCCTGACAGTGCTATGGAGACAAGGAGCTATAGAAATACTTGACACAGGAGACTATCCTTGGCCTCTTGTTAACGCTTACGATTTCATACGACAGTACTTTCCTGAGGTGACTATACAGACCTTCACTATGGGCCGTAAAATAAAGATATGATTACAAGACTGTGAAAATGCCCACACGGGCATGGTCAGAGACTGACCGAGCATTAGGACTTGAATGGTACATAACAGACACGGAGGGCATAGGAGGTAAACTTAGACAACAATTAGACGACTTCATAGTAAATGAAATCCTCCTAGATGGAACCGTACTAGAGGCTTCGACACTTCAAGCACTTGACCATAAGATTAGACCAGGTTCATGGTACTGGATTGTTGTAGAGAAGAGAAAGATAGATACGATAACAGTTGCGTATAAAATTGCTAAAGCTCTCGATATAGATATAGATCAAGTCAGTTACGGAGGCTTAAAAGATACCGTAGCACTGACAGTACAGATATTCTCGGTGAGCTCCAATGTAGATATATCGAAGATAAATAGCATATGCAATGATAGAGTTAAGATACTTAAAATTATAAGAGCAGATCATCAATTTACTACACAGGATATATGGGGTAACCGTTTCATAATAACTATAAGAGAAGTTGAAAAACCTTCCATAGAGATAATCAATGAATGCCTTAGGCAGATAGAGTCTAGAGGACTACCAAATTACTATGGATATCAGAGATTTGGTCTCAAGAGGCCAAATACTCACATAATAGGTAAGTTGCTAATAATGAGGAGATTCGAGGAAGCTATTAATGAAATGATTGGGACACCATGGGTTGAAGAGGATGAACGAATTCAAAAGGCTAGAGAGTACTTCCTGCAGGGAAATTATAGTAAAGCACTCGAGTATTGGCCAAGATCTCTGAAATTTATGCCAGAAAGAACTATCATAGAGCATCTTGCAAAGAATCCTAGAGACTATGTTGGAGCATTAAGAAAGTTGCCAAAAAACTTGCTTAGACTCTATGTTGAGGCCTATCAGTCATACCTTTTTAATAAGTTGCTTAGTAGAAGAATAGAGAAAGGGTATTCTATAGTCTTTGCAGAGGTTGGAGATCATGTAGCATTACTGGATCATTACAAGCTTCCTACTAAGCACATAATATTTGTTAATTCTGAATCTATAAAAGAGAAAGTTAATGAGCTTATAAAGAGGGGGAGAGCTTGCCTAGTACTTCCTGTACCTGGCTATGGTATTAAGCTGCTCAGTGGTGTAACACATGACCTCCTGAGGGAAATCTTGACAGAGGAGAGGATTGACCTGAACATGTTCAAGTGTGATCCTTTATTGGAGGCAGGCAGTGCAGGGACATTTCGACCTGCATCTGTTATGCCTCAGGTAGATTCTTTGAATGTTAATGAGGTTGAGAAAATTGTTAAAATAACATTTAAATTGCCTAGAGGAAGCTATGCTACAGTGTTTTTAAGAGAGTTAATGAAACCTAGTGACCCTCTTGCATCAGGATACTGATTTACAAACCTGTGCTTTCACGGTAACGGATGCGTATATCTCCTTGGGCATCTCGTATATTGGCACTTCTGTCTCAAGTTTCAAGGTTGGTACTATAGTATAGGTATGGTATTCTTCTATCTGTAGAATTTTCACATACTCGTAGCCTAGTATATGGGAAATTGTGTAAATTTTCTTTAAAGCGTCTTGGATGGCATTCTGTAAGGCACATTCTTTAACTTTGGAGTAGTTGTATACGTAGCTAAATGATAGTGATACATTTCTCAGCGCTATGAGAGGTAGAATGTTCTCAACCTGTTTAATATCATTGGTATAGGCTAGTATTAGCACTCTTACATAGTATCCTTGAAACACCCTGTGAGAGCCATACCAGGAGTATGAGGGTCTTATTGATATGTCTTTTGTATAGACTTCAAATCCGTTCTTTCTTAATATTGACACAATTTTACTATATTGTCTAACTATGCTCTTGAATAGCTCTCCAACATTCATGCTAGGTTTCTCATTCTGTATCTGTATCACAAGTAGATACGATACTGGCATGGTCTTGCATGAGCCATGACCCCTAACCATCACTGTTACGCAGGTTGCGTTCTGTGTATCTATGATCGATCTCTCATTGCTTTTAGAGCTGGAACTTTGAGCATGTTTTGAGAATCCTTGACTGAGCAATGTTATAACGACAGCTCCCGCAATTGCTATGACTATGAAGAGTATTATAGCAGGCTCTCTCAGACGGGCAGTTTCCATGAGCTTGTTCAGTGCCCGCGCCTAAATATGCTTGTCCCTGTTAGCTAACGTCTATTATCAGTGTATTGTTAATCTCGTAGACTAGTCCGTATACTGATACCAGCGCATGTAGTACAAGTCTCACCTGAGGAGGACAGCGGTCTACATATGTGTTTATTATGACATTATAATGACTGCTTGCCTTAATCGGTATGTTACGCATGTGTACAGTTCTTATGAGCTTATTATCTTCAAAGATGTTTAGTACCAAGTCTTTAATACTGAAATCGAGTGGTAGAACATTTCTAAAAAGTATCGTTAATGTCAACAAGCACCTACTTGGTGACTCTTTTATGCAGCTGCCTCTCGCCAGTATATTCATAAGGTATGCACCAAGTTTAGGTACACTCAATGCGCCAGCACCACCCATTGCTTGACCTAGCAAGGATGACAGTGCCTTAGCTATCATCGAAATGTTGTGTACACTAAGCTTAACGTTACTTGGAATGGACGTTTTAAGAAATGTCTGCCTGAAGATAGAGTAGCCTCCGAGAATTTCTGTTAGTGTTCTTGGTGTAAACATGTTAAGAATATAATACAACATTACTAACGATAATATGCCGAGAACTAGTATAGCTACAATTTTTCCAACACTTACACCCTTCCTTGGGGACTTATCTAGAGTCTTCAATTTCGCAAGCTCTGCCGTCAGGGTGGAATCAAATTTCAGTAACGTGAGTTCATACCTCCTGAGGTAGTAGCCGCAGCGTGGGCAGTACACATCATCTGGATCTACAGGATGTCCACACATTGGACATCGACGTACTTCTGACTCCACGTGTGGTAGTTCTATACTAATGCTTATACTACGTTCTCGTAATTCAATTCTAGTTGACTCTGGTGTAGCTGATCTGCATCAGCCGGTACGTGAATTCATCATACTCTCAGTTACGGGAGCTTTCATCAGCCTTGAATATCATGTTACAGGTATTGATCTGGGTTTCTCCATATAGGTGCAAGATGTGGAGCTATGTAGTACTCGTTAATTACCTTGACGTCAAGTTTTGCAAAATCCCTTATCACTATGTTACAGTACAGTATTAGCCCAGCCTTGTTGAGCTCAACCACGGCTACCTCAAGGTCCTTTAGGTCAACTTCCTGTCCATACGTTCTCTCAATCCTGTCTTTATAATATTCTCCAAGCCATTTCTCATCAAACTTGAAGAAACTATACGTCATTGCCTCGCTGTCGTTTGCTATGACCCTTACCAGTCTCTTAGCATGGTCGCTGAGTGCACGTAATCGAAGCTTGACCTGCTCAACATGTTGTCTACATAGCTCCTCATGTTCCGTAAAGTACATCAGAAGTAGCATATTTATCAATTGGTTCATTCTCATTTCACGGTCTCCTACCTTTAAAATAGTTCTGAGAGGCTCTTTCTCATCCGGTTTTACACCAAGTTTATCTAATAATTCTTTCGCAATTCTATTCCACATATCTCTATACTCTTTTAAGCCAAGTGCAAAATAGTTCACAAACTGCTTATACACACACATGTCTATGCAGTGAAGTGCAATCCATACTCTATCGAATGCGTGTAGTAGATTCTTATTAACAACATTCTCTTCGAAGAGTTTTGCAAATAGAGGGTACAGCTCCTTCACTTTCTCTAGTGGAAGGGGCTCTTGTTGACTCATTGTGCAGTATAGATATCACTCATGACGTAAGAACTTAACCTTACCAGAATAGCATGCTGATAACAAACGTTTATTTAACTTCGTGACAACTAGCACATCTGTGCGGTATAGTTGGTATAGTTGCTTTAGCTGACGTACTTAGAGAACCTATAGGTCGTGCCATCCGTAGATGCTTAGAGAGACTTGAGTACCGTGGATATGACTCTGCAGGGATTGCAGTTATTAAGGACTCAGATCTAATTATAAGGAAAGGCAAAGGAAAAATTGTTGAATTATGTAAAAAGCTTGACTTCGATAATCTTCAGGGAAGTGTAGGCATCGGACATACGAGATGGGCAACTCATGGCAAGCCAAGTGATGAGAATGCTCATCCGCATGTTGATTGTACAGGCACTATCGCCGTTGTACATAATGGAATAATATCAAACTATCTCGAGCTTAAGCAAGAGCTCGAAGCTAAGGGACATGTATTTAGAAGTGAAACCGATACAGAGGTTATTGCTCACCTTGTTGAGGACTATATAAGACAGGGACTTGATCCATTTGAAGCGTTTAAGAGAGCGGTTGCGAGGCTTGAAGGAACCTACGCGATTGCATTAATAACAACTCAGGAGCCGAACAAGATATTCTTTGCAAGACTCACCTCACCGCTGATAATTGGAATTGGGGATGGGCTAAAGCTTGTAGCAAGTGACATCCCCGCAGTCTTAGAGTACACTAACAGAGTAATTGTGCTGAAAGATCACGAGATTGGATATGTTACACCGACGGAGGTCTATATCGAACATAGGGGGGAGAAGGTCGACTGGAGACAGAGGGTACGTGTAATAACGTGGAGTCCTGATATGGCAAGCAAAGGAGGCTATCCGCACTTCATGCTTAAGGAAATTCATGAGCAGCCACTTGCTCTCAGTAACACGCTCAGTGGAATTGAGCTTGATAAGATTCGCGAAGTATGTAAACTGTTGAGAAGCGCTGAGAGGATCTTCATCACCGGTGCTGGAACATCCTATCATGCTGGTCTTGTTGCAGAGTACCTATTCACAGAACTTGCAGGTGCTGATGTACATACGTTCATCGCATCTGAGTACAGGAAGTATCTGAACGTTGCCGAGGATGGGGATGTGCTAATTGCAATATCTCAGTCAGGAGAAACCATCGACACTCTCATGGCAGTACGTGCATTTAAGATGCGTGGATGTAAGATAGTTGCAATATCAAACGTCGTAGACAGTACAATACCACGTGAGTCGGATCTCGCAATATACACAAGGGCAGGACCTGAGATTGGTGTTGCAGCTACGAAGACTTTCACAACACAGATTGCGGTACTTACCGTGCTTGCACTAGTGTACTCACGCGAAACTGGTAAACTTCCACAAGATGACTATGCTGCACTTATGAATCAACTTCAGGATATGCCGAAGCTTGTCGAGACCATAATACGCATGCACGAGGCTAAGTGCAAGGTCCTTGCAAAGTACATCAAGGACAGGACAAATGTCTACTACCTGGGGAGGGGGCTCGGTGTGCCAATAGCCATGGAGGGTGCACTTAAACTGAAGGAGATCGCATACATACATGCCGAGGCATATCCTGCAGGCGAGAGTAAGCACGGTCCAATAGCACTGGTCGAGACAGGATTCCCTGTAGTTTTCACCGTGCTTGATGATTACTATGTTGATGCCATCGTTGGAAACGTCATGGAGATGAATGCTAGAGATGCCTACACTATAGCACTTGTACCAAAGAAATATGTAATTAAGTTTGGAAAATTGTGTAACTTCATATTTGAAATGCCGAATATTGATTATAGGCTTGCACCAATTCCATACATTGTACCTCTGCAGCTGCTGGCATACTACACGTCAGTATTTAGAGGACTTGACCCTGACAAGCCAAGAAACCTTGCAAAAACCGTAACGGTTGAATAACATGTTGAGGGGTTTATTAATTGCAAAAAGGTTAACAACAGAATTTGAGGAGTTTCAAGATAGCTTCATCATTAGAATATGTGGAAAAACTTTAGTCGAACATTACTCATCTATACTTAGGAAGTTTGATGTTAAGGAAATATTTCTGCTAGTGAGAGATCTGCAGGTCGAAGTCGAGAATGTTCCTAAAGATGTTAGGGTGATTGAGGATCTTTCAGCAGTTCCCAGAGAGGGAACCTACATCATTGTACCATGTGACGTGTATGTACCTACAGATGCTGTAAGCATACTCGTCAGTTACCACACTTCAACAGGTGCGGACATGACATTGCTCGCGGCACCATGTGAGAATGCTGAGGGCATGCCTGTTCCTGAACTTGACACATCTACAGGAAAGATAGTTGACTTAACTCTACAGAAGGAAGCCCGACCTGACATTGTGTGGACAGGTATAGCAATGGTTGAAAGCCAGTTCCTGGAACCTGTCATACAGGATCCAGTAGAGGGAGTCAGAAGAGCCGTCCGTGAAGGTGCTAAGCTAGACAAGACCTACTGGTCAGGAAGCTGGTGCAAAATTCAGAATCCCTGGGATCTGCTCACACTAGCTAAAGCTGTGCTTTCTACAGAAGCCGAGACTGGACTCTATATACATCCCAAGGCTAGGATAAGTACACGTGCATTGCTAGAGCCCAAGGATGGTCCTATAATAATTGATGAAGGTGCAGTGATCGATCATGATGCAATTATTCGCGGCCCAGTATACATTGGTCGTCGAGTATATGTTGGAAATAATGCATTAATAAGAAATAGCACAGTTATAGAACAGGAAACGATCGTAGGATCCAATGTCGACATTACTGAGAGCGTAGTACTTGAGAAATGTACAATTGGCAGAAATGCATACCTCAGCTGTTCAGTAGTGGGTCCTGAAGCAGTTATAGAACCGGGAGTTGTTACTCGCAGCCTAAGACCAGGACACGTGATCGAGCATAGGCCAGTCAGAGGCAGAGCGGTAGAGAAACTTGGAGCAGTGATCGGTCAGGGATCTAGGGTAGGTGCATATACCGTACTGAGCTCAGGCATATTCATAAAGAAGAGAACAGTCATAGAACCACTCTCAAAATTATGAAAAATTAACAAAACTTACTAATAATATCCGGAAGCTCCAGAAGAGACCCAACTTTTAAATCCCAATTAAACCCGTATCGATCAACAAGCAGAGTCTTCATACCAACTCTCCGTGCTGGCTCAAGATCATACCATATATATGCAGATACGTGAAGAACCTCTTCAGGAAGTACATTCAAAATCTCTAAGAATTTCCTAAAAGCATCAATATTAGGTTTATAGGTGCCAACATCTTCAGCCGTAATAATGTAGTCAAATAAATCCTCCATGCCACATAATGTGATATTAATTAACCTACGTTCAGTATTCGACAAAATTGCTAACTTAATATTGAACTTGTTTTTGATAATTTTTAGAGAAGGATACACATCTGGAAAGGGCGGAGACTTAGCAAAAGCAATAACAATGCCCTCCAATACTTCAGGAGTTACCTCAATATTAAGCTTCCTAGCTAGTTCATATAGACACGACTTTAGAATATTGGAATACTTAATAAATTTGCCACACATTATGAGTCTCTGCTCAATAGCTAAAAACTCCTTAACTAGCTCATCAATATTTCTGAACTCCCTGAAGACCATCCCGAGGTAGTTCCTAAATGAATATAACCAATCTACAAGTGTTCCATAACAGTCAAATGATACTACTCGAAGCATGACACCTAGGACAATGTCAACACAGGATATTAAAAATTGTCTAAGCATTGGAGATAGGACATAGTAATAAATGAACGTTAAAGACCTCCGGAAAGAGAGAACCGAATAAACAAGGTAGCAATTCCCAGGAGCTGAAATAGAATAAAATTATATGAGTATGACGGGTGCATGGGCATCACAATCTCAAAAAAGGATTTATAATCTAGTGAATGTTACAAACAATATTCTTCACAGAATTACTGGCATTTCCTATGGCACTGATATTCTTACTACATGGAGAGGAACTATCAAAAATGTTAAAAGAACTGTAACAACATGATTAACAACTTTCATCTCTTAAATCCCTACATCAACAAATGGTAAAACTTCGATTCCTATCAATCTCATACCAAGATACTCACTTATGAACTAGATTTTTAAGATAATCTTAAAATTCTTACTAAGATGCTATACTCGGTATCAGGTAATGAGGTTAAACACCATTTTTATTAGCTTATACTTATCTATTCTATTACTAACCTTTGCAATGAGTATTGAGCCTCTCATGAGTACGTTACTAGTCAACAAGTTTTCTATCCGGTATGCCCTGCTTGGTCTTATTCTTGTATTTGTCTGGTGTTTTAGCCTAATTCCAAGTCTAGTGGCTTTTCTGGGGGTAAAACCTCTGACGCTGTACTACGTAGCCATAGTGCTTGCCTCATGTTCATACACTCTTTTCTTCTCGACGGCCTTCAGTCCTGTCTCCCTAGTCCTCGTAGTCGTGTCAACAGCGTTCTGCCTAAGTATGCTAGCCTTTGGCTTCTTCAACCTAGCTACGTACAGTATCATACTCACGCTAACCAGGAGGTACAAGTCACTCTCTGTGTCAATCTATGAGAGTCTTAAGTTCGCCATTCAGATAGCTGCCCCGCTTATAGTGCCGTTCATGCTGGTGTACTTTGGGGATATCTCCGTTGCATACATCGTACCTCTTGCAGCATCTATCATAAGTGCTCTTCCTGTAGTGTACATATTGAGGTACATTGAGCTGAGACAGATTGAGAGCAGCAGTGGTGGATCGACAATTGGACTATCGCTAATCAAGCAATTTTTGACAAATAGAAGACTTGTCAGTTCTCTATTCACCATATCAGTTGCTTACCCACTATGGTTCTTCATAGCTCCTTACGAGCTGTTGATTGGTCTTAAAGAAGGCAGGTTTGCACCACTTTACACTAGCACTCTTCCAGTCTATTAACGCGCTCATAACCACAGTTACGATACCGGTAGTTGGCTACTTGTGCGATAGACTTGGTCATAGATGGCTCTTCATAGCAATTTCAGAGTTGTTAGCAGCACTCTACATATATCTGATATACGTGTCGGTAATTCTACGAGAACCACTTATCTTTCTGCTTGCAGCTGCTATCTCAGGTCTATCAACAAGCTTCTGGAACTCTTCACTCACGCCATATATCGAC